>NZ_NKUI01000148.1 GCF_014845115.1 Methylorubrum zatmanii | reverse complement strand
TTGCGCTGGTGCGCGAGGATCAATCCTTGAGGTCGGCGGGCACCTTGCCGCCGTTCTCCTCAAGCTTTTTGATGACCTGCTTGTGCAGCCAGACATTCATGGAGGCCGAGTCGTTCTTGTCGCCGCTGTAATGCAGCTCGTCGGCGAGCTGTTGGCGCGCGTGCAGGCTCGAATCGAGATCGAGCAGTTTCAGCAGGTCGACGATCGAGGTGCGCCAGTTCAGCTTCTGCGGGTTCTTGGCGGCGAGATCGTTGAGGACGGCCTCGACATCGACCGAGCCGCCCGAAGGGGCGCCGCCCCTGGTGGGCGTGGAGGCCGGCGCGCTGCCGCCGCCGGAGGAGGGTTGGGCCTGCACTTCCGAAGGCTTGGAGGACGACGGGGCCGCCTCGGCGGCTTGCGCCTCCGACGAGCCGAACGGGTGGAGGATCTTGCTGACGATGCTGCCGATGAGGCTCATGGCGTGACCTATCCTCTTGTCTGCCGGCGGCAGCTTTGCCGCGTTCGGCTGGATAAAACGGCAGGACCGGAACAGCTGTTCCGTTGCGGGCCGGCAAAGCTTTCCTGTCCCGCAGCGCGCCTGACCGCCGCCTGAGATTGGAAGATCGGGCGTGCTGTGCCATGGGAGGCACTGTCCCGCTTCCCTGGAACCCCTTTCGATGCGCAATCTGCTCAAGGCCTTCGCCCTGGTCGCGGGGCTTCTCGCCCTCCCCGTTCTCCTTGCCGCCCCGCTCGCCGCCCAGACCGTGCCCGTGCGCATCGGCGTGATTCCGGTGGTCGGCGCGGCACCCATCTTCGTCGCCAACGGCGAGGGTTGGCTGAAGGAAGCCGGGCTCGCCCCCGCCTTCACCACCTTCGAGTCGGGGCCGAACATGATCCAGGCGCTCGCCTCGGGCACCATCGACGTCTACGTCGCCGGCATCGCGCCGCTCGCGGTGGCCCGCACCAAGGGCATCGATGTGCGGGTCGTGGCCGCCACCGCCATCGAGGAGATGGTGTTCGTGGCCGCCCCCAAGCTCGCCCCCTATTTCGAATCGGCCCCGTCCAAGGCGGAGGCCTTCAAGCAGTTCAAGGCGAAGGAGGGCCGCCCGGCCCGGCTCGCCACCCAGCCGCCGGGCTCGGTGCCCAACACCACCCTCCAGCACTGGCTCTGGCAGGTGGCGAAGGCCGACAAGGCCGATGTCGAGATCGTCTCCATGGGCATCGACGCGACGCAGCAGGCGCTGCTCGCCGGCGCCGTCGACGGCGCCTCGATCCGCGAGCCGGCGCTGACCATCGTCCAGGGCCGCAATCCGAAGATCAGGCTGATCGCCACCGGCGGCGAGATGTTCCCCGACCAGCCCGGCACCGTGGTCGCCGTCTACGGCAAGTTCGCCGATGCCAACCCGAAGGCGGTGGAAGGCTTGGTCTCGGCGCTGGTCAAGGCGACCGACCTCCTGAAGAAGGATCCGGCCCGGGCCGCCGGGCCGGTCGAGGCGGCGCTTGGCAAGGGCATCACCGATGTCGCCACGATCCAGAAGGCGCTGTCGTCGCCGGCCGCGAAGTTCGTCGTCGATCCGCGCACGATCATCGAGGCGACGAAGAAGATGCAGGCCTATCAGGTCTCCATCGGCACCCTGGACAAGGAAGCGCCGACCGATGGCCTGTTCGATCCCAAGCCCTTCGACGCGGCCACAAAGCCGTGATGCCGCCGCTCCACCCCTGAGCCCGATCGCCGTCCCATGACCTCGTTCCGCTCGGCCGCCCTCGCGGCCGCGGGGCTCGCCGCCTTCCTCGTCCTGTGGGAGGCCGCGCCCCGGCTCGACCTCATCAACCCGGCCTTCCTGCCGCCGCCCTCCTCCATCCCGGCCGCCTTCGCCCGGGAGATCTCCGGCGGGGCATGGCCGCGCGCGGTGGCCGAGAGCCTGAGCCACTACGTGGTCGGTCTCGTGGCCGGCGCGGGGGCGGGCATCGCCCTCGGGCTCGCCTCCGGCATGTTCGGCTGGTTCGAGAGCCTGACCGCCGGGATCGTGCGGCTGCTGCGGCCGATCCCCGGCCTTGCCTGGGTGCCCTTCGCGATCATCTGGTTCGGCGTCCAGCCCTCGGCCGCCGTGTTCATCATCGCGGTGGGCGTGTTCTGGATCGTGTTCTTCGCCACGCAGGGCGCGGTGCGCGGGGTCGACCGCGATCTGATCGAGGTCGCCAAGGCCTTCGGCTTCCGCGGCGCCTGGCCCCGGCTGACCAAGATCCTCCTGCCGGCCGCGACGCCGGGCATCCTCGTCGGCCTGCGCACGGCCTTGGGTCAGGCCTGGATGGCGGTGGTCGCCGCCGAGATCTTCGGGGTTCCGGGGATCGGCGCGCGGATGATGCAGGCCTCCTCGCTCCTCTCCACCGATATCGTCGTGGTCTACATGCTCACCATGGCCGCCCTCTACGGCCTGTTCGATACCGGCTTCGTCGCCCTGCAGGGCTGGCTGCTGCGGTGGCGCGCATGACGACCCCTTCCCCGATCATCGACATTCGCGGCTTGAGCCTCGCCTACGAGCGGGACGGGCGGCGCACCGAGATCCTCTCCGCCCTCGACCTCGCGGTGCCGCGCGGCCAATTCCTCGTCATCGTCGGCGAATCCGGTGTCGGCAAGTCGACCTTGCTGCGCGTGCTGATCGATCTCGCCAAGCCGAGCGGCGGCACGGTCACCCTCGACACCGACCCGGCGACCCGCACGCCGATGGCCCTGGTCTTCCAGGATGCGCGGCTTCTGCCCTGGCGCCGGGTGATCGACAACATCGCCTTCGGCCTCGAGCGGCACGGCCTCGCCAAGTCCGAGCGCCGCGAGCGGGCGGCGGCGATGCTCAAGCTCGTCGGCCTGTCCGACCTCGCCGGCCGCTGGCCGCACCAGCTCTCCGGCGGCCAGCGCCAGAGGATCGCCATCGCCCGGGCGCTCGCGGTGGAGCCGGAGGTGCTCCTGATGGACGAGCCCTTCTCGGCGCTCGACAGCTTCACCCGCGAAGGGCTTCAGGACGAGATTCAGCGCATCAAGGCGCAGACCGGCAAGACGGTCCTGTTCGTGACCCACGACATCGACGAGGCGGTCTATCTCGCCGACCGGGTGGTGGTGCTGGCCGGCAGCCCGGGGCGGATCGCGGCGGATGTCTCCATTGCCCTGCCCCGTCCGCGCCAGCGCCGGGATGCGGCCCTGGTCGAAGCGGCGCGCCACCTGCGGGCGGAGCTGTCGCGGCGCTCGGCGGAACTCTGAAGCTCCCCTTCTGGGCGATCCGCCCTTTCCGGGGCCGGGGAACCACCTTTCGGGTCTTCGCCCTATCTTGACGGTTCTACGGCCGCGTCGGAACCTGCGACGGCCCGGATAGGGTACCTCGGGAGAGCAAGATGGGGTTTTTTCAGGACGCCCTCGTGCGTTTCAACCGGGTGGTGATGTCCTACGCCGGCGATGCCGTGTTCATGCAGGCGGCGGTCTCCGCCGCGGCCAACGTGATCGTGGCCGACGGCGACACCGACGAGGAGGAGATCGAGGCGGCCCTCGTCAGCATGCGGGCGAACCCGATCCTGGAGAAATCCTACGATACCCTGGCCCTGGAGCGGGCGCTGTTCGAGGCCTTGGCCCGGGCGGAGCTGCGTGCCGGGCGGCTGGAGAACCTGCAGCAGGTCGCGGCCATCGCCGACCGTCCGCAAGAGCAGCGCCAGCACGTCTTCCTCATCGCGGCGGATGTCGCCGACAAGGGCGGCATCACCGAGAGCGAGCACAAGGCGCTCGACGAACTGGCGAAGGCGCTGGAGGTGGATAAGGCCGCCCTGCTCGGCTGAGGCCGGGCGGGCATGGAGACGCTGCGAGGCAGGAGCGCCCGCTCGGGCGCGGCACAATCCGCGCGGCCCCTTCGCTGGGCCGGTGGCCTGCTTATCTTTCGGGCTCGGACAGGAGGGCAGCCATGTACAAGGTAACGGGAACGGACCCTTCCGGGCGGACGCTGGCCTTCGCCTGCGGGACCGACGAGCAGGCCCTCGAAAAGACCTGGGAGCTGGCGCGACGCGGTTTTCGCAACGTCTCCGTCGCCGATCCGAAGGGGCGCGAGATGAGCGCCCTCGCCTTCGAGCGCTCCCTCGATTTCGACTACGATTCTTGAGGCCGGCGGGGCGGGCGGCGCAGGAGCGGGAAACCCGCTCATGCCGCCCGCTTCTGATAATCCTTCACGTCGGTGAACCGGATCTTCTCCCAGCGCTCCTCCTCGTAGCGCAGGGAGAAGGCGGTGGTGGCCATGAAGACCGGCGCGCCGTCGAGATCGCTCGCCATGGCCGAGCCGTGGGAATCGATGAACTTGTCGATCTCGGTCTCCGAATCCGACTCGATCCAGCGGCAGACCGTGAAGCGGCTCGTCTCGAAGTCGATCGGCAGGCCGTATTCGGCCTGGAGCCGCTCCTTCAGCACGTCGAGCTGGAGGGCGCCGACCACGCCGACGATGGCCGGCGAGCCGTCCTGCGGCACGAAGACCTGGACCACGCCCTCCTCGCCCATCTGCTGGAGCGCTTCCTTCAGCTTCTTGGCCTTCATCGCGTCGGTGAGCTTGATCCGGCGCATGATCTCGGGGGCGAAGCTCGGCACGCCGCGGAACACGATCTCCTCGCCCTCGGTGAGCGTGTCACCGATGCGCAAGGTGCCGTGGTTGGGAATGCCGACCACGTCGCCGGCATAGGCCTCGTCGGCGATGGCCCGGTCCTGGGCGAAGAAGAATTGCGGCGCCGAGAGCGACATCGGCTTGCCCGTGCGCACGAGCTTGGCCTTCATCCCGCGCCGGAGCTGACCCGAGCAGACCCGCATGAAGGCGATGCGGTCGCGGTGGTTCGGGTCCATGTTCGCCTGGATCTTGAACACGAAGCCGGTCATCTTCGGCTCGGTCGGCTGCACCGCGCGCTTGTCGGCCTCCTGGCCCCGCGGCGGCGGGGCGAAGCGGGCGAGCCCGTCGATCAGGTCGCGCACCCCGAAATTGCGCAAGGCGCTCCCGAAGAAGACCGGCGTCAGATGGCCTTCGCGGAAGGCGGTGAGATCGAAGGTCTTCAGGCCGCCTTCGGCCAGTTCCACCTCCTCGCGCCATGCATCGGCCGCGCCGTTCTCGGTCAGCAGCGTGTCGAACAGCGGATCGCCGGGACCGGAGACGGTGATCATGCCGGCATCGTCGGCGGCATCGAGCCGGCGGACGCGGTTCTGACCCAGTTCGTAGGTGCCGGCGAAGTTGCGGCCGAGGCCGATCGGCCAGGTGACCGGGGCCACGTCGAGGGCGAGCGTCTTCTCGATCTCGTCGAGGGTCTCGAACGGATCGCGGGCCTCGCGGTCGAGCTTGTTCACGAAGGTGACGATCGGGATGTCCCGCAGCCGGCACACCTCGAACAGTTTTCGCGTGCGCGCCTCGATGCCCTTGGCGGCGTCGATCACCATCACGGCCGAGTCGACGGCGGTGAGCGTGCGGTAGGTATCCTCCGAGAAGTCCTCGTGGCCCGGCGTGTCGAGCAGGTTGAAGACGCAGTCGCCGTACTCGAAGGTCATCACCGAGGTGACGACCGAAATGCCGCGCTCCTTCTCGATGCCCATCCAGTCGGAGCGGGTCGAGACGCGGTTGCGCTTGGCCTTCACCTCACCGGCGAGCTGGATCGCTCCGCCGAACAGCAGCAGCTTCTCCGTGAGCGTGGTCTTGCCCGCGTCCGGGTGCGAGATGATCGCGAAGGTGCGGCGCCGGGCGACCGGATCGGCCTTCGGGTCGGCGGGTTTGGATTCGGTCTGCATCAGCATGGCGGGCACCGGCCGCCGGGTTGCGGGCGGCCGCTCGTCTCGAAGGGGGGCCGGTCGGTGCCTGCTCTCTACGCGCTCCGCGCGTCCTACGCAAAGCCGGCCGGCATCCTAGACGACGCTCTCCCGCGGCCGGAAGCGGGCGAAGCGCCAGGCCAGCACCGGCAGCACGGCGAGATTGAGCACGGTCGAGGTCGCGAGGCCGCCGAGGATGACCTGCGCCATCGGGCCCTCGATCTCGCGGCCCGGCTCGCCGGCGCCGAGCGCCAGGGGCAGCAGCCCGAGCCCGGTGACGAGGGAGGTCATCAGGATCGGCACCAGGCGATCGGCGGCACCCTCGATCGCCGCCGCCGCATTCCACGCGCGCCCTTCCACCAGCACCAGATGTTCGTAATGGGCGATCATCATGATGGTGTTGCGCAGGGAGATGCCGAACAGGGTCACGAAGCCGACGATCGAACCGAGCGAGATCACGGCCCCCGTCGCCCCGACCGCCAGCACGCCCCCGACGAAGGCGAAGGGCATGTTGACGAGGACGAGGGCGAGGTTGGCGAACGAGCCGGTGACCATGGCCAGGAGCAGCACGATCCCGAGCCCGGCGAGGCCGGTATACAGGGCCAGATCCTGCCGCGCCCTGGCCTGGGCCTCGGCGGCACCCCCGAACCCGACATAGACGCCGGCCGGCAGCGTGACCTCGCGGGCGATCTTGCGCTTGGCCGCCTCGGTGAACGAGGCGACGTCGCGCCCCTCGACATTGGCCGTCACCACCCGCACCCTTTGCGCGCCGACATGGCCGACGGCGTAGCGGCCGGAGGTCTCGTAGACCTCCGCGACATGGGCGAGGCGGATATAGCTGCCGCTCGGGGTTTTCAGCGGCAGGTCACCGAGGGTGGAGACGCGGGTGCGCGCGGCGCGGTCGAGGGCGACCACGACGTTGAACACGGCGTTGCCCTCATAGGCCTGGCCGACGATGTCGCCCTGATAGGCGGTGCGCACGATCTCCAGCACCTCGATCGGGTCGAGGCCCCAGTGGCGCAGGTCGGCCTGGCGCAGGCTGACGGTGATCTGCGGCAGGCCCGGCGGGGATTTCAGCTGGACATCGGCGGCGCCGCGAACCTCGGCCAGCTCCCGCGCCACGTCCCGCGCCGCCGCCTCGATCCGGTCGAGATCCGTGCCGTAGAGGCTGACCACCACCGGCGCGGTGAAGCCGGAGACGACTTCCTCGATCCGCTCCGTCAGGAAGGTCTTGAGCGAGAAGCTCGCGCCGGGCGTCGCCGCCATCAGGGCGCGGATGCCGGCCTCCGCCCGCTCCTGCGCCGCGCCGTCGAGCCCCGGTTCGAGGTCGATATGGATCTCGCTGTCGTGGGTTCCCCCGAGATCGTAGCCCGCCTCGGCCCGGCCGACCTGCTGGGCGACCGCGCGGACGCCGGGGACCGCCTTCAGGCCGGCGGTGACATGGGCGCCGAGCCGCAGGGTCTCCTGGAGGGACGTGCCCGGCGCCGAGGCCATGTGCAGGATGAGGTGGCCTTCCTTCAGGTCGGGCAGGAAGGCACCGCCGAAGAACGGCAGCAGGGCGCCCCCCGCCAGCATCGTCACGAGGCTCGCGCCGATCACGAGCCGCGGGTGCCTGTCGAGGCGGGTCAGCCCGCGGGTGTAGAGGCGCCGTAGCAGCCGCGTCACCGGCGGATCCTGCACCGGCAGGTTTTCCCGCCCGGCGAGCAGCAGACGGGCCAGGGCCGGCGTCACCGTCAGGGCGACGACGAGGGAGGTGAGGACGGCGAGGATGTAGGCGAGCGCCAGGGGCCCGAACAGGCGCCCGGACACGTCGGTCAGCGCCAGGACGGGCAGGAAGACGAGCAGCACCGCGAAAGTGGCGTAGGCGACCGAGACGCGCACCTCCAGGAAGGCGTCGCGCACCACCCGCGCGCCCGGCCGGGGCGAGCCCGAGCGCCGGTTCTCGCGCAGGCGGCGCATGACGTTCTCGACGCCGATCACCGCATCGTCGACGACCTCGCCGATGGCGATGGCGAGACCGCCGAGCGTCATGGTGTTGAGGCTCTGGCCGAGGGCGCCGAGGACCAGCACCGCCCCGATCAGCGAGAGCGGGATCGCCGTGGCGCTGATCAACGCCGTCCGCCAGTCGAACAGAAAGACGAACAGCACCACCACGACGAGAAGGCCGCCGAGCACCAGCGCCTGCATCACGTTGCCGGTGGCCTGCGCGATGAACCCTGCCGGGCGGAACAGGTCGGTGCGCAGCACGATCCCGTCCCGCTCGAGTCCGGGGCGCAATTCGGCCAGGGCGGCCTCGACCTTGGCGGTCACGTCCAGGGTGTTGGTCCCGTATTGCGCGCCGACCATCAGCAGCACCCCCGGCTGGCCGTCGATCAGGGCCGCGCTGATGGCCGGTTCCGGCGCGTCGGCCACGTCGGCGACATCGCCGAGGACCACGCTGGCCCCGCCCTCGTTGACCAGCACCGTGCGGGCCACCGCCTCCGGGGTCAGGGATTGCCCCTCGGTTTGCAGGGCGATGCGCTGGTTGGCGGTGTCGATGAACCCCGCCCCGCGCACCCCCGTCGCCTTCCTGGCGGCGGCGAGCACGTCGTTGATGCCGATGCGGAAGCGGATCAGATCCTGCGGCCGGATCTGGATGCGGATCGAGCGCACGTCGCCGCCATAGACCAGCACCTCGCCGACGCCGGGGGCGGCGAGCAGGCGCAGGCGCAGGTTCCAGTCCGCCACTGTCCGCAGATCCATCGGCGAACGGGTGGAGGAGGTCAGGCCGACCAGGAGCACGGAACTCGTCGCCGTGGTCAGCGCCGTCATCGTCGGCGGCAGCACGCCCTGCGGCAGCCGGCCCGCGACCGAGGCCAGGCGCTCGTTCACGAGCTGGCGCGCCCGGTAGATGTCGCTGCCCGAGCCGAAGGTCACGGTGACGACCGACAGGCCCTGGATCGAGTTCGAGCGCATCGTCGTCAGCCCGGGCAGGCCGCCGATCGCCACCTCCAGGGCCTGGGTCACCAGCACCTCGACCTGCTCCGGGCTGAGCCCCGGAGCCTCGGTCTGCACCGTCACCGTGGGCGGCGCGAATTCCGGGAAGACATCGTACTGGGCCGAGCCGAGGGTGACGAGACCATAGAACAGAAACGCCAAGGCCGAGGCCAGGACGATCCCCGGCCGGCGGACCGCGAAGGCGACGAGGGAGGCCTGCAGGCCGGAGGGGGCGACGCGCGCGGAAGCGGCGGGCTCGTCCGCCCGCGCCGCCGGGCGATCGCGCTGTTCGGTCGGCATGCTCAATCGTCGTCCGCGTCGGCGGCGGTCTGCCCCTGGCCGCGCATCTCCTCGGAGAGCAGCGCCTGCGGTCCGGTCACGACCAGTTCCGCCTCGGGCCCGAGATCGTCGACGACGAAGGCATCCGCCGAGATCGGCACGTCGAGCCGCAGGGGATGGCGGGCGAAGGCGTCGTCGCCGACGCTTCGGTAGATCCAGGCATTGCCCTGCCAATGCACCACCGCGCTTTCCGGGACCGCGATGCCCGTCGTCGCGCGATCGGAGGTGAGGAAGGCCATGACGCTCATGCCGGGCAGAAGTCCGCTGTCGCCGGCCACCGTGTAGAAGTAGCTGACCCCCTGGATGCGCTGGTCGGTCCGGGTCGCGGAGGAGACGTAGCGCAGGGCGATGCGCTGGCTCTGCGGCGGCACCTCGACGAAAGCCGTTTCCGGCGGCGTCTTGAGCGCGCCGCCGGGCGGCAGGGTCACCTGAACCAGGAAGTCGGCCCGTTCGATCAGGCGGGTGATCCTCGGCGCCCGCTCGATGATCGCCCGGCCGATCACGGGCCCCCATTCCTGCTGGGCGGTCGCCGCGAGCGTGCGCAGCTGCGATTGCGCGGCGGCCAGGGCCGCCTCGTCGGTGCGGAAGGTGCCCTCGGCGGTCTCCAACTGGACCTGAGTCGCGTATTGTCCGAGGTTGCGGGCACGGGCATAGGCGCTGCGGGACACCTCCGCCTTCGCCTCCGCCGTCTGCAGCTGCGCCTTGGCGCTGGCGTAGCTGTTGGTCAGCTCTGTGACCCGGGCGAGATCGAGGATCGTGCCGTAGGCCTGCAGCTCGATCGGGTGGGGCTGGCGCACGAGCCGCACCGTCTCGACGCCGATCCGCTCCTGCTCCGCATCGGACAGCCGCACCACGGTGCGTCCGCCCTCCACGCTGGTGCGCGCGAGCGGTCGGGACTGCGTGGGCGTCGGGCTATGGGCGAAGGCGTGCGGGCCGGAGATCCGGCCGCGCAGATCGGTGACGATCAGGCCGGCCCGACCCAGCAGGCTGCTGCCGGTTTCCGTCAGCGCCAGGGCGCCGAGCGCGCACCCGCCCAGCATCAGCCCCGCGGACAGAATCGCCCGCTGTCGCATCCCTCGCCTCCCTGCACCCGCCTTCTCCGTGCGATTGCCACTTTTGCCCGAACCCCGTGGGACGGTCCAGCGCAATCAGGCCGCTGCGCCAGCCCATGGCGGCCTGAGCGGGGTGGCTGGAGTTCGGGATGGATGCCTCTGCCCCCCGCAAACGGGGCGCCGATCCTCGCCCCGTTGGCTTCCCGTCACCAGCGGTAGATCAGGCTGCCGATCACGGTCGCGGGAGCTCCGCGATAGCAGAATCCGGCTTGGCAGGTGTAGTAGTCGCGGTCGAACACGTTGTTGGCGTTCACCTGGGCGCGGAAGCCCTTGTACTTCGGATCGATCGCCGCGAAGTCGTAGGCCAGCAGCGCATCGAACAAGGTCACGGTCGGGTTGCGGACGGTGTTCTCGTCGTCGGCGTAGCTGTTGGCGTTGAAGCGGATGCCGCCGCCCAGGGTGAGGCCGCTCAGGGCCGAGCCCGGCGGGAACAGGTAGGTCAGGAAGCCGGTGAAAGTGTCCCCCGGAATGCCGGAGAGGGCATTGCCGTCCAGAACCTGCCCCGAAAACGAGGACTGGCTGAGATAGCGCAGATCGAGATGCGTGTAGGCCAGGGTCAGGTTGGTGCCGGGGGCGAAGGTGGCGATCGCCTCCATTTCGAAGCCGCGCGATTCGACGGCCCCGGTCGCGATCTGGAAGGCGATGTTGTTCGGATCCGTGCGCAGCACGCTGCTCTGCACGATGTCGAAGCCGGCGACGCTCGCCTGGATGTTCGTGCCCGGGATCAGGTACTTGATGCCGGCCTCGATCTGGTCCCCCGTCGCCGGCCGAAAGGCGCGTCCCGAGGCGTCAGTGCCCGGCTGCGGCGCGAAGGTGGTCGCGTAGCTGGCATAGGGGACAAGCCCGGGCGCCAGAAGATAGTTGAGGCCGACGCGGCCGGTGAAGGCTCGGTCGTTCTGCTGCGTCGCGGCGCCGGTGGTGTCCACCGTGTTCTGGAACACCCAGTCGTAGCGGCCAGTCAACGTCAGCACGAAGCGGTCGAACTTGGCCTGTTCCTGTAGATACAGCCCGACCTGATCCTGAGCTATGCAGGATTTTAGGTGACGGAGGCGGTCAGGCGGCGCGGTGATCTGGGCTCGCGGTGACCTCGGTCCCGTCGCGGAATAGGCCGCTGGCA
>NZ_NKUI01000147.1 GCF_014845115.1 Methylorubrum zatmanii | reverse complement strand
CGGGCCATCCATAAAGGGGCTCATGGTGTCCGAAGGCCTAATCGTCCGGCCGGTCCATCCATCGGATCAAGGGCATCAGCGGGAAGATCCAGGCGATGCCGAGGATCGAATAGATCACCGTCTGAACCGCGGGATGCGTTTCCGAAATGCGACTGTCGGCAAGCGCCATGGCCAGCGGCGCATAGACGATCACGAAGGCCAGGATACCGAAGGTTCCGAGCAGGGTGCGCGTGCGGCGGCGCATGGGGCCGGGCTCTCTCGTAGCGGGAAGGCGCGCCCGTTCCGGGCCGAGAAGGGTCGTACCGGTCCCCATCCTCCCCCGCAACGCCGGGCGGCTGCGTCATACGCCGCGTTGCGCGTCGACGGTCGCATCCCGTAAGCCCGACCCGGCCGTTTTCCCAGCCGCCAAACTTGGCATCCGAGACCATGAGACTTTCAAAAGCTCCGCCCGCCGACCGCTTCGACGCCGTGCCGGCGGCCTCCAGCCGCCCCGGCCGGGGCGCGGTGCGTGCGTGGCTCTACCTGCTGGCCGTGCTCGTGGTGGCCATGGTCGCGGTCGGCGGCGCCACCCGGCTCACCGGTTCGGGGCTCTCGATCACCGAATGGCGGCCGGTCACCGGCGCGATCCCGCCCCTGAACGCCGCCGATTGGGCGGCCGAGTTCGACAAGTATCGCGACACGCCGCAATTCCGGATCCTCAACCAGGGCATCGCCCTCGACGACTTCAAGACGCTCTACTGGTGGGAATGGGGCCATCGCCTGCTCGGGCGGATCGTCGGCCTCGTGTTCTTCCTGCCCTTCGCGTGGTTCTGGTGGCGCGGCTGGCTCGGGCGCCGGCTGCTGCTCGGGCTCCTCGGTCTCGGCCTGCTCGGTGGGCTCCAGGGGGCGATCGGCTGGATCATGGTCGCCTCGGGCCTCCAGCCGGGCATGACGGCGGTGGCGCCGCTCAAGCTCGCCCTCCACCTCACCACCGCGAGCCTGATCCTCGCCGGCCTCGTCTGGCTCGCCGCCGGCACGCGGGCGCGGGCACTCGCCCCCGCGCCCGGATCGGTGCGGATCGTCGCCGGCCTGCTGCCGGCCCTGGTGCTGGTGCAGATCTGGCTCGGCGGGCTGGTGGCCGGCTCCAAGGCGGGGCTGCTCTACAACACGTGGCCGGACATGGACGGCATGATCGTGCCGCCCGCCCGCCTGCTGTTCGACAAGGTGCCCCTGATCGAGAACTTCGTCGACAACCTCGCCCTGGTGCAGCTCAACCATCGCCTGTTCGCCTATCTCGTCGTGCTGGTGGCCCTCGCCCACGCCATCCAGGCCGCCCTTCGCCTGCCGGGCAGCGGCGCCGCCGGGCGGGCGAAGGGGGTCGCCGCCCTCGCCCTGGCACAGATGGGCCTCGGCATCGCGACGCTGCTGCTGCAGGTGCCGCTCTGGGCGGGGCTCGCGCATCAGGTCTTCGCCATGGCGGTGCTCGTCATGGCGACGGTCCATGCCCGCCTCAGCTTCGGCGTGCGGGCCGCATCGGCCCCGGCCGGCGGCGACGTGCCGATCGGGCTGGAGACGCTGGCGGGACGCGGGGCCTGAGGTCGCCGCTTCCATCGTCATGTGGCGCGAAACCTGCTCCCGGGCTCCCGGGGACCGGGTCACGAAACCGTCGCCATCCATCCCGATCCTGAGCCCGCCAGCGGCAGCGGACGGCGCCGCAGCATAGAAAACGGCTTATCTTGCGGCGCAAAAGATGGAGGACAGTTGCCGACGGCGAATTTTTTAGTGGAGGGCGGGCGCATCGGTAGTTCAGCAATGGAACGACCCGCATCTGTTTAGAATTAGATACCTCGCCAACACAGGAGCAGAGGATGTTTCTGGCAGAGGACGGACGCCCGCTCGCGATGACCTGGAACTACACGCCCAGCGAGCTGCGGGCGGATGGTGCGGTCCATATCGCCGGTGTCGTTCTCGGCTGCCTCGGGGCGGTTTGCTTGGTCGTCACGGCGGCCTTGACCCATCTCGGCTGGATCGAGCGCGCCTCTCTGCTGATTTACGCCACCGCGATGGTGGCGATGCTCGGTGCATCCGCCGCCTACAACATGTGGCCGGTCAGCCCGCGCAAATGGATCCTGCGCCGGTTCGACCACGCCTTCATCTACCTGATGATCGCCGGCACCTACACGCCGGTGGTGGCGTTGGTGGGGTCCGGCCCCGTCGCCTGGAGCCTGCTCGCCCTGATCTGGACGGTGGCTTTGGCCGGCATCGCCATCAAGATCCTGATGCCGGGCCGCTGGGACCGGGTCTCGATCGTGCTCTACCTGATGCTGGGCTGGAGCGGCGTGCTCGCCTACGAATCGGTGATCTCGGGGCTCAGCCCCTCCGCCCTGTGGCTGCTCGCCATCGGCGGCATGCTCTACTCGGTCGGCGTGGTGTTCCATGTCTGGCGCAGCCTGCCGTTCCAGAACGCGATCTGGCACGGCTTCGTCCTGGCCGCGACCGCCTGCCATTACGGAACGATCATGGCGAGCGTGCTGAACGCGGGGGCATGAGCCGAGCTCCTCCCTCCTTCCAGAGGCGAACCGTCAGGCCGGCTCGGACACGCTGTTGCCTTCGCCGAGACAGTCGGAGGCGCGCTCCACCGCGCTGATCGCGTCGAGCAGGTGCTGCACGCTGCGCTCCACCTCGCCGCGAGGCCGGTCCATATGCGCCGCCCGCGCCACCAGCCCTTCGAGCTGATCCAGCACGTCCAGAAGGTCGCTTGCCACGGCAGCCACGTCGCAGCCGGCGCGAGCCGGTGTCGCGGGTTTGGGCCGGCGGAAAGGGATGATCGTGCTCATCGCCATCGTGTGTCGCCAAAAGCGGCATGCGTGGCCACCCGTCGAACGGGCGTCATCCACATCCAAGCCGCCGTTGAGGCTCGCCAAAGGAGCATTGCCGCTGCAATTGGTGAGTTTTTCGTCGAAACAGTGGCTCGGATCCGCGGCAACCGGTCAAGCTTCATAGGCTCGATAGCCGGATTCGCTCGAATCGGGAACGGTCTTCTCCGAATCGGCAGATCTTCGGCCCTGCATTGACAAGGGCGGCGGCGAAGCAGAGGTTGGAATTGTTCCGAGGGGGGCCCCATGCCGGGGCTGAGAGTGGGCAAGCGCCCTGACCCTTGAACCTGATCCGGCTCGTACCGGCGGAGGGACGGGAACCTGCGGCCGCTGCTCATGGCAGCAACGGCCTTCCGCACCATCGTCGGGACCACGGGTCGCCTCCAACGCCAGGAGCGACAGCGATGAACGCACCCGTCCGTCCCAAAGATCTCCCCAACGGCAATCCCGCCAGTGTCACCACCGGGCCGATCCAGGGCTCGCGCAAGGTCTATGACGCGGCTCCCGGCCGCCCCGATATCCGCGTGCCCTACCGCGAGATCGCCCTCTCCGACCCGAAGGAGGCGCCTGTGCGGGTCTACGATCCGTCCGGCCCTTATACCGAGATCGATGCCGGCATCGATCTGGAGAAGGGCCTGCCCACGGCGCGCGAACCCTGGATCGCCCGGCGCGGCTACGCGGCGGTGAAGCCCCGCGAAGTGAAGCCGGAGGATAACGGCTTCGCCTCCGCCGACAAGCTCGTCGCCCCGTGCCCGGCTGAGCGCACGATCCGGCGGGCCGAACCGGGCCAGATGGTGACGCAGTACGAGTTCGCCAGGGCCGGCATCGTCACCGAGGAGATGATCTACGTCGCCCACCGCGAGAACGCCTGCCGCGCCGAGATGCTGAAGAGCGCGGAGGCCGCGCTCGCCGACGGCCAGAACTTCGGGGCCGCGATCCCGCCCTTCATCACGCCGGACTTCGTGCGCGAGGAGGTGGCCCGGGGCCGCGCCATCATCCCGGCCAACATCAACCATCTCGAACTCGAGCCGATGGCGATCGGCCGCAACTTCCTGGTGAAGATCAACGCCAATATCGGCAATTCCGCCGTGACGTCTTCCGCCGCTGAGGAAGTCGAAAAACTGGTCTGGTCGATCCGCTGGGGCGCGGACACCGTCATGGATCTCTCCACCGGCCGCAACATCCACAACATCCGCTCGTGGATCGTGCGCAACTCCCCCGTGCCGATCGGCACCGTGCCGATCTACCAGGCGCTGGAGAAGGTCGGCGGCGATCCGCTCAAGCTCGATTGGGAGGTGTTCAAGGATACCCTGATCGAGCAGGCCGAGCAGGGCATCGACTACTTCACGATCCATGCCGGCGTGCGCCTCGCCCACGTGCCCCTCACCGCCCGGCGCACCACCGGCATCGTCTCCCGCGGCGGCTCGATCATGGCCCGCTGGTGCCTCGCCGGGCACCGCGAATCGTTCCTCTACGAGCGGTTCGACGAGATCTGCGACATCATGCGGGCCTACGACGTGTCGTTCTCCCTGGGCGATGGCCTGCGCCCCGGCTCCATCGCCGATGCCAACGACGCGGCCCAGTTCGCCGAACTGGAGACCCTCGGCGAGCTCACCCAGATCGCCTGGGACAAGGGTTGCCAAGTGATGATCGAGGGCCCCGGCCACGTGCCGATGCACAAGATCAAGGTCAACATGGAGAAGCAGCTGCGCGAATGCGGCGAGGCGCCGTTCTACACCCTCGGCCCGCTCACCACCGACATCGCCCCCGGCTACGACCACATCACCTCCGGCATCGGCGCGGCGATGATCGGCTGGTTCGGCTGCGCCATGCTCTGCTACGTCACGCCGAAGGAGCATCTGGGGCTCCCCAACCGCGACGACGTGAAGACCGGCGTCATCACCTACAAGATCGCCGCCCACGCCGCCGACCTCGCCAAGGGCCACCCCGCCGCGCAGCTGCGCGACGACGCGCTCTCTCGCGCCCGGTTCGACTTCCGCTGGGAGGATCAGTTCAACCTCTCCCTCGACCCGGACACGGCGCGCTCGTTCCACGACGAGACCCTGCCCAAGGACGCGCACAAGGTGGCGCATTTCTGCTCGATGTGCGGGCCGAAATTCTGTTCGATGAAGATCACGCAGGATCTGCGCGCCGACGTGCTCGCCATGGAGGAGGCCGGCGTGGTGCTCGGCGAGGCCAAACCCCTCTCCGAGGAGGAGCGCCGGGCCGGCATGGCGGCGAAGTCGCAGGAATTCCTGGAGGAGGGCGGCAAGCTCTACGTCGACGCCGCCGAGTAAGGCCTCACACGACTCCCGGCCGCTCCGCCGGCCGCTCCGGCGGATCGGGAGCCGCCAGCCCGTCCGTTTCGGCCCGCCGCACCACCTCAGGCCGGTGCGGCGGGCCTTTTTGCGCAGATCTTTCGCTCAAAATCTTCAGACAATCTTCACGGACCGGTCAGGCTCACCGCCATTCCCGGGGGACAAGGCCGGAGCGTTAAGAGTTCGGTAGCGACGCGGGCAATCTTCTAGGGACCGGTCCCCGCGCCGAATGTCCGGAGGAATGCAGCCATGGATCCGATCAGGCCTGCGGCCTCGATCTCGCCCGTCTCCACGTCGCCGATCATGCCCCTGCGCCCCCTCTCGGACGGGGCGCGGAACGAGGCGCAGACCTCCCGGACGCTCGACCCCGCCGTGTCCCTCGACGTCAAACCCGAGGCGGCGGAGACGAAGCTGCCGGATGCGGAGCGGCGCGCCTATGTCCGCGACGCGGACAGCCAGAGCCTCGTCTTCCGCGTCACCGATTCCCAGACCGGGGAGGTGGTGATGCAGATCCCCGACGAGATCATCCTCAAGGCCCGGGCCTATGCGCGGGAAGCCTCCGTCTCGACGGGCGAGCGAATCGCCAAGACCGCTTGAGCAGGATCGCCCGACGGCTTCGGCCTGTCCTGCTTCCTTGCGTGGCTGCCCAGGTCGCAGCATTGCCCGGACAGGTCTCGCCGCCGAAGCGCGCCTGATCCGGCATTCACTTGACCGAAGCGGGCTCCGTCTCGGCCACCCGCACGCGGCTTTTGGCCGAGATCCGCCTCTTCACGTCTCTCCACCAGTCCTAGAGCGCTCTCCGCCGAAGTGGACGCCGGTTCGGTGCAAGAGAGCGCGTCGAAACAAAGACTTAGAGCCGATCGCAACGCGGCCGGGATCGGCTCTAAGCGCCCGGTCCGGGATCGCCCTGAAGGCCGGCGGCGATGTGGTTGTTGAGCGTCACCAGCGATTCGATCTTCTGCGGGGTGGGCTCGATCATCGTTTCGAGGATCGTGCGGAAGACGTAGGCCGAGAGCTGCGCCATGCCGTTGCGCACCTCGATCGGCAGCGGGCTGTTCGGTTCGGTCGCGGCTGAGGCCAGGATCGTCCAGACGCGCTGATTGAAGACCAGAGCCTCGTTGAGAGCGGGCCCCGTGGTCACCTCGGCGCCGAGGGACTGCAAGCGGCCGGCGGCCTTGAGCAGAACGGCAGCCTCGGCCTCCCGAGGGGAGAGCGCCACGCGTGCCACCTTCGCGTAGGCATTGGCCCCATAGTGCATCGTCCGCGTCCTTTCCGCACCGTCTGCGACTCACAGCGCGGGACCGTGGCATGCGCTTTGTTAAAAGCCGGTATGCGAAACCTCCGCCGCATTGGCGCCCCGAAAGGGGAGGAGTGCTTCGCCGTGGTCAGTTTGCGCCGCACCGGGTCCGGAACCCGATTCACATGACGAACTTCTTTCTCGGCCTCATCGCGGGCTGCATCATCGCCGGCGTCGCCACCATCACCGCCGCCCGGCATCCGGCAGTTCAACTGCGGCTCGGCCTGGTGCCACCCGCGCAGGCCGCCATCGCGCCGCCCCCTCGCATCGAGACGCCGCGCTGCCCGGCGGCGCCGGTCGCGGCGTCGGTCGGCAAGCCGGAGATGCTGTTCTCCCGCAGCCGCCTGTGGTCGATCGCGCCCTGATACGGCGTCCCGGCAAGTCCCTGCCGCACCGCAGCGGGACCTGTCCTCGTAGCCAATCCGGTCGATCCCTTCGGGATGGGAGATTGGGGCTTCACTCGAACGCCGCGCGGGCTTGCCGAGACGCACCCCGCTCCGATCAAGCGGATTCCGTCTCAGACGCTGCTGCCGAGGAGCAGCATCACCATCGTCGTCGCGACGGTGCAGCCGAGGAAACCGCACAGGGCCGCGGCGAAGGAGGGGCCGGTCCGCATCTCGGAAGCCAGCGGACGGGCAGGGGTCTCGGTGACGATCATGGCGAAGCCTCGGGCGAAGGGATCGATATCGTTAAGGTGAACGTGCGCCTTACGGCGACGCTTGGCGGTGCGGGACCGCACCCGGACCCCTGACGGGACCCGGCCGGCCGTGACGGCATCGTCGAGGAAGGAGCGCTAGGCGCCCGTCAGTCGCAGCGGTTCACACGCTTGGCGACGCGCAACTCCCGCAGCTCGCTGCGCAGGTCGATTGCCACGATGTCGGCTCCGCAATCCTCGAAGGCATCCTGTGCCTCGTGGTAGCGGTCGCCGATCTCGTCCAGCGTATCGCAGACCCGGTCATGGTTGCCGAGCCGGGCCTCCTGGCGCGCCTGATAGCGCAGGGCGCTGGCCGCACCGGGCTGCCTCGATGCCCGCCGCAAGATTCAGGAGGCCAGCGCCCTGCGCTATC
>NZ_NKUI01000146.1 GCF_014845115.1 Methylorubrum zatmanii | reverse complement strand
CGCGCCGGCGGCGGGGGGACTGCCCCAGGAGGCGTATGACAGCCCGTTCGTCGCTCGCCCTGCCACGTTCCTGCCCCGCACTAACCCGCGTTCCCTTGCACCCCCCGCGACGCCCCTGCGCGCCCCGCCCGAGGGACCGCGAGACACGTTCGGTCGACGGCCCCCCGAGGCGGTTGCCTCCGAGGCGCACGTCGAGCCTGCCTTCACGGTCACGCCCCTACCCGACGATCCCGCGCCCGTGCCGCAACCCTCGCCGGAGGGGCGCGGCAAGCGGGGCCGGTCGGCGCGCTGGGTCCCTCCCGGCGAACCGGTCGAGATCCAGGGCCTGACGGTGACGGGAGGGCTGATCTACGTCGGCGAGAAGCTCGGGTCGGATCCGTGGCGCAGGGAGAACTGCCTGATCGATCCCGCGCTTCCCGTGGCGAAGGCGGGGCGGGGCTCGGCGACCGGCCTGACCTACTGGTGCCGGTACGACGGGCTGAACCCGGCGGGCCGCCGCGCCTACCTGGACTGGCTGGCCGGGGGGCGCTCCGACCCCGCGGCCAGCATCGCGCTCGTCTTCCTGTACTTCTACGGTCTGGAATACCGGCTGTTCAAGGAAGGGGTCGCGGCCGACGCGCCCGTGCTGGTCGCGGAGGTCGAGCGCCTGCGCGCGATCTACGGGGCGAACAGCTCGTTCCAGGCCTATGCGCGGAGCTTCGTCGAGGCCGCCCGGCTGTTGGTGCCCGCGGCGGAGGAGCGGCGTCCCGAGCTGAACCTCGACCCGAATTTCTACAGCTACGAACTGCCGCTCGCCGTCAGGGTCCATCTCGGCCGGAAGCTGGCCGACGGCCAGCCCCTCGACGCGGACGACGCCCTCCTCTGGCTGGCGGGCCTGCCCGACCGCGGCTTCCGCACGCCGGTGACGCGATGCCCGGACGAGTTCGCGGCGCTCTGGCGCCTCCGGTTCCCGGCCAAATACCCGAAGGGACTCAAGGTCGGCGCGCCGAAGGCGCGGATCAAGGCGTCCTATCGAGCCGCCAGTTCGACGTTCCAGGTGGACCTCAAGGCGCCGGGGTCCCTGCCCGATATCGCTGCCGTCTCCGCCCCCGTGAGGAAGCTCCGCGAGCTCGTCGAGGCCTGCACCGACGAGCTCGATGCGTTCAGCCGCTTCGTCGGCAGGCGCCCGGACGCCCGCGGGAGCGTGCAGGCGGCCCTGCTCCTGCCGCCGGACCTGGCCTGCGCAGGCGACGCGTGGACGGCCGTCGGCGAGCGCTGCGAGGCCCTGTTCGCCGCCGGAGCGGCCATGCCGGCCACGTCCCTGCGCCGGCTGCTTGAGGTGATGGAGATCCCGCTGCCGGAGGAAGGCCGCGTGCCGCAGGCCGGCGTGACGCAGCTCTGCCAAGCGCTCGACCGGGTCGGCATCGGCATCGAACCGGACCGCCGCTACGGGCCGGAACCTCGCGCCGGCGCCTCGGCCTCGGACGCCGATGCGGCGGTCGTCCTGTTCAAGGGGGCCGCCGGGGCACCGGTCGACGCGACACGCCCCGAGTACCTGGCGCTGCGCGGCGTCATCGAGGCCGCATGCCTCGCCGCGGCGTCGGACGGCGCGGTGTCCCAGGGCGCCGCCGACGGGATGCTCGCCGCGATCCGGGGCACCGATACCCTCAGCCTTGCCGAGAAATCCCGCCTGACCGCCTACGCCCTGTCGATCCACCGCAACCCGCCGAAGCCGCAGGGGATCCTGAGGCGGTTGGCGGGCCGCCCCCTGTCCGAGCGCCAGGCCTGCGCGCGGGCGGCGCTCGCGGCCGTCATGGCCGGCGGTCAAGCCAAACCCGCGGAGGTGCGGTTCCTCGAACGGTTGCACGCGTTCCTCGCGCTGCCGGCCGACGGGATCTACGCCGCCCTGCATCGCGGGCCGCTCGGGTCGGCCGCGTCGGCGGAGCCGCGGGGCGCCGACGGGAGCCAACCGCGCGGGGACGTCGGCGACCGCGCTTCCGGGCGCGTCGTCATCGACGCATCGCGGCTGGAGCGCGTTCGCCGCGAGACGCAGGCGGTCGCAAGCCTGCTCTCGGACATCTTCGTCGAGGACTCGGCGCCCGGGTCAGGTGCGGGCACGGTTTCGCCGCCGGGTGGCGTCGCCCCGGAAGCGCCCGCGCCGGCACCGGCGGACACGGGCCCGGCCGGGCTCGATCCGGCCCATGCCGGCCTGCTCGCCGCGGTCGCCGCATCCCCGGACCCGATGCCGCGCGAGGCGTTCGACCGGGCGGCCCGCGCGAACGGCCTGTTTCCCGACGGGGCGCTTGAGACCATCAACGAATGGGGCTTCGAGCGCTTCGACGAGGCCTTGATCGAGCACGACGACCCGGTCACCATCGCGGCCCACCTTCGCCTCCACCTGCTCCCCAGCACCACCGCCTAGCCCCATGCAGCCAGCCCCGACCATCCGCCCGCGGGACCGTGACGCGATCCTGCAGGCCCTCTCGGCCGGCGTCGTGCCGCGCACGGGCCTGCGCCACGTCCAGGTCGGGCGCGCCGCCGAGATCGCCGCCCTGGTGCGCGACATCGACCGCGTCGCCGACGAGGGGTCCTCGATCCGGTTCGTGATCGGCGAGTACGGGGCCGGGAAGACCTTCTTCCTCAACCTGGTCCGGCTCGTCGCCCTCGAACGCAAGCTCGTCACCGTGCACGCGGACCTCGCGCCGGACCGCCGCTTGCACGCCAGCGCGGGGCAGGCGCGGGCCCTCTACGCCGAGGCCCTGCGCAACATGGCGACCCGCACCAAGCCGGACGGGGGCGCCCTGGGCAGCGTCGTCGAGCGCTTCGTCACGGACGCGGTCAAGGAGGCGCAACAGGCCGGCCTGCCCGTCGAGCGGGTCATCGACCGCAGGCTCGCGCCGCTCCAGGACGAGGTCGGGGGCTACGACTACGCGGTCGTCCTGAAGGCGTACTGGCGCGGGAGCGAGGACGGGAACGAGGCGCTGAAGGCGGCGGCCCTGCGCTGGCTCCGCGGCGAGTTCTCGACGCGGACCGAGGCCCGGCAGGCGCTGGGCGTGCGGACCATCGTCGACGACGACAACGTCTACGACGCGCTCAAGCTGCTCGCCGCCTTCGTCCGGCTCGCGGGCTACGGCGGCCTGTTCGTCGTCTTCGACGAGCTGGTCAACCTGTACAAGCTCCAGAGCGCGCAGGCGCGCAACCAGAACTTCGAGCAGGTCCTGCGCATCCTCAACGATGTGCTGCAGGGGAACGTGCGCGGGCTCGGCCTGGCCCTGGGCGGCACGCCGGAATTCCTGCTCGACACCCGCCGCGGGCTGTACAGCTACCAGGCGCTCCAGAGCCGGCTGGCGGAGAATGCCTTCGCGAAGGGCGGCCTGGTCGACCTGTCGGGCCCGGTGATCCGGCTGCAGAACCTGACCCCGGAGGACATGCTGATCCTGCTGTCGAACATCCGGGCGGTGTTCGCCGGCGGCGACCCCGCCAGGCACCTCGTGCCGGACGAGGCGCTCGGCGCCTTCATGGGTCACTGCAACGACCGGATCGGCGAGGCCTACTTCCGGACGCCGCGCAACACGATCCGCGCCTTCGTTCAATTGCTTGCCGTCATCGAGCAGAACCCCGGCACGGGCTGGAAGGAGCTGCTCGGGCACGTCGAGGTCCGCAGCGACGACCAGGCAGATGACGCCGGGGCGGACGCCGACGTCCCCTCCAGCCCGGCGCCCGGCGATGAGCTCGTCAGCTTCCGCCTCTGAGCGGCGCCTCCGCGACGGGGCCTTCGACCGCCTCGCCCCGGAGGTCCGCTCCTGGATCCGGGAGCAGGGTTGGACGGGGCTGCGGGACATCCAGGCGCGCGCGATCGACGCCGTCCTCGACGGCGGTGACGACGTGTTGGTCGCCGCGGCGACGGCGGCCGGCAAGACCGAGGCGGCCTTCCTGCCCATCCTGACCCGGATCGCCGGCCGGGCCGAACCCGGCCTGGCGGTGCTCTACGTGAGCCCCCTGAAGGCGCTCATCAACGACCAGTTCCAGCGGCTCGACCAGCTCTGCGAGCGGATGGAGATCCCGCTTGTCCGCTGGCACGGGGATGCGCCGCAATCGGCCAAGGCGCGGATGCTGGCCAAGCCGGCCGGCATCGCCCTGATCACCCCGGAATCCGTCGAGGCCCTGCTGATCCGGCGTCCCGCCGATGCCAGTCGATTGCTGGCGGCGTTGGATTTCGTGGTCGTCGACGAAGTGCATGCCCTCCTGTCGGGCCCACGGGGGCTCCACCTGGCGTCGCTGCTGAGACGTGTCGAGGCCCTCGGCGCGCCGGGCAGGACGCGACGGGTCGGCCTGTCGGCCACCATCGGCGACGCCGAGGCTGCGGCGGCCTGGCTTCGCCCGACCGCGCCGGAGCGCGTCCGCCTGCTCCAGGACGGCGGGGCCGGCCTGGACCTCCAGCTTCGGATCCTCGGCTACCTGGAGCCGCTCGACGCCGACGGCACCGACGGGGCCGAGGCGGAGGGCGCGGCCGGCGCAGGGCCGGTGCCGGCACTCGACGCGATCACGGACCACCTGTTCGCCTCGCTGAGGGGCAGCAACAACCTGGTCTTCGGCGGCTCCAGGCGGCTGGTGGAGGCCCTCTCCGACAGGCTGCGGCGCCGGGCCGAACGGGGCGAGGTCCCCAACGAGTTCTTCCCGCACCACGGCAACCTCTCCAAGGAGTTGCGCGAGGAGCTCGAAAGCCGCCTCAAGGACGCGTCCCTGCCGACCACCGCGGTCTGCACCTCCACCCTGGAACTGGGCATCGACATCGGCTCGGTGCGGTCCGTCGCCCAGGTCGGCGCGCCCCGCTCGCTGGCGTCGCTGCGGCAGCGCCTGGGCCGGACGGGGCGGCGGCCGGGCGTGCCCGCCATCCTCCGGATCTACGTCCGCGAGCAGGAGCTCGACACGCGCTCCTCGGTCCTCGACGAGCTTCGCCAGGACGCGGTGCGCGCGGTCGCGGCCATCCGCCTGCTCGCCGCCCGCTTCGTGGAGCCGCCGCTGGCCAGCGACGCCGCGCTCGCGACCGCCCTGCTGCACCAGGTCCTGTCCGTGATCGCGCAGCGCGGCGGCGCCCGGGCCGACGCGCTCCATCGGCTTCTCTGCGGTCCCGGGGTGTTCGCCTCGGTGACGCCGGGCGACTTCGCGGAGCTGCTGCGCGGCGCGGCCCGGACGGGGGTGGGCCTCATCGAGCAGGCGCCGGACGGCACGCTGCTCCTGGGCGAGCGCGGCGAGCGCCTCGTCCACGCGCGCGAGTTCTACGCCCTGTTCGACAGCGGGGCGGAGTGGCGCCTGGTCGCCGGGACCCGGGCGCTCGGCACGATCCCGCTCACCAACGCGGTCGCCCAGGGCACCCTGGTCGTCTTCGCCGGGCGCCGCTGGCTGGTCGAGGAGGTGGACGAGCGGGCCCACGTCCTGCAGGTCTCCGCGCACCGGGGCGGGGTGATCCCGAAGTTCGAGCGGCTGTTCGCCGAGCCCACGCACGACCGCCTCCTCGCGGAGATGCGCGGCGTCTTCGAGGCCGACGACGTGCCGGCCTACCTCGACGCGCGGGCCCGCACCTTCCTCGCGGAGGGGCGGTCGGCCTACCGCCGCCTCGGTCTGGGACGCTCCCGGATGGTGCACACCGGGCGCGACCTTCACCTCTTCGCGTGGCGCGGCAGCGCGACGTGCGACGTCCTGGCGGTCATCCTGTCGATGCTCGGGTTGCCGGCGGAGCCGCACGACCTTGGCGTCACGCTCCCCGGGGTGAGCCCGGACGACGCCCGAGCGGTCCTGCGCAGGGTTGCGAGCATGGTGCCGGGCGATTTCGCGGCCGTCGCGGTGTTCGTCGGGACCATCCAGACCGCGAAGTACGACGAGCATGTTCCGGAGACGCTGCTGCGGCGCTTCTGGGCCCGGCGAAACGAGGGCGTCCTGGCGCGGATGCCGGGCTTGGCCGCCGAGATGCTCGACGGCGTGCCCGAAGCCTGACGCCCGGTGACGGGCGCGGCCGAGCGGGCCCAGGGGAAGCTGGCGACCCCGAGCGGGCCGCGCTGGGCACGGGCGCGCCGGGAAGAGCGCGCAAGCTCGCGCCCGGGCGCGGAGCCAAAGCCTCGGCCATCGTCAGGTTCGAGCAGGTTGTGCACGGCTGGGCCGGGGCGACTCGTACGAGCTTGACCGTTTCTTCAGCCTCGCCGGAGATGGGTGACGGTCGACGGTCGGGGAAATGATTCGCATGATGGCGCGCCGGACGGTGGTGATCCAAGGCCGCCTCGCCATGTCGGACGGCCGGCTGGCCGCCGCGCGCCGGTCCGACCATGGCGTCCAGCTCATGCCCGTGGAGCGCATGGTGGCGCGCCTCGCCGGGGGCTTCGCGCGACCGGTCGACGACGAGACGCTCAAGAGCCTTCTGCCGGCCGCCCTCGCCGAAACGGACCTCGGCGAGCTCGATCCCATCAAGACGCTGCCGGGCATGGTCGACGCCGCCGCCGAGACCGTGCGGAAGGCGTGGCTGGCCGCCTTCGACCTGGCGCGGTCGGCCGACCCGGCCGACCGGACCGCCTCGGTCCGGCGCCTGGAGGAGGCCGTCCTCGCCCGCCTGCCGGCCGGGATGATGCGGCCCGTCGACCTCGCCGAGGCCGCGCGGGCGCGTCTCGCCCACGCGCCGCGGGTGCTCGGGCCCGTCGAGATCGTCGGGCTCCCGGACGTGCCGCCGTGCTGGCGCGGCCTCGTCGCATCCCTGGTCGCGCACGTTCCCGTGACCTGGGTGGCGGGGCCGCGCTCCGTCCCGGATTGGGTGGAGGCGGCCGGCATCCGCGTCGTCACGTGCGCGCCGGAACGGCCGGCGGTCGCGGTCTGCAGCGCGGCGACCCCGAGGCACGAGGTCCTGGAGGCGCTGCGCTGGGCCCGCGAGCTGATGGCGTCCGGGCAGGCCGCGCCCGCGGACATCGCGGTCGCGGCCTGCCGCACCGAGGAGTACGACGACGTCGTGCTCGCGCTCCGGGCGGAGGCGAACCTCGACGTGCGCTTCGTCCACGGGGTGCCCGCCGCCAGCGTCCGCGAGGGGCAGGCCGCGGCCGCCCTCGCCGACGTCCTGGTCAGGGGGATCTCGCAGGACGGCGTCCGCCGCTTGGCGGCCCTCCTGCGCGACGGCCCCGGTCCCTTCGCCGCGTTGCCCGAGCGATGGACCCGCGTCCTTCCGCGCGAGGCGCCGCTGACCGACCCGACGGCCTGGGAACGGCTGCTGAACAGCCTCCGGGCAGAGGATTTCCCGGACGGGCAGGACCACGTCCCGGCGCTGCGGGACGTCGTGGGCGTGCTCGTGCAGGGCGTGTCGGTCGCGGCGGAGGCGGGAGAGCGCTTCCTGCACGGCCTGGCGCTCCGGATCTGGCGCAAGGCCTTGATCGAGGGGGCGCCGGCCGTCGTCGACCTGACGCTGGGACGCCTGCGCATCGACGACGGGGCGGACGCCTGCGCCTCGGTCGTCTGGGCCCCCGCCTCGGCGCTGGCCGCCGCCCCGCGGCGCTTCGTGCGCCTGCTCGGGCTGAGCTCGCGCGGCTGGCCGCAGGTCAGCGCGGAAGATCGGCTGCTGTCGGACCATCTCGTGCCGTCCCGTCTTCTCGACCCCTTCCCCAGGCCGCTGGCCGACAGGAGCGACTTCCGCGCGATTCTGGCCACCAGCGCCGGGGCCGTCGTGCTGTCCCGGCCGCGGCGCGGCCCCGACGGGCGCCTGCTCGGGAGGAGCCCGCTGCTGCGCGAGTTCGGCGCGGCCGAGACCTACCTGGGGCGCAACCGCGTCCCGGCCCACGCCGTGGGCGAGGTCGACCGACTCATGGCCCGGCCGGCGGAGTTCCGCGCGACGGCCCCGGCCATCTGCGCGGCGGGCTGCTGGCGGGCCTGGGGCCGGGCGGAGCTGACCGCGCACGACGGGCGCGTCCGGCCGGACCACCCGGTCGTGCTCGCGATCCTGGATCGCACCCATTCCGCCCGGTCGCTGCGCAAGCTCCTGCGCGACCCGCTGGGCTTCGTCTGGACCTACGGGCTCGGCCTGGAGACGGCCGACGCGGCCGCGGAGCCGCTCACGCTCGGTCATCAGGCCTTCGGCAACCTCCTGCACGAGGTGCTCGAACGCGCGGTGGTCGCCCTGGAGGCGGATGGCGGCTTCGCCCCGTCGACGGACGCGGGCAAGCGCCGGGCGCTGGCCGCGGTCCTCGCCACCGTCGCCGAGGTCTGGGAGCGCGAGCGCCCGATCCCGCCGCGGCTGATCTGGCGGCGGACCCTGGACGAGACGGCCGCGCTCGCCCTGGCCGCGCTCACCCACCCCGACCAGCCTCTCCTCGGGCAGGGAAGCTGGGTCGAGGTCCCGTTCGGCGGGCAGCCGCCGAAGCGCGACCACCACCCCCTCCCCTGGGACAGCGACGCCACGGTCACGATACCCGGCACCGGTTTCCGGATCTCCGGCTACATCGACCGGCTCGACCTGTCGCACGACCGCGGCAGCGCGCGGGTGCGCGACTACAAGACCGGCAAGCCCCGCGAGGCGGGGACGGTCCTCGACGGCGGCCGCGAACTGCAGCGGTGCCTGTACGGCTACGCCACCCGCGTGCTCCTCGGCGCGGACGTGTCGATCGATGCCTCGCTGCACTTCCCGCGGGAATCCCTGTGCCTCCGGCTCGAACGGCCGGACGAGGCCCTCGACGAGCTGGCCACGTATCTCGTCGCGGCCGGCGCGAGCCTGCGGGCCGGCAACGCCTTCGCCGGCCCCGATGCCCGGGATGCCTGGAACGACCTGGCCTTCGCGCTGCCGGCGAACGCCGACAAGACCTACTGCCCGCGCAAGCACGACCTGGTGACGACGGCGCTCGGCGAGGCCGCCCGCGTCTGGGAGGCCGCCTGATGACCGCCCACGACCGGGGCCTCGCCGACGCGGCCCAGCGCGCGCTCGCCATGACCGCCCACGACAGGTCGCTGCTCGTGGAGGCCGGGGCCGGATCCGGGAAGACGGCGCTGATGGCCGGCCGCATCGCCATGATGCTGGCCGCGGGCGTCGCCCCCGGATCCATCGCGGCGGTCACCTTCACGGAACTCGCCGCCAGCGAGCTGCTGGAGCGCGTCGGCGAGGTCGTCGGCCGGCTGGTCGAGGGGCAGGTCCCGGAGGAGCTGCGGGTCGTCCTCCCGAACGGGTTGTCTCCGGATCAGCGAGCCCGGCTGGTCGAGGCCGGCGAGCATCTCGACGCGCTGGCCTGCACCACCATCCACGGGTTCTGCCAGCGCCTGGTCAAGCCCTACCCGGTCGAGGCCGACATCGACCCGGGCGCCCGGGTCGCCGACGAGGCGGAGGCGGACGGCATCTTCCAGGATCTGCGCGACGGCTGGCTCCGCGAGTGCCTCTCCGGCGGCGGCGGCCTTGTCGCGGAGATGGTGCTGGCCGACCCGGACGCGGCCCTGGCGGCCATCGACCGCGTGGCCGGCTGCCTGCGCGAGGGGCGCGCGGTGGGCACCGCGCCGGCGGAACCCCTTCCCGACCTGGTGCGGGCCTTCGGCGCCAGCGTGCAGGCCTTCGCGGACTTCCAGCGGAGCTGCGGGGTTTCCGAGGGTGAGACCGCCGCGAACGTGCGGGCGTTCCAGGCGATGGCCGCGCGGCTGCCGGACACCGGCGTCGCCGACGCCGACCTCGTCGCCATCCTGACGGCGGCGGCGGAGGCGAGCCTGTGCAAGGCGGACGGCGACTTCGCGAAGTACCGCGGGGGCAAAGGCAAGTGGGCCGGCGCCGCCAAGCTGGTCGGCCTTCCGAAGACGGAGGCCGACCGGCTCCAGGCGTCGGCCGAGCGCCTGCACGTCGCGTGCTGCGAGGCTTGGCGCCGGCTGAAGGCCAACGCCGCGAGCGAACTCCTGGCCAGGCTCGTCGGAACGGTGCGGACCGTTCTCGACCGGTACCAGGCCCGAAAGCGCGACGGCGCCCTGCTCGATTTCGACGACCTGATCGCCGCGGCCGCCACGCTGCTCCGCGCGCACGAGACCGTGCGGCAGGCGCTGGGGCGCCGCTACCGCCACGTCCTGGTCGACGAGTTCCAGGACACGGACCCGATTCAGACGGAGATCCTCTGGCGGCTGTGCGGCGAGCTGCCCGACGGCGCGGCCGACGCGTGGACGGAACGCGTGCTGCGGCCGGGCGCGCTGTTCCTGGTCGGCGATCCGAAGCAGGCGATCTACCGCTTCCGCGGGGCGGACGTGTCGACCTACGTCCGGGCGCGCGACCGCATCCTCGCGCGCTCGCCCGACGACGTCCTCGCGATCTCGACGAACTTCCGGTCCTGCCGCTCGATCCTCGCCTACGTGGACGAACGCTTCGGCGACATCCTGAACGGGGTCGGGCAACCCGGGTTCGCGGCGCTCGACGCCTTCCATCCCGACCACGACCGCGGACCCTGCATCGCGGCGCTCGACGTGCCGGCCGGTGCCGACGGGGCGAAGCGGACCGCGGAGGCGCTGCGCGACGCCGAGGCGGAAGCGGTCGCGGACCTTTGCGCGCGCCTGATCGGGCACCAGCTCGTGACCTGCAAGCGCGCGGGCACCCGCACGCTCCGGGCCGGCGACATCGCGCTGCTGGCACCGAGCGGGAGCGACCTCTGGCGGTACGAGGAGGCGCTTGAGGCCAGGGGCATCCCCGTCTCGACCCAGGCCGGCAAGGGCTTCTTCCGGCGGCAGGAGGTGCATGACCTGATCGCGCTGACGCGGGTGCTCGCCGACCCGCGCGACACGCTCGCGCTCGGGGCCCTGCTGCGGGGGCCGGCCGTCGGCCTGACCGACGAGGAGTTGCTCGACCTCGTCGACGGACTGCCGCGCGACCCGGAGCGCCCGGAGAGCGTCCCCAGGCTGCGCCTGCACGTCGATGTCGCGCACGTGAACCATCCGGTGGCCCGGCCGGTGCTGGAACGGTTGCAGGCCCTGGCGAAGCGGGCGCTCGGCACGACACCGCACGACATCCTCAGCCAAGCCGTCGACGCGCTCATGCTGCGCCCGGTGGTGCAGCAGCGTCACGACGGCCACGCCGAGAGGGCGCTGGCCAACATCGACCTGTTCCTGGAAATGTCGCGCCCGTTCGCCGTGCGCGGCCTGCGGGCCTTCGCGGGGGCGATGAGGGCGGCCTGGGAGGGCCGGACGCGCACGGTCGAGGGCCGGCCGGACGCGCAGGAGGCCGCGGTCTCCTTGCTCACCATGCACGCGTCCAAGGGGCTCGAATGGCCCGTCGTGATCCCGATCAACACCACCACCCGGACCAAGGCCGTCTCCGGAGCCCTGGTCGACCGCGCCTCGAACTGTCTCTACTGCCCGGTCTTCGGGGTGCGCCCGGCCGGTTACGACGAGGCGCTGGAGGCCGAGAAGCGCGAGGTCGGGAACGAGCGGGTCCGCCTCTGGTACGTGGCGGCGACGCGGGCCCGCGAGACGCTGGTGCTCACGCGGTTCGCCGAGCCGGGCGCCAGCACGTCCTGGTCGGCGGTGGTCGACCTCGGGCTGGCGGATTTGCCGTCCATCGACGTGGAGCGGCTGCCGGTCGGGACGCCGGCCGTCGCGCCGGAATTCGCGAACGGTCAGACACGGGAAATCTTCGCCGCCGAGGCCGCCGCCGTCGCCCGGCAGCGCCGCTTGCGCTGGATCGTCCCCAGCCGCGGCGATGCGGCGGGTCCCGAGACGTCCGGCGCCCCCGGCCTGGTCGAGGGCGGTACCGACGGCGGGCGCGGACCCGGGGGACGGCCGACAGGCAGCCGGGAGCGCGGCATCCTCATCCACAAGCTGCTGGAGGAGATCCTCACGGGCGAGGCGAGCGAAGGCGACGATCTCGGACGGCGCGCCGGGCTCCTCGCCCGGCAGCTCGGTCTCGGAACCGGCGACGCTGCCGGGGCCGAGGTCGACCTGGCCGAGGTCGCGGCCAGCGTGACCCGGGCGCTCGGCCTTCCCGAGATCGCCGGGATCCGCGAGCGCCTCCAGGCCGAGTTGCCCGTGTTCGGGTTCGAGAGCCTCGCCGACGAGGACCAGGCGACGGCGGGCGTGGTGGACGCGATTGCCTGCGACGCGGTCGGCAAGCCGGACATCGTGGTGGACTGGAAAAGCGACGTGGATCCTGCGGAGGCGGTCCTCGCCGACTACCGGCGTCAGGTGGCCCGATACCTTCTCGCGACGGGCGCGCGCCTCGGCCTGATCGTCTTCGTGACGAGCGGCCGGGTCGTCCCGGTGACCCGCGCCGCGATGGCCGACGTCGGGGCTGGATGAGCGACGAGGAAGAGCGGCCGGGCTTCCGCAGGCCGCTGCGCGGGCATCACCCGGCCTGTTCGGAAGGCCGCCATGTTCCCGGAACGGAGGGTCCGGTGCCGATGCCTGGGGAGAAGCCTTGCCTCGACGTGGGAGCCTGCGCCTTCGCGAACGGCGGAGGAAGGCACTCATCACTTGCCAGGTCAACGCGGCTCGGCCTGCTCCGGCTCGTGAATGAGCAAGGACGCAGAGTGTGAGCAAGTTCAAGCGGTTGACAGCGGATCCCCGGGTCTGCGTGAAGAGCGCATGAAACAGTCCGTTCCCGGGGATCGGCAGGCTCGGTCGCTGGCCGGCGCCGACGGGCGTGGGCGGGCGCGTGTGCTCTGCCCGTCCCGGTGTGGCCGACGCCGCCGTCCCGTGCTGGCCGCGGCGCGGACCATGAACCCGTTGCGCGAGAGCGACCTGCCGGGCGGTCTCCCCCGAGCGCGTGCCGAGCCCGCCGCTGCCGACTGAATTCCGGTGGCGCCGCCTTGAGACGTCCATCAGAGAGCTTCCCGGACGGCTTCGAGCGCGCGCTCCCGCCCGCAGGCGCGGTTGTCCTGCGTCCCACGGTGGACTCACCGGCTTCGACGGATGATGCTCCCGCGGGAAACATGCGATGCCGGGCGAAGATGTCGAGCGCGTTACGCGCCGGCCACGTCTGCCTGCCCGGCATCGCCAGGGTTGGGAATTCCTGTCAGAGCCACCATGTTAGTGCCAGCTAAAACAGGGTTGTCTAATACAGGGCGGCCGACGTCGATGGATGCGGTGACAACGACCGACCTGCTGCGCCTTCAGGACAAGGCGGCCGATGCCGCGCGCCTGCTGCGCCTTCTCGCGAACGAGAAGCGTCTCCTCATCCTATGCCTGCTGGTCGCCCGGGGCGAGATGGACGTGACGAGCCTGGCCGAGGCGGTGGACCTCAGCCAATCGGCCCTCTCGCAGCATCTTGCCAAGCTGCGCGAGGACGGGCTGGTCGCCTTCCGGCGCGAGAGCCAGACGCTCCACTATCGCCTGGAGGATCCCCGCGCCGCGCGCCTGCTCGCGACGCTCAAGGACATCTTCTGCCCGGAGGCGGGCTGATCGGGTAACCAGGGCTCCGCCAGGCGCGCGCTCCGCCGCGTCGGCGGCTTGGCCGTCCACCCAGCGCCGCCGTGACGGCGTGGTCGACCCGGCTGCCACGGTCGTCGGCTCCGGGGCCAACCGGATCGGAACCCCCGGCGTGCCCGCAGGGCGTCGCGCTCGACATCGATCGCCCGGGCGGCCCGAAGGTCGAGGCGCCTCAGGACAGGCAACGGCGGGCCCCAGTCCTGGACGGCGTGAGGCGGCAGAAAGGCGGCCACGGCCGCCGGGAGCCGTGACCGGCGCCGGTCCGTGACCGCTCCCGAGAGCCATCCCGGCCAGCGTCGCCGCGTTGGCCGCCGACGTGGGCCCGCGATCCCATTCCCGTCCAGTTCGCGCGACCGCCGGCCGCTCGCCTCGGGATGCCCCCGTGCCAGCGGAGGCTCTCGTGAAGCGCCGCCTCGATCCGGCGGTTCACGCCAGGGGCGGTGTGGAGCGCGGCCCGTTCCGCCGTCCCGGACCATCCGGCGTCTCCCCGCCATCCCTTGACATTTGATTAGATATTTCTAATTTAGACATCACTAATCTGGTGGCGCCGTCGCTGGACGCTGCCGCTCACGACGGCCACGCCCCCGGCGCCTGAGGGATCGCTCCAAGCCTGCGCGAGACGCCCGGCACCGCGGTCCAGGAGTGAGTGCCATGGATACCTTCACCCCGCTTTCCGCCGTTTTCGGCGGTCTCATGATCGGCGCCTCCGCAGCGCTCTTCCTGATACTCAACGGCCGCATCGCGGGCGTCAGCGGCATTCTGGGCGGCCTGCTGCCGCCGAGCACCGGCGGGATCGGCTGGCGCGCCGCCTTCCTCGCCGGCCTGCTTCTCGCGCCCCTCGTCCACGCCGGCCTCGGCGGCGGCAGGCCGCCCGTGGCGGTCGAGGCCTCGCTCCCGCTCCTCGGGCTTGCGGGATTGCTGGTCGGTTTCGGCGCGCGGCTCGGAGCCGGCTGCACCAGCGGCCACGGCGTCTGCGGCGTCGGCCGCGGCTCGCCCCGCTCACTCGTGGCGACCGGCACATTCATGGCCGCCGCCGCCGTGACGGTCTTCGTCACGCGTCACCTGATCGGAGCCTGACCATGTCCAGGATCGTGTCCGCGTTCGCGGCCGGCCTGCTGTTCGGGCTTGGCCTCATCGTCTCCGGCATGGCCAACCCGGCCAAGGTCCTCGCCTTCCTCGACGTGACCGGCCGCTGGGACCCGAGCCTCGCCTTCGTCATGGCGGGTGCCGTCACGGTCTCGGCCGCCGGTTACCGCATCGCGACGCGCCGGGGCCGGCCAGTGCTCGCGCCCAAGCTGGAGATCCCGACGCGGCGCGACCTCGATCCGCGCTTGCTGACGGGCGCCGCGGTCTTCGGCATCGGCTGGGGCTTGGCCGGCCTCTGCCCCGGGCCGGCGCTGACCCTCCTCTCGGTCGTGCCGACCCGGGCCGCGGTCTTCGTCGCCGCCATGGTCGTCGGCATGCTGCTGTTCCAGGCCCTGCCATCCGCCGTCTCCCGGCAAGCGGCGTCCACCTCTGCCGCGCCGGCGGATGCGTGATGGCGAGCTTCGTCACCTTCGGCCTGGCGGCGGGCTCGGGTGGGCTCGTCGGCGTGGTCCTCGGCCTCGTCGGCGGAGGCGGCTCGATCCTGGCAGTGCCCCTCCTGACCTACGCGGTCGGCGTGAACTCGCCCCATGTCGCCATCGGCACCAGCGCCCTGGCGGTCTCGGTCAGCGCGGCCGGCAACCTCGTCCCGCAGTGGCGGGCCGGGAACGTGAAGTGGCGGTGCGCAGGGGCGTTCTCGCTCGCCGGCGTCCTCGGC
>NZ_NKUI01000145.1 GCF_014845115.1 Methylorubrum zatmanii | reverse complement strand
CCTCATCGTCCCGCTCCATCCCTTCAACTTAGCGACCCTGCAAGGCTAGCAGGGCAGCCCGGTGAGGGGCGGGCCATCCATAAAGGGGGCCTGACACCGGCCCGAACCCGACGGATCGGGGCAAGCCGGGCACGAAGCGCCACCTCGTCACGGATGCGCGCGGCACCCCGCTCGGCCTCTGCCTGAGCGGGGCCAACCGGCACGACAGCGTGATGATGGCCCAGACCCTCGATGCCATCCCGCCGCTGCGCAACGGTCGGCGCGGACGGCCGCGTCGGCGGCCCGACAAGCTGCACGCCGACAAGGCCTACGATGCCAGGGCGCGCCGCCAGGAATGCCGGGCCCGCGGGATCGTGCCGCGCATCGCCCGCAGAGGCGTCGAGAGCAGTGCGAGGCTCGGGCGCCACCGCTGGGTGGTGGAGCGGACCCACGCTTGGTTCAACCGCTTCCGTCGCTTGCCTATCCGTTACGAGCGACGCGCCGACATCTACGAGGCCTTCACTAGCCTCGCTGCAAGCCTCATCACCCTCAACCAGATCAAACGGTTCTGTTAGGCACTCTAAGGCTGGCGCGCTCGGCTGTTGGCGCGAGCGCGGGGAAAGTAGGTGTAGAAGGTGTCCCGGTTGACCCCGAGGCGCTTGGCGATGTCGGCCACGCTGATCGTGCCGGCCGCCAGCATCGCCCGGCCAGCCTCGATGTCCGCCTCGGAGAGCTTCTTCGGCCGGCCGCCCTTGGGCCGCGGGCCAGCGCCGCCTTCAATCCCTCCATGGTGCGCTCACGGTTGAGGTCGAGGAAGTACTCGGCCATCGCCCCGTGCATCTGCAGGGCGAAGCGGCCGTGGGCGGTGGCGCTGTCGAACTGCTCGGTGAGCGAGCGGAAGTGCACGTCCTTCACCCGCAGGCCGTCGATGGTGCGCATCATCTCGACGAGCGAGCGGCCGAGGCGATCGAGCTTCCACACTACGAGGACATCCTCGGGACGCAGGTAGGCAAGTGCCGCCTCGAACTCCGGCCGCTTGGTTCCGGCCTTGCCGGACTTCTTCTCCTCGAACAGGCGCTCACACCCGGCCTTGGTCAGCGCGTCGCGCTGCAGGTCGAGGTTCTGGTCGATGGTGGACTGTGACCTTGATCGCTGTTTGGCACTGATTATCAGCGCTATGTGGCACCGATGACGAGGACGGATCGGGCAGCCTCGACCACGTCCTCGGTGACCGCGTTCAGCTCGTTGATGCGCATGATCCGGGCGATCTGCACGAACAGCCGGTGCACGAGGCGGAAGTTGCCGCCCGTGATCCGCACGATGGCGGCGGCCGCCTGGGCGTCGGTGAAGTCCGCTTCGTCCAGGTCGAGCCCGAGCTGACGCCAACGCCGGGTCAGGACGAAGGTCAGCTCCTCGCTGCGCAACGGTCGATAGGCGTGGGCGAAGCCGACGCGGCTGAACAGCTGCGGATAGCGCGACAACCGTAGCTCGATCCCGGGCATGCCGATCAGGATGACCCCGATGCCCTCCCGGTCGTACAGATCGCGCAGATACTCCAGCGTCGGCATCGACAGGCGCTCGGCCTCGTCGACGATCATCAGTTCGACGCGGCGGCGCGCGATCAGCGCATCCTCGCCCTGCGGGTGCTCATCGATGAGCCGGTCGGTCCGGGCCAGCAGACGGGGCAGGTCCTGCTTCAGCTCGCGCAGGGTCACGCCGACGGCGGGCGTGTAAAAGGCCGTCCGGGCGCGAGCGAGCGCCGCGTAGATGGTGGGGCGATCCGCCGGCCGACCCCAATCCGCCAACAGGGGCTCGGCGGCATCCCATCGGGCATGACGCCGGGCCGACAGCGTCTTCCCGACGCCAGCCGGGCCATGCCCGGCGAACTGGAGGCGCGTGTGACCGCCTTCGTCGAGCACTACAACCATCTCCGGGCTCACGAGAGCCTCGACAACCTCACCCCTGCCGACGTCTACTTCGGCCGCGGCGAGGACATCTTGCGCGAGCGCGCACGGATCAAGCGTCAGACCCTCGCCGATCGCCGCTTGCGCCATCACGCGCAGGCCGCCTAACCTCTCCACCCAGATGGACCAGAGCCTCTGTTCCTGAGCGTCCCGAACCGTCTCAAATCATCTGACGACGGACACACGGATGCCACCCGTAGACGACGACACCGTCGTCGCCAGCGTCGGGACTATGGGTCTTGTGCTGAGGGGTTGTATAACACTCGCCGCCTGCACTCCGCGCTGGGCTATCTGAGCCCCGTGCAGTTCGAGGAGCAACACGCCCGGCAGACGGTCAAAACCGCCGCCTGATCGTGCCCACCGTCAGGGGCCCACTCCAGTTTGGACTGGGTCAAGTAAGCGTCGGCAACAAGCCCTCACAAACTCACCCCAGGCCGGCCATTCCGATGGCGGCACGGTCGCCGTTGATCGTCCGGCTCTATGTCGGCTTGGCGAGATGTGAGGAGAAGCAATTCTGAGCCGAGTTCGAACGACGATACGAGAAGGCCACGCATCGGCGTGCCGTTGTTCGATCCCGGCGCTGTCGGGAAGGCGCCGGGCATCCGGCACATCCGAATGTAACGAAAAGATTTTGACCTCCGAACTCATGAGCAATGGCGCTGAGGCAAGGGCGCTCCCTCACAGGACGGTGGACAAGATCATGAAGCCTTTTGTTGGTATTGCTCTCGCAACACTGGCCTTCGTCGGCACGGCTTCGGCCGCGCCCAGTTGGCAGACGCGGACCGGCCCGCGCCTCCACCCCTCATATCCCACGGCCGCCTTGCGGGATCCGGAGACGACGGGAAGCCTCGCACGCAGCCTGAACCGCACGCGCGGCCTGCGTGACGTGCAGGGACGAGACTTCCGCAGCAGCACCCGCGGAAACGCACAGTTCCCGGAGCGCCTGCCGGCTCAGCAGAACCTCGGCGGCACTGCGGGTGGCCCTGAGTTTTGAGCGCCTCACCTCGTATGCCTCCACTGGCCGCAGCGCGCGCCGCGGCCACTCTCGTGCCCCGGCACCTTCCATTGTGGCGTGCTCTCGCGCTGGTGCTGCTTCTCATGGGCGCCGGCGTGACCCTCGCGTCTCCCTTCAGCCGCGCCTCTTCGGGCCGTTACGCCTTCGAGCTCGTCGAGCGCGAGGTGAAGCAGGGTTACGGCACAACCATCCTGGTCCGGCTCGTCGACGAGCGGACCGGAAAAGTGGTTCCGGATGCGGTCTTGTTCATCAGCCGCATCGACATGTCGCCTGACGGCATGAACGCGATGACCGCTCCGTTGGAGCTCCAGGCCGACGCGCTGCCTGGCTATTACCGTTTCGAAACCGACCTCTCGATGGAGGGCGGCTGGGCGCTCACGCTCGCGGCCAAGATCCCCGGACTTCCAGACCCGGTCCAAGGCAGGCTCGTCCTGCAGGCAGTGCCATGATGCATCAGAACACGCCCTTTCGCGACTTCGAGGAGTTCGAGACCGCCCCCGGCGGCGGTCGAGCAAGATGGATCGTGGGCATCGCTCTGTTTGCCACGATGCTCCTGGCTGCCGTCGGCCTCGGTTACGGCTTGGGGCGTGGGACCTGGGCGGTCCCAACCTCGATTACCGCGCACGTGCCCGCCGCGCTCGTCGGCTGGCTGCCGGCCTCGGGGGCTGCCCCCGCCAGCGCCGGCACGCCGGTCGCGCTCAAGGACTATGCCTTCGAGCTGACCGAGGCCCGAGTGAAGCAGGGCGAGGCGGTCCTGACGGTGCGCCTCGTGAACAAATCGACGGGCAAATCGGTCGCCGATGCGGTTGTGTTCGCACACCGCCTCGACATGGCGCCCGCGGGTATGCCGACCATGACGACGGAGCTGGAGCCGCAGCCCGCGACCGAGCCCGGCCTCTATCGGTTCAAGACCGATCTCACGATGGCGGGCGACTGGCAGCTCTCGCTGGCCGCCAAGGTGCAAGGCCAGATCGGCACCGTCCAGACCAAGCTCGCGCTCAAGGCGGTACGGTGATGGACCAGATGACACGGTTCGAGATCGGCGAGGCACACGGGCGCCGGGATACCCGACGAAGCCTCATCTCCTGGTTCATCGGGCTCGTGGCCGTGCCAGCCGCGCTCGTGGGCGCACTCGTGCTTGGCCTGGCGGCCGGCGAGGCCCGCTGGTCCCTGCCGGCCTGGCTGCCGGCCCCGGTCTCCACGCTCCTCGTCAGGGACGAGGCGGGTCCGGCACCGGACGCACCCGTCCTCTACTACCGCGATCCCGACAAGGCGCTCTACGCGCTGGCTCCGGCCAAAACGCCCGACGGCCGCGACTACCGGCCCGTGCGCGTCGGCGAGGATGTGGACTTCGAGCCCAAGCCGGCGGAGCCGGCCGGCGGCAGCCAGACCGGCATGGCCCAGGCAGGGGACAAGAAGCTTCTCTACTACCGCAATCCGATGGGCCTGCCGGACACCTCGCCGGTGCCCAAGAAGGATTCGATGGGGATGGACTACATCCCCGTCTACGAGGGCGAGGCCGAGGACGGCAACACCGTCAAGATCTCGCCCGGCAAGGTCCAGCGCACCGGCGTCCGCTCGGAGCCGGTCGAGCGCCGCGTCATCAGCCGACCCGTTCGGGTGCCCGGCACCGTCACGTTGGACGAGCGGCGCGTCACCATCGTGGCCACCCGCTCGGACGCTTACGTAGACCACGTCGAGAACGTCACCACCGGAGATCAGGTCCACAAGGGCCAACCCCTCGTGGACGTCTACTCCCCCGAGATCAACGCGGCCGCCGCCCAGCTCATCGCCAACCCCGGTTTCGACGGCTCGCGTCGACGACTGCAGAACCTGAACGTCCCGGCCGAAGTCATCGCCGAGATGGAACGCACCCGGAAGGTGCCGATGGCCATCACCTGGTCATCCCCCCGCGACGGGGTGATCCTGCAACGCACAGCCATCGAGGGCATGAAGGCCGCGGCCGGAGAAACCCTGTTTCGGATCGGCGACATCTCGGTGATGTGGGTCTTGGCCGATGTGCCCGAATACGACCTCGGCAGCGTCAAGGTCGGCCAGCCCGTCGCCGTGCACGTGCGCTCGCTGCCCGGACGCACGTTCACCGGCAAGGTCGCGCTGATCTACCCGCAGGTGAATACGCAGACCCGCACCACGCGCGTGCGGATCGAGCTACCGAACCCGGATGGCGTGCTGCTGGCCGACATGTACGCCGACGTCGAGATCGGGACCGGCGCGACGAAGCCCGTCGTCGCAGTCCCGAACGACGCGATCATCGACACGGGCGCGCGTCAGGTCGTGCTCATCGACAAGGGCGAGGGCCGCTTCGAGCCGCGTGAGGTCAAGGTTGGCGCCCGCGGCGAGGGCTACACCGAGATCCGCGAGGGCGTGAAGGCGGGCGAGCAGGTCGTGACCGCGGCCAACTTCCTGATCGATGCCGAGAGCAATCTGAAGGCGGCCCTGCAGAGCATGGCGACCCCAACGCCGCCGGCTCCGCAGGCACAGGGCGAGGAGAAGCCGCGATGATCGCCCGCCTCATCGGCTGGTCGGCCCGCAACCTCGTCCTGGTCCTGATTGGCACCGTGTTTGCGGTGGCGGCCGGCCTCTACGCGGTCCGTACCCTGCCGCTCGACGCCATCCCCGATCTCTCGGACGTGCAGACCATCGTCTACACCGAGTATCCGGGTCAGGCACCACAGGTGGTGGAGGACCAAGTCACCTATCCGCTGACCACCGCGATGCTGACGGTGCCGAAGTCGAAGGTGGTGCGCGGTTTCTCGTTCTTCGGCGTCTCGTTCGTCTACGTCATCTTCGAGGACGGCACCGACCCCTACTGGGCCCGCTCGCGCGTGCTCGAATACCTCAACGCGGCGGGAAGCAAGTTGCCGTCCGGCGTGACGCCGACGCTTGGACCCGACGCGACCGGCGTCGGCTGGGTCTACCAGTACGCCATCGTGGCCAAGCAGCGGACACTCGCCGAATTGCGCTCGCTGCAGGACTGGGTCGTGCGCTTCGGGGCCTCGCGCGCCGAGGGTGTGTCCGAGATCGCGAGCGTCGGCGGCTTCGTCAAGCAGTACAACGTCATCGTCGACCCGAACCGGCTGCGCGCGCAGGGCATCTCGCTCGACAAGCTGCGGGAGGCGATCCGGTCGAGCAACGCCGACGTCGGCGGCCGCACCGTCGAGCTCTCCGAGTTCGAGTTCATGGTGCGTGGCCGCGGCTACCTGAAGAGCGTCGCCGACATCGAGAACATCGTCCTGAAGACCGACGCCGGCACCCCCTTGCGGATCCGCGACGTCGCCCGGGTCGAACTCGGGCCTGACGAGCGGCGCGGCATCACCGAGATGAACGGCGAGGGCGAGGTCGCGGGCGGCATCGTCCTCCAGCGCTTCGGCGCGAATGCCCTCAACGTCATCGAGGGTGTGAAGGCGAAGCTCGCGGAGGTCGCCAAGAGCCTGCCTTCGGGCACCGAGATCGTGCCGGTCTACGACCGCTCGCAGCTCATCGACGCGGCCATCGATACCTTGAAGCACACCCTGGTCGAGGAGAGCGTCATCGTGGCGCTCGTCTGCGTGGTGTTCCTGCTGCACCTGCGCAGCGCGCTGGTGGCCATCCTGATGCTACCGGTCGGGATCCTGATGGCGCTCGGCGCCATGCGGCTGCTCGGCATTGGCGCCAACATCATGTCGCTCGGCGGCATCGCCATCGCGGTCGGCGCCATGATCGACGCCGCCATCGTGATGATCGAGAATGCGCACAAGCACCTGGAGCGGGCGCCGCCGGGTAAGCCCAGGGTCGAGATCCTGGTGGAGGCCGCAGCGGAGGTCGGCCCGTCGCTGTTCTTCAGCTTGCTCGTGATCACGGTCTCGTTCCTGCCGATCTTCACGCTGGAGAACCAGGAGGGCCGGCTGTTCGGGCCGCTCGCCTTCACCAAGACCTTCTCCATGGCAGCCGCGGCACTGCTGTCGGTGACGCTGGTGCCCGCCTTGATGGCGCTGTTCGTGCGCGGACGCATCGTCCCCGAGCATCGCAATCCGCTCAACCGCCTCCTGATCTGGGTCTATCGCCCGGTGATCGAGGGCGTGCTGCGGGCGAAGGTCCTGACCATCGTGTTGGCCGTGGTGGTGCTCGGCTTGACGATCTGGCCGGCACGCCAGCTTGGATCGGAGTTTATGCCGGACCTCAACGAGGGCACGCTGATGTACATGCCCACGACCCTGCCGGGCATCTCGGTGACCCAGGCCGGCGAGCTCCTCGCCACTCAGGACCGGATCATCAAGTCCTTCCCGGAGGTCGCGTCGGTCTACGGCAAGGCCGGACGCGCAAGTACCGCGACCGACCCGGCGCCGATGGAGATGTTCGAGACGATCATTCGGTTGAAGCCGCAGACTGAATGGCGTCCCGGCATGACGCTCGCGAGCCTCAAGGCCGAGATGGACAAGGCCCTACAGTTTCCCGGCGTCTCGAATGCCTGGACGCAGCCGATCCGCGCTCGCATCGACATGCTCTCGACCGGCATCCGCACACCCGTCGGCATCAAGGTGTACGGTACGGACCTCACCGAGATGGAGAAGATTGCCCGCCAGGTCGAGGCGGTGGTCCGGGCGGTTCCGGGCACATCGAGCGCCTACGCGGAGCGGGTTATCGGCGGCTACTTCCTCGACATCACGCCGAACCGCGAGGCGCTCGGGCGCTACGGCCTGATGGTCGGGGACGTGCAGGACGTCATCGCCACGGCGCTTGGCGGGCAGGCCGTGACCAACACGGTCGAGGGTCGCGAGCGCTACACCGTCAACGTCCGCTACCCGCGCGCCTTCCGCTCGGATCCGCAATCTATCGCACGGGAGGTGCAAGTGCCGCTGCCAGGCGGTGGAACCGTGCCGCTCGGCGAGGTGGCCAAAGTGCAGCTCACCCGCGGCCCGACCTCGATCCGGACCGAGAACGGCCAGCTCGCGGTCTACATCTTCGTCGACCTGACCGGCCGCGATCTCGGTGGCTACGTGGCCGAGGCGCGTGCGGCGGTCGACAAGGAGGTCCAGCTGCCGCAGGGCATGAGCATCCAATGGAGCGGGCAGTTCGAGTACCTGGAGCGGGCCGAGGCGCGGCTGAAGATCGTGGTGCCGGTCACCCTGCTGATCATCTTCCTGCTGCTCTACCTGAACTTCCGCCGGCTCACCGAGACGTTCATCGTCATGCTCTCGCTGCCGTTCTCGCTGGTCGGCGGGGTCTGGCTGATGTGGTGGATGGGCTTCAACATGTCGGTCGCCGTGGCGGTCGGCTTCATCGCGCTGGCCGGCGTCGCCGCCGAGACCGGGGTGATCATGCTGATCTATCTCGATCACGCCTGGGACGAGCAGCGGGCTGAGGTCGCCTCCGCGGGCCGGGAGGCGACGCGGGCGGACCTGTACCGGGCGATCATGGTCGGGGCGGTCGAGCGCGTGCGGCCGAAGATGATGACCGTGGTCGCCATCATGGCCGGCCTGGTCCCGATCCTGTGGAGCACCGGCGCGGGCTCCGAGGTGATGCAGCGCATCGCGGTGCCGATGATCGGCGGCATGGTCTCCTCGACCGTGCTGACGCTCGTGGTGATCCCGGCCATCTACGGCCTGGTCAAGGCGCGCGGGCTTCCGCACCGAAGCCCTCCGAGTTCCGGCGCTCCGAAGCCCGGCAAGGCTCTGGTTCGCGTGCAGCCGCGCCTGGTCAATCCCGCCGAGTGAGTGTGGGGCGGCGTCGCCGCCCCGTCCAGCGGGAAAAGCCTTCATCACACACGACGAGAGAAAGCCGGAACCATGCCGGAAAACGTCTTGGATTGCCTCGTCATCGGCGGGGGACCGGCAGGCCTGACGGCCGCGATCTATCTGGCCCGGTTCCGCCGGCGCTTTCAGGTGGTCGATGCCGGGGCAAGCCGCGCCGCCCTGATCCCGACCTCGCATAATCACGCGGGCTTTCCTGAGGGCATTCACGGCAAGGCGCTTCTGAGCCGGATGACGGAGCAGGCGCGCAAGTACGGTGCCCATATCGTCCCGGGGTCCGTCACGCGCCTGGAGCGCCGGCCGGATGGCGTCTTCCTGGCCACGCTGGACGGGGAGCCGATCCCGGCCCGGACCATCCTGCTGGCGACCGGGGTTGTCGACCGCGAGCCGGACCTGCCCGACGTGCCGGACGTGATCCGGCGCGGGCTGGTGCGCCATTGCGGGATCTGCGACGGCTACGAGGCGTTGGGCAAGCGGGTCGCGGTGATCGGGCACGGCAGCAGCGGGCTGCACGAGGCGCTGTTTCTGCGGACCTACACCGCCGACATCACCCTGCTGTCGCTGGGTCGGTCCCTGGTGCTGACGGAGGAGGAGGGTCGGCAAGCGGCACAGGCCGAGATCGCGATCGTCGAGGAGCCGGTCAGGCGCGTGGTCGTCGAGGGGGATCAGGTCCGTGCGCTCGACATGCTCGGCGGGGCGTGTCGGTCGTTCGACGTGCTCTACGCGGCACTGGGCAGCGACGCCCGGTCCGACCTTGTGCGCGGTCTGGGCACCCGTCTGGATGACAAGGGCTGCGTGGTCACGGATGAGCACCAGCGCAGTTCGACCGACGGCCTGTTCGCCGCCGGCGACGTGGTGCGCAGCCTCGACCAGATCAGCGTCGCGATGGGCCAGGCCGCCATCGCCGCGACGGCGATCCACAACCGCCTGCGCGGGGTGCCGTCGCCGAGGGGAGCTCCGGACGACACCCTCTCGTTTTCACCCCAGGACCTGTGCACCTGCTGTTCGCGGCCCGACGCAAGAAGGCACTGAGCCCCAGCACCGGCGACGTTGCGATGCGACCGGCCGGACGCGAAATCCCTCGGCGTCCGCGACCCCGCCGCGGCGGACCATTTGGTCAGCGCTCGCTCTCGACCCCGGAGCTTGTTCTCGCATGCCGAACGCTTTCCAGGTGGCCGGCCTTGCTACCCATGCGCTGGTCCTCCTGATCGGGCTCGGTACCATTCTCGGCCTCGTGCCCTTGGCTCGCGGCCGTCGCGGCGGGTTCGGGCTGGTGCGCATGGCCACGGCCATGACCATCGTGGTCCTGGAACCGCGCCTCCGGTTGGGGCGGTCGGGGTCGGCGCCACGTGGTCGGCTTCCTGGGCGGTCTGTGGCTGCTACTCGGCCCCGGATCACCGGGTCCGGGGGGACCGGCAGCCCCCGCGGAAAAGCGGTTGAGGACATCGGCGCGGGGCGAACGCCGGTTCCCGCGCACGCCCCGCCGCCCATGCATGCTCCCGTCGAGAGGCCCTCCGCGTCGGCCACCAGCGTCAGCCCCATCCGATCTGCTTAGCCGCCCTGCCGCTCTCTCCGAAAAGCATTCTCACTGTAACCGTTTGCCAGGCCACCCCGAATTTATACTCGACGCACCAAGCGCCCAGCACATTCAAGAAAGACCTTGCCATGAAACCCAGATTTTCTGCCCTGCTCCTCGGAGTTTTCATCACTTCGACTGCGGCGAGCTACGCCTCCGCGGGTTGGATGGACAACGTCCCGGGCCGTTTTCTCCCGGGCGCGAACCGGAGCCTGTCCCGGACATCGGAACCGACCGATGGCGTCCTGATGACCGGCTCAGTCGAAGGGGCACCCGCCCGCTCCGAACATATTTCCCGGTCCGGCCGAGCCGGGAAGCCGTAAGGCGACGTCGGTGCCGCCGCTAGGGTTTGCATGCTGTTGCAGCCGACGGCGGCTTGTAACCTTTCTCGCGCCGGGCCCGAAGTTTGATGGGAAGGGGCCTCAACGCGCGTGCTCTCACCTCCAAGGAGCGTCCAGGCTCTCGGCACGGCGGCGCCCAATGCGTTCCGGCCAGCCGGACCAGAAAGAAGGAACACCGATGTCCGAGCTTGGTCGGTCGAATCGAAAGGGTGCGCTCGCTGCGATCGTCGCCGCGCTGCTGCTCGCGGGAGGCGTTCAGGCGCAGGCCGCGCCGATGGACGACATGCCAGGCATGAGCGGCAAGGCTGGCGCGGAGGGCGCAAAGCAGCAGACGGCCAGTGCCACTGGCACCGTCGCGGCCGTGAACGCGAGCCAGCACAAGGTGACCTTCGACCACGAGCCGATCCCGGCGATCAACTGGCCGGCCATGCACATGGAATTCCCGGCGGCCCAATCGGTCGATCTCTCGAAGGTCAAGCCGGGCGAGAAGGTCAAGTTCACGCTGAGCGGCAGCAAAGGCTCCTACACTGTTCAGTCGATCGCCCCGGCGCAGTAGCGCAAACAGACCGGAGGCCAGCCTGATGCACCGCCGTACGCTCCTCGGCGTTCTTCTTGCGGTGTCCACGCCATCCGTGGCCGCGGCGCAAGGCGCCCAGACTGCCATTCTCTACAAGAACCCGGAGTGCCTGTGCTGCGATGCCTACGCCAAGGTACTCCAGCGCAGCGGGATTGCGGTCACCGTCGAACAGACTCCCGCGCTTGCGGAACTCAAACGCGAGCACGGCGTGCCCGAGCCGCTCCAGGGCTGCCATACGCTGCTCATCGACGGCTACGTCGTCGAGGGACACGTGCCGGTCGCCGCGGTCAAGCGGCTGCTGGCCGAGCGGCCCGCCATCAGGGGCATATCGCTGCCGGGCATGCCGGCGGGTTCGCCTGGCATGAACGGAGAGAAGACGGAGCCGTTCACGGTCTATGAGATCGGCGACGGCGCCCCGAAGGTCTTTGCGCGCGAGTAGCGCGAAGGCAGGATTACGTCGAAACGCACGGACAACAGGAGAACCTCATGTCCAAGATCTCGAAGTTCGCACCCGCTGCTCTCGGCATTGCTCTGTTTGCCGGCATCGCCGCTGCCTCGGCCGAACCCGCCACGAACCCCGCACCCTCGGATAAAGGGACGATGGGCGGCATGATGCAGGGTGATGGCATGATGCCGATGATGCAGGAGATGTCGAAGATGATGGGGAACTGCAACAAGATGATGCAGACCATGATGGACCGGCAGAACCAGGGCGGGTCCGGCCAGCAGAACCCGGACAAGCGCGGCTGAGCCGGAGACGCGCTGACCCGCTGACCGCGAGGGCTGCGCGTAGTCCGGACTTCCCGCGGTGATGACCGGGCCATCGGCGGGCGAGCTCCGATCGCGGCTAAGCTTCCCGCAGCGTTCCGTGAAGTCCGGTCCGGGCAACCATCGCCGGATCATCACGAGCGTCGTCGGGATCACCCAGATCCTGGCCTGGGGGTCCTCCTACTACCTCCTGGCCGTGCTGGCGGCGCCGATCAGCGCCGACACTGGCTGGCCGCTGCCGTGGGTGGTCGGTGGGCAGACGGTGGGGCTCCTCGTGGCGGGTGCCATCTCCCCGCAAGTCGGCAAGCTCATCGACTGTTACGGCGGGCGCCCAGTCCTGGCGGTATCGGTCGTCGTGCTCGCCCTCGGACTGCTCGTACTCGCCTCCGCGCCCAACCTCGCCATCTACGTCGCAGCGTGGGTGATGCTCGGGCTCGGGATGGGGCCGGGCTCTACGATGCCGCCTTTGCGACGCTCGGCCGGTATTTCGGGAGTGCGGCTCGGCCGACGATCACCACGGTGACCCTGTTCGGCGGGTTCGCCTCAACCTTGTCCTGGCCGGTCACCGCGTACCTGAGCGGGCACCTCGGCTGGCGGGAAGCCTGCGCCGGTCTCGCCGCGATCGACGTTGTCGTCGCCCTACCACTTCTCCTCGGGCTCCTCCCGCCTGTTCGAGGACAGCGCGACGGATGTACGCTGAGCAACGCTAAGGCCGAACGGAGCAAGAACGGCCATCTTCAGGTCAGGCGTGCCAGCCCTGCGGCGGCGACTTCCCGGTAGACGGTCGATCGTCCAAGACCAAGTTGGCTGGCGGCCTTCGTTGGCGAAAGGCCGGCTTGGACCAGCTTCAGCGCGGCCTGCACCCTGTCGGCGTCCACAGGCTGGCGGCCAGGAACCTTTCCCCTGGCGCGGGCTGCTGCGATCCCGTCCTTAGTGCGCTCGGCGATGAGCCGACGCTCGAATTGCGCAATGGCCCCGAACACGTGGAAGATGAGTTCCCCGGCGGCCGAGGACGTGTCGAGCTTCTCTTCCAGGCTGAGGAGAGCCACACCGCGGCCCTTCAGTTGCTCGACCACGGAGATGAGTTCCGCGAGAGAGCGGCCGAGCCGGTCGAGTCGCACCACCGCCAGCGTGTCGCCGCGGCGTGCATAGGCCAGGAGTTCGATCAGACCGGGGCGGTCCATCGATTTGCCAGACCGAACGTCGGTGAACACCCGGATGGCGCCAGCCTGCTCCAGCCGTCTGGCTTGGCCGGCAACGTCCTGGTCGCCGGTGCTGACGCGGGCATAACCGAGAACATCTGCCATGGGGACGCCGTCTCTCAACCGGTCGTTCTGTGGAC
>NZ_NKUI01000144.1 GCF_014845115.1 Methylorubrum zatmanii | reverse complement strand
CCCCTCCCCCGGCGCTTGGTCGGCTGCGCCCCACGCAGCGCACCCGTGCCGACTGACGCCCTCGACGATCCAAGCTATGTCGGCTCGGCCTATGGCCTCGGCAAGCCGAGCTATTACGGCTTCCGCCCCGGCCTCGGCCACGACGACCCGTTCGGCCGTCCCCTGCGCTACTGCCCTTGAGGAAGATCCGCTGGCATCCGGCAGCCGGGACGCTTACCTCTGCGGCGCGTCCACCAGCCGAGCCGCCTCCCATGTCCGACACGGTCCTTCGCTTCGACACTCTTGAGGCCCTGCGCGCGCGGGTCGATGCGTGGCGGATGGGCGGTGACCGGATCGTGCTGGTGCCGACCATGGGGGCGCTGCATCAGGGCCATCTCGCCCTCGTCGCTCATGCCAAGGCGATCGGCCGGCGGGCGGTGGTGAGCATCTTCGTGAACCCGACGCAGTTCGGCCCGAACGAGGATTTTTCGCGCTATCCGCGGGACACGGAGGCCGACCTTGCCCTGCTCGCTGAAGCCGGCGCCGACGCGGCGTGGCTTCCTTCCGTCGAGACCATGTACCCGACCGGGTTCTCGACGCGCATCGAGCCGGGCCCGGCGGCGGAGGGCCTGTGCGGCACATTCCGGCCCGGTCACTTCTCCGGTGTCGCCACGGTGGTGACCAAGCTGATCAACCAGGTTCGGCCCGATATCGCGCTGTTCGGTGAGAAGGATTTCCAGCAATTGCAGGTGATTCGCTCGGTCGTGCGCGATCTCGACATGGCGGTGGCCATCGAGGGCGTGCCGACGCTGCGCGAGGCGGACGGCCTCGCCCTCTCCTCACGCAATCGCTACCTCGACCCGCGCGAGCGCGAAATCGCGCCGCGGCTGCACGCGGTGCTCGCCGACATTGCCGAGCGCCTCGCCCGCGGCGGCGACGCGGCCCCGCTCGTGGCGCAGGGCATTGCGACCCTGGAGGCGGCAGGCTTCGGCCCGGTGCAATATCTGGATGTGCGCGATGCGCAGACCCTCGCCCCGGTGGCGAGGGCCGAGCGAGAGGCGCGGGTGCTGGTCGCGGCCTATCTCGGCAACACCCGGCTTATCGACAACGTGGCGGTGGTGCCGGCGGGTCGCACGGCAGTCTCCTCATCGAAGCAGTGACGCTTTTTATGCCTCGACTAAAATGCCCATCATCAGACAGGATTTTGTAGACATCTGACTGGTAATCGGACTGTGCGTTATGAAAGTGAATGCGCGACATGACCGATTATCTGAGAGAAGACTTGGATTCATGGACAGCCAAAATAGCAATTGGTATTATTTCTACATACTCTATTTTATTAGGATTCATCTTATATAAATTAACCAAGCCTCTTGTCGATTTGTATGGGAGCTTATTTGTTGCAAGTTTTATCTATACGATCATGATAATACTACTCATAATGCTCATGAGACATAAACGCAAAGAAAGTTACACCAAAAAGTTAAAAACCGGCGCCGATGTGGCGTGGAATATATGGAGCTTCTCAGCGATTATTATAGCATCTTTGAGCACAATTGATAAAACTATTATAGATGCCCTTACAAGACACTCCCCGTATATCTTTGCCCTTGTATTTGGCGTCATTCTGCCAGCTGCAGCTCTAAAAATAGCAGTGTCCACTGTCGAGCATTTTAATTGGGACAGACCCGCGCCCAATAAGCAGACATGACATCAGGGTCGGCACTTTGGCCGACTTCTCCTTTGATGAACGACGAGCCGGCGCTCCCTGCTCCGGCTTCGCCAAACATACTTCATCAATCTTGCACCTGCCACCTCCCGTCATGCGAAGCGGCCGGTGCGAGGATTGTCAGGCCGCCCGCAGCGGTCCGGTCCGCTGGTGGAAATCCGGTCCGTTGCCGGTCTTCGCCACGAAGCCCGCCCGGATCACGAAGTCACCGAAATGCTCGCCCGGCTTCCGGTCCTTGGCATAGGCGGCGAAGAGCGGCTCCAGGGTGTCCTTGATCTCGCTGGCCAGGACGTCCTCGCGGTAGAGCTTGCTCAACCGCGAGCCGTCGAAGGCGGCGCCGAGATAGAGGTGGTAGCGCTCGGGGCCGCGTCCGACGAGGCCGATCTCGGCGATGAAGGGCCGGGCGCAGCCATTGGGGCAGCCGGTGGAGCGGATCGTGATCTCCTCGTCCTGCAAGCCGTGGCGGGCGAGGCTTTCTTCCAGCTCGGTGAGGAGGTCGGGCAGGTAGCGCTCGCTCTCGGCAAGCGCGAGGCCGCAGGTCGGCAGGGCAACGCAGGCCAGGGAGCTGCGGCGCAGGGCCGAGGCCCCCTTGGTCAAGCCGTACTCGTCGACCAAAGCCTCGATCTGATCGCGCTTCCCGGCAGGGACGTTGGCGATGATGACGTTCTGGTTTCCGGTCAGCCGGAAATCGCCCTCGTGCACCTCGGCGATGCGGCGCAGGCCCGACAGGAATTGCGGCCCGCCCTCGATGTCCTTGATCCGGCCCGAGGGCACATACAGCGTCAGGTGGTGGCGCCCGTCCTCGCCCTCGACCCAGCCGTAGCGGTCACCGTTGCCGTCGAAGGTGAAGGGCTTCGGCTCAGCCAGCGTCTTGCCGATCCGCTTCTCGACCTCGGCCCGGAAGGCGTCGAGGCCGAAGCGCTCGATCGTGTATTTGAGGCGGGCATTCTTGCGGTTCTTGCGGTTGCCCCAGTCGCGCTGGACCGTCATCACCGCTTCCGCGACCTTGAGGGCATCCTCCGGCTTGCAGAAGCCCATCACATCGGCGGTGCGGGGGAAGGTGTCGGTCTCGCCATGGGTCATGCCCATGCCGCCACCGACCGTGACGTTCCACCCCGTCACCTTGTTCTTCTTGTCGAGGATGGCGATGAAGCCGAGATCGTGGGCGAAGATGTCGACCTCGTTGGAGGGCGGCACCGCCACCACGGTCTTGAACTTCCGCGGCAGGTAGGTCTTGCCATAGACGGGCTCGACCTCCGCCTCGTCCTCGCCGCCGACCACGCGCTCGCCATCGAGCCAGATCTCGCGCCACGCGCCGGTCTTCGGCAGCAGGGTGTCGGAGATGTCCTTGGCGAGCTGGAGCGCGATTTTGTGCGCCCCGGCCTGGGCCGGGTTGGTCGCGGCCATGACGTTGCGATTCACGTCGCCGCAGGCGGCGATGGTGTCGAGCAGCGCCGAGTCGATCGCCGCCATGGTGCGCTTGAGGTTCGACTTGATCACGCCGTGATACTGGAAGGTCTGGCGCGTCGTCGCCCGCAGGGCATTGCCGGCATAGGTCGTGGCGATGTTGTCGAGAATCAGCCACTGCTTCGGCGTCACCACGCCGCCCGCGATGCGCAGGCGGATCATGAAGCTGTAGGCCTTTTCCAGCTTCTTCTTGGTGCGCTCCGCCCGGATGTCCCGGTCGTCCTGCATGTACATGCCGTGGAACTTGACGAGCTGGCCGTCATCCTCGGAGATCGCGCCGGTGGCGTGCTTGAGGAGTCCATCGGCGAGCCCGCCGCGCAGGTAGCGGCTCGCGATCTTCAGGTGCTCGTTATGGGCGAGGCCGGCGGCCTTCGCGGCCTCCGCATCCGTGATCGGAGGCTCGGTCGGGGGCGCTTCGTAGCGGTGCGCGCCGATGCCGGGCGTGTCCACGGCGGGACCGTCAGGGGTGTCGATCGGCTTGTGGTCGTCCATGGCGGTGATCTCTGCGATGTCTGAGTTCGGCCGCTCATTCCCACCAACCACCTCACCCTGAGGTGTCGGAGTGAAGCGGAGGCCTCGAAGGAGGCCTCCGGATCTCGCGGCGATCTCTGGAGCCCTCTCGAAGCCCGCTGTCGCGGGCTCCTCGGGTTGAGGTCCAAGCTGAGGAAGAAGCGCGTCCTTCCTCGGTCAACGTCCTGTCTCATACCAGATCGTTCGATCCCTTCGGGATGGCGGATCTGGGCGACGCTCAAGCGCCGCGCGGGCTTGATGATACGGCTCCCGCTTCAATCAAGCGGGAACCGAATCAGTAAACATCCTGCTGGTAGCGCTTGGCCCGCTCCAGCCCGGCGACATGCGCCTCGGCATCGGCGGCGCTGAGGCCCTTCACGCTCTCGAAGGCCCGCACCACGGCGGCGCGCACATCCTTGGCCATGTTCTTGGCATCGCCGCAGACGTAGAAATGGGCGCCGCCGTCGAGCCATGCCACCAGTTCGGCCGCGTTCTGGTCGATCCGGTCCTGCACGTAGATCTTTTCCGGCTGGTCGCGGGAGAAGGCCACGTCGATCTTGGCCAGCGAGCCGTCCTCCAGCGCGTCCTGCCATTCGAGCTGGTACAGGAAGTCGTGGGTGAAGTGGCGGTCGCCGAAGAACAGCCAGGAGCGGCCGGGCGCCTCGATGGCGCGGCGCTCCTGCACGAAGGCGCGGAACGGGGCGACGCCGGTGCCGGGGCCGACCATGATGACGTCGGTCGTAGGGTCGGAGGGCAGGCGGAAATGCTTGTTCGGCTTCACCCGCACCCGCAGCTTGGCGCCATTCTTGATCCGGTCGGCGACATGGACCGAGGCGACGCCGGAGCGGGCGCGCCCATGGGTCTCGTAGCGCACGGCGGCGATGGTGAGATGCACCTCGTCGCCCACCTCCTTGCGCGAGGAGGCGATGGAATAGGCCCGCGGCGGCAGCGGCCGGGTCACGGTGTTGAGATGCTCGGCGGTGAGTTCGCCGGGGAAGCGCTCGATCAGGTCGATCAGATGCCGGCCCTCGATCCAGGCCTTGACCTCGCCGCTCTCCACGAAAGCGGCTGCCTCGGCATGGCCCGTGGCCTTGGCGAAACGTTCGACCGTGCTGGCCGAGAGCGTGGTGATGTCGCGCTCGGACAGCAGCGCCTTGCGCAGGACTTCGTCGCCCGAGAGCCCCGTGGCGCGCAGGATCTCGTCCACGAGCTGCGGGTCGTTCTCCGGGAAGATCTCCAGCGAATCGCCCGGTTCGTAGGCCGGCGCCCCGTCCTCGAATGCGAGGGCGAGGTGGATGGTCTCCTTGTCGGAGCGGGACGAGTTGAGGTTCACGTGGTCGATCACCTCGACCACCACCGGCTCGCGGCTGACCTCGCCGTCCTCATCCTCGGCGCCGGCGCGGAAATCGACCGCCACCACATTGTCCGCCGGGACCTCGGCCGGGGCCAATGCCTTCAGCGTCCCCTTGATCCAATCGGCGGCGGGCTTCTCGAAATCGAGGTCGAGGTCGGCGCGGGGAGCGGCCCGCTTGGCCCCCAAAGCCTCGAACCGGGCATCGAGGGCTTTGCCGATGGCGCAGAACTCCGCGTAGCTGGTGTCGCCGAGGGCGAGCACGGCGAATTCGACCCCCTCGAGACGGGGCGCCGCATCGGCCATCAACTCGCCGTAGGCCCGCACGGCACGGGCCGGCGGCTCGCCCTCGCCCCAGGTGGCGGCGATGGCGACGAGCTTGCCGGCCTTCGGCAGCGTCGCGAGATCGAGATCGGCGAAGTCCACCACCTTCGGCTTGAAGCCCTGCTTGCGCGCGAGCTTGCTCACGTCACCGGCGAGCTTCTCGGAATTGCCCGACTCGGACGCGAACAGGATCGTCAGCGGCTCGGCCGCCTTCGGAAGCGCGGCCGGGGCGGCGGCGGCCGCTGCGGGCTGGCCTGCGGCGGCGTCGAGCCCGGCGAGGAAGCCCGTCAGCCACGCGCGCTGGATCGGCGTCGCCGCGCCGAGCGCCGCGTCGAGATGAGCCCGTTCCTGATCTCCGAAAGGAGCCGTGCGGGGAAGAAGTGCTTGCCTGGACATTGTGGGTGCCATGTCGTCCGGCGGGGCGCCGCTGTCAACGGAGAAATGTCCGTTTTAAAGAACGCCCGCTGGAGAGAAGAGATTGTTCGCTGCTGCGATGCAAAATGAAAGATTATTCCCCTACCACAGCAAGACGCGGTTCGGAACGGCCCCGTGGCGGCGGAGCCGGCAGGGGCAGCGCGGTCGTCGACTTCACCTTCTCCATGGCGAAGCGCGAGGTCACGTTCTTGAGCGGAAGAGTCGCGATGAGGTTCTTGTAGAAGGTATCGTAGGCCGCCATGTCGGCGACGACCACGCGCAGCATGTAATCGACGTCGCCGGCCATGCGGTAGAATTCCAGCACCTCCGGCATCGCAGCGATGCGGTCGGCGAATCGCTCCAGCCAATCCTTCGAATGGTCGGCGGTCTCGATGGAGACGAAGACGGTGAGCCCGAGCCCGAGCTTCACCGGATCGAGCACGGCGACGCGCCGGTCGATCACGCCATCCGCCTCAAGGCGCTGAATCCGCTTCCAGCACGGCGTCTGCGACAGCCCGACCTGCTCGCCGATGGCGGCGATGGAGAGCGTGGCGTCCTTCTGCAGGAGTGCGAGGATCTTCAGGTCGATCGAGTCCAAGGGTGGCCTCTCCGAAAGTGATGGCGAGGATCCTCTCGCGGCCGAGCCCGAGCCCCGGGACACCGGCACACTCAGAGGCTCGTTCGAGAAGAATTTTTTCTAAGCAGGCAACGATCCGCCGTGGGGAGCCGTTGCCGGCCCATTCGCGCCGCAGCGGAGGATTGCATCCGCGACAGCTCCGACGCCTTGACAGCGTTCGTTATAGCGAACATTTCAGAACTCCGACAAGCACGCAATCCGATTTTACGCACATGACCGCTGCTCTCGTCCGGGCGGCCGAGGACCTCGCCACCGACATGGCGCGGCTGGATCTCAGGGGGCGCATCCGCCTCGTCGAGGACCGTATCCCCGGCCGGCTCGTCTTCACCACCAGCCTCGGCATCGAGGATCAGGCGCTCACGCACGCGCTCGCCCTGAACAAGGGCCGCACGGAGATCGTGACCCTCGATACCGGCCGGCTCTTCCCCGAGACCTACGACGTCTGGGTCGAGACCGAGGCCGCCTACGGCATCCGCATCCGCGCCTACGCGCCGGAGCGGCAGGCCGAGGAGGCGTTCGTCGCGGCCGAGGGCATCAACGGCTTTCGCCACTCGATCACGGCGCGGCAGCAATGCTGCGGCTTCCGCAAGGTCGAGCCCCTCGGCCGGGCCCTCGACGGCGCGGCGGCGTGGTTCACCGGCCTGCGCGCCGGCCAGTCGGCGAATCGGGCCGATACCCCGCTCGCCGAGGCCGACGAGGGCCGCGGCCTGATCAAGGTCAACCCCCTCGCCGACTGGACGCGGGCGGATGTCGACCGGTTCGTGCGCGACAACTTCATTCCCTACAACGCGCTGCACGACCGGGGCTTCCCCTCGATCGGCTGCGCCCCGTGCACCCGCGCCGTGAAGATCGGCGAGGACGAGCGCGCCGGCCGCTGGTGGTGGGAGCAGGAATCCAAGAAGGAATGCGGCCTGCACCTGCACAGGCCCGAGGGGGATGTGGTCCCCGGCCAGGAGGCTGCAGCCTTCGAGGAGTCGGCGAGCGCCGCGACCTCACGCGAAGACAGAAGGGAACTGGTTTGATGAGCGCCGTCGCCGCGCCCGCGCGCACCCGCCTCACGCATCTGCAGCGGCTCGAAGCCGAGAGCATCCACATCTTCCGGGAGACGGTCGCCGAGACCGAGAACCCGGTGATGCTCTACTCGATCGGCAAGGATTCCTCCGTCCTGCTGCATCTCGCCCTGAAGGCCTTCGCGCCCGGGCGCCTGCCGTTCCCCTTGATGCACATCGACACCACCTGGAAGTTCCGGGAGATGATCGCCTTCCGCGACCGGCGCGCGAAGGAACTCGGCCTCGAACTGATCGTGCACACCAATCAGGACGGGCTCGCCAAGGGCATCGGCCCGGTCAGTCACGGTTCGGAGGTGCATACCGACGTGATGAAGACGCAGGCCCTGCGTCAGGCCCTCGACAAGTACAAGTTCGACGCGGCCTTCGGCGGCGCCCGCCGCGACGAGGAGGCGAGCCGCGCCAAGGAGCGCATCGTGTCCTTGCGCAACGCGCAGCACCGCTGGGATCCGAAGCGCCAGCGCGCCGAGCCGTGGCACCTCTACAATTTCAAGAAGCGGCGCGGCGAGAGCTTCCGCGTGTTCCCGCTCTCGAACTGGACCGAGCTGGATATCTGGCTCTATATCGAGCAGGAAAACATTCCAATCGTTCCGCTCTACTTCGCCGCCGAGCGGCCGGTGGTGGAGCGCGAGGGTCAGCTCATCATGGTCGATGACGAGCGGCTGCCGCTGGAGCCGGGCGAGTCGCCCCAGCTCCGCCAGGTCCGCTTCCGCACGCTCGGCTGCTACCCGCTGACCGGCGCGGTCGAGAGCCCGGCCACGACCCTGCCGGAAATCATCGGCGAGACCCTCGCCGCCCGCACCTCGGAGCGCCAGGGCCGGGTAATCGACAAGGACGGCGCCGGCGCCATGGAGCGCAAGAAGCAGGAGGGCTATTTCTGATGACCATCCATCAGTCCCCCGAGGCCTTCGGCTACGAGGCCTTCCTGCACACGCACCAGAACAAGGAGGTGCTGCGCTTCATCACCTGCGGTTCGGTGGATGACGGCAAGTCGACCCTGATCGGGCGCCTCCTGCACGACACCAAGCAGATCTTCGACGATCAGGTGACGGCGTTGCAGCGCGATTCGCGCAAGCACGGCACGCAAGGGGGCGAGGTCGATCTCGCCCTGCTCGTCGATGGCCTCCAGGCCGAGCGCGAGCAGGGCATCACCATCGACGTCGCCTATCGCTTCTTCTCGACCGAGCGGCGCTCCTTCATCGTCGCCGACACACCCGGCCACGAGCAGTACACCCGCAACATGGCTACCGGCGCCTCGACCGCCGACGTCGCCGTCATCCTGGTCGATGCCCGCCACGGCCTGACCCGCCAGACCCGGCGCCACGCGCTCCTCGTCTCGCTGCTCGGCATCCACCGGGTGGCGCTCGCCATCAACAAGATGGATCTGGTCGGCTGGTCGCAGGACAAGTTCGACGCCATCCTCTCCGGCTTCCAGGCCTTCGCCGCGCCGCTGAATTTTTCCGAGGTGCGGGCGATCCCGCTCTCGGCCAAGAACGGCGACAACGTCGTGCTGCCGGGCACCGCCGCCACGTGGTACGAGGGCGGGCCGCTGCTGCGCTATCTCGAAGAGGTGCCGGTGAAGTCGGAGGAGCGCGCCGCCGCCTTCCGCCTGCCGGTGCAGTGGGTGAACCGTCCGAACTCCGATTTCCGCGGGTTTTCGGGGCTGATCGCCTCGGGTTCGGTCGCTCCGGGCGACGCCGTGACCGTGGCGCCCTCGGGCAAGACCTCGACCGTCGCGCGCATCTTCACCGCCGACGGCGATCTGGAGCGGGCGAGCGAGGGTCAGTCGGTCACGCTGGTGCTCGCCGACGAGATCGACGCGTCGCGCGGCGCGGTGATCGCGACCTCCGACGCGCCGCTGACGCTGACCGACAGCCTCGACGTCCGCCTGTTCTGGGCCGCCGAGACCGAACTCGCCCCCGGCGCCAGCCTCTGGGCCAAGGTCGGCACGCAGACCGTCAACGCCGTGGTGAAGGCGGTGCACCGCCGGATCGACCCGGAGACCGGGCAGGCCGGCCCGGCCGAGACCCTCGCGGTCAACGATATCGGCGACGTGACGCTGACCCTCGACCGTCAGATCGCCGTCGATGCCTACGCCGAGAATCGCGACACCGGCAGCCTGATCCTGATCGATCGCGAGACCACGGACACGGCCGCGCTCGGCCTCGTGCAGACGGTCGCCGCCTCGGCCAAGGCGTCCGCTCCGGCTCCGGCCGCACCGGACGCAGCGCCGCAGGAGGCCGCCCGCAGCGGTGGCCTGCTCGCCGGGATCAAGCGGCTGTTCGGCGGCTGATACGGACTCCTCCCTCTCCCGCCACGGGAGAGGGAGGAGTCCGT
>NZ_NKUI01000143.1 GCF_014845115.1 Methylorubrum zatmanii | reverse complement strand
CCGATCCTCGAATCCGACAGAGAGCGAGAGGCTCGATCCGTCTGAATCTGCTCCGGTTGATCGGACCGGAGGCAGGTTCGGCAAGCCCGCGCGGTGCCTGAGCGAAGCCCAGATCCGCCATCCCGAACGGACCTGCGGTTAGGCATGACCCGAGGGCCGTGAGGCCGTCCGACTTGCGGCGGACGGCCCGCGATAGACTGTCGGAGTCCTCCCGACAGGGATCGGTCACGGCCTGCTTTCGGTCGCGACGGCACCGGGAGGTCTTGTGCTGAAAACGCTCAGTCGAGCCCGAGCATCAGGCCGAGATTCTGCACCGCAGCCCCCGAGGCGCCCTTGCCGAGATTGTCGAGGCGAGCGACCAGCACCGCCTGACCATGGGTCTCGGAGCCGAAGACCCGCAATTCGAGGCGGTCGGTATTGTTGAGGGCTTCCGGTTCCAGGCGCTCGCGATGGGCGCCCTCGTCCGCGCCCCGCACCACCTTCACCAGCGGGCAGCCCGCATACCACTCGGCCAGGACGTCCTCCAGATCGGCCGGATTCGGCTTGCCGGGCAGCGCTCCGAGATGGACCGGAATCGAGACCAGCATGCCCTGGCGGAAATTGCCGACCGAGGGAATGAAGATCGGGCGGCGGGTCAGGCGGCTATAGGCCTCGATCTCCGGCAGGTGCTTGTGGCCGAAGCCGAGCCCGTAGAGCAGGAAGGGCGCGCCCTCCCCCTGCTCGTAGCTCTCGATCATGGTCCGGCCGCCGCCGCTATAGCCGCTCACCGCGTTGATGCTGACGGGGTGATCGGACGGGATCAGGCCGCGCTCGACCAGCGGGCGCAGCAGCGCGATCGCCCCGGTCGGGTAGCAGCCGGGATTGGAGACCCGCCGCGCGGCCCGGATCGCCTCGGTCTGCTCCGGCGCCATCTCGGCGAAACCGTAGACCCAGCCCGGCGCGATGCGGTGGGCGGTGCTGGCGTCGAGCAGCTTCGGGCCGCCGCCGGAGAGGCTGTCGGCCAGGGCCGCGGTCTCGCGCGAGGCCTCGTCCGGCAGGCAGAGCACCACGAGATCGACCTCTTCGAGGATCGCCCGCTTCACGGAGGCATCCTTGCGGCTCTCGTGCGGGATGCTCACGAGGCGCACCCTCCCCTCGCGTTCGAGGCGCTCGCGGATACCGAGACCGGTGGTGCCGGCCTCGCCGTCGATGAACACCTTCGGAGCGGTGGCGGTGACGCCGTCAGACATCGCGGATCCTTGCGCTTGCCCCCTCGACACCGCCGCGGGCCGGGACGGCGCGGCGGTGTCGCGAAAGCATTTTGTTGATGGGGCCGCAGGTGGAAGCTTCGCTCTCCCCTGTCAACGCCCCGATGACATCGGTGGGGCGGCCCGGCCCGCTGTGGGCGGCTACGGACCGGCCGGAACTCAGGATGCAGCCTTCTGTTGACAGCTGAATGTCGAGAGCGAGGCAAAATCGATGGCAGGCACCGCGAAGAAGACCGATCCGAAGCTCTGGGAGAAGGTGAAGGAGGAAGTCACGCAATCCTCCAAGGGCGGCAAGCCCGGGCAATGGTCGGCCCGCAAGGCGCAGATGGCGACCAGCGAGTACAAGAAAGAGGGCGGAGGCTACGCCGGCAAGAAATCCGACGACAACCACCTCAAGCAATGGACCGACGAGGAGTGGGGCACGAAGTCGGGCAAGGAGAGCGGCAAGACCGGCGAGCGCTATCTGCCCAAGAAAGCCCGCGAAAAGCTGTCCGATTCGGAATACGACCGTTCGACCGCCAAGAAACGGTCCGACACGGCCAAGGGCAAGCAGCACTCGAAGCAGCCGGCCGACGTCGCCGAGAAGGCGGCCTCCGCCCGCAAGACCGGGGGCAGGAATGGCCAGACCGCCTCGAAGGGCGGCAAGGGCGGCAAGGACGGTGCGACCAAGGCCGAACTGATGAAGCGGGCCCGCAAGCAGGATATCCCTGGCCGATCGAAAATGACCAAGGGCGAGCTGGAACACGCCCTGGCGTCCTGATCCGCCCGAAGCGAAACGGGGAGGAAGGGGCCACCTTTCCTCCCCGCCTCATTCCAGACGGTCTCTGGCGGGAACCGATCAGTCGTCGGAGGGGCCGGCCGCCGAGGGCTCGGGCTCGCCCGCGGTGTAGCCTTCGAGCCAGTCGAGGCTCTCCTGCGAACCGGCCTCGTAGGGGTTGGCGGAATCGGGTTTGCCCATCGCCTTCGCGGACTTGCCTTCTTCGAAGATGCTGCTCGACACCACCGCCATCGATCGATCCTTCGCTGAGAGGGTCCCGGTCATCGAGGGGGCCGGGAAACGCCGAACCAAGCCGGATGCTGCTGTTGCGGTTCCCGCGGGTTTCAGGTCGTGGGCTCGTTGTCCTGAACCGGCTTCGATTCGGCACGGTGGAGACGGCTCAGCAGAACCAGCAGCGGGCCGGGCAGGGGCGCTTCGAGGGCGCCCGGATCGAGGATGTCGGCATTCGACGCCCGGCGACGGTCGGGCCGGGGCTCGCGCGGGACGACGATGGGGGATCTGCGGCGGGCGGATCTGGGGGTCATGACGCGACGGAGACTCAACAGCGCCTGATGAACGGGGCCAGCGGCGCCTCCCGACAACCCGGTTCTGGGCCTGACCTCGCCGGCCGGACAGGCCAACGGCATCGAGCGGGAGGTGCTTTGGCCGGTGAGAACGCTGCCTTCCCGTCCCGGTTCCGCAGGTTTCGTCTAAAAATTAAACATTATGCTTGAGGATTATGCATATTTGTACTTGCCTATGGCATAAAAGCCACGTTCGGCTGTCTGATGGTCGGCAACATGCAAAAGCTCGGCCGTAACGATGCCCGTGGCCCTCGGCGCGCGCCGGTGGTAGAGGGCGGGCATGCTCGAAGGCCTGCCGCCGCACCGACCCACGCACGTCCTGCGTCTGATCACGGACGAGCCCTCCGCTCGCGCCATGACCGAACTCCTGGGCGAGATGTTCGATCCCATGGAGACGGCGGTGGCCGCCTTCGAAGTGGAGGAGACCGGGGCGTGGCGCCTGGAGGCCTATTTCTCGGAGGAGCCGGACGCGGAGATGATCCGCGATCTGATCCGCCCCGTCCTCGGCGCGCAGGCCGATGAGGCCGTGTTCGAGACGATCGACCAGCAGGATTGGGTGCGGGCCTCGCTGGAGGGGCTGAAGCCGGTGCGGGCCGGCCGCTTCCTCGTCCATGGCGGCCACGACCGGCATCAGGTGCGGCCGAACGATCTCGCCATCGAGATCGAGGCGGCGCTCGCCTTCGGCACCGGCCATCACGGCACCACCCTGGGCTGCCTGCGGGCGCTCGTGGCCGAATTGAAGCAGCGGCGCCCCGCCCGGATCCTCGATGTCGGCACCGGCACCGGCATCCTCGGCTTCGCCGCCGCCCGCGCGCTCCATATCCCCGTCGTGGCCGGCGACCTCGACCCGGAGGCGGTGACGACCGCCCGCGGCAATGCCCGCCTCAACGGGCTCGGGCCGCTGATGCGCCTCTATCAGGGGCCGGGCGTCCGCCACGCCCTGGCGAACCGCCCGCGCGGTTTCGACGTGGTGTTCGCCAACATCCTGGCCCGTCCGCTCAAGCGCCTCGCTCCGTCGCTGACCTCGGTGGTGGCGGATGACGGCGTGCTGATCCTGTCCGGGCTGATCGAGCGCGACGTGCCGGGCGTGCTCTCGACCTACCGCCATCGCGGCTTCCACCTCGCCCGCTCCGGGGTGATCGAGGGCTGGGCGACGCTGGTGTTGCGCCGGGGCGGGGCGGCGCCGCGGCCGCGCTGAGGCCGACCGGCCGGCGCCGCTCCCCGAGATCCGCCCCGAGACGGGTGTTGCCGGGCGGCGCGACGCGATACCTTTCCGCCATGACGAATTCCGCCGCAACGCCTCCCCGCTCCCGCTTCCAGACCTTCGACGAGCCGGGCCACGCCAAGGGGCCCGAGCGGATCGAGGCCCTGCGCGCCGCCCTGCGCGAGATCCGGGCCGACGGCTTCGTGGTGCCGCGGGCCGACGAGCATCAATCCGAATATGTCCCGGCCGATGCCGAGCGCCTCGCCTGGCTCACCGGCTTTACCGGCTCCGCCGGCACGGCGATCGTGCTCGCCGACGCGGCCGCCCTGTTCGTCGATGGCCGCTACACGCTCCAGGCGCCGGAGCAGGTCGAGACCGGTACGATCACCGTGGTGCCGCTCGCCGAGACGACGCCGGAGGCTTGGCTCGCCACCCATCTGAAGCCGGGCCAGACCCTCGCCTACGATCCCTGGCTCCACACACCCGACGGCGTGGCCCGCCTGGAGCGCGCCGCCGCCAAGGCCGGAGCCACGCTCCGCCCGGTCCAGGACAACCTCGTCGACGCGGTCTGGGCCGGGCGCCCGCGTCCGCCGGCCGGGCGGGTCTCCCTCCATCCCGACGCCCTTGCCGGCGAAACCCGCGAGGAGAAGCGTGACCGCATCCGCGCGGCTTTGGCCGAGGGCGGACTCGATGCGCTGGTGATCTCCGATCCCCACAACCTGGCCTGGGCCTTCAACCTGCGCGGGGCCGATGTCGCGCATACGCCGCTCGCCCTCGGCTACGCGCTCCTGCCCCGCGAGGGCCGGGCCGCCCTTTACCTGACCTCACCCGACATCGACGCAGACCTGCGGGCCGCCCTCGAACCCCTGGCCGATTGCCGGCCGCGCGCCGCCTTCGCCGAGGATCTCGCCCGCCTCTGCGCCGGAGCGGCGCGGGTGCGCCTCGACACGGCCACGGGCGCGGCGGCGCTCAAGGATCTCGTCGAGGCGGCCGGCGGCATCGCCGAGCTGGGAGCCGACCCCATCACCGCCATGAAGGCGGTCAAGAACGCGGCTGAGATCGCCGGCACCCGCGCCGCCCATCGCCGCGACGGGCTTGCCGTGACCCGTTTCCTCGCCTGGCTCGACCGGGCGGCTTCCGAGGGCGTGAGCGAAATCCGGGCCGTCGAGGCATTGGAGGATTTCCGCAGTGAGGGCGGCCTGCTGCGGGACGTCTCCTTCCCGACCATCTCGGGCTCGGGGCCGAACGGCGCCATCGTCCATTACCGCGTCACCCGGTCCACGGACCGGACCGCGCGACAGGGCGAACTGTTCCTGATCGATTCCGGCGCGCAATATGCCGACGGCACCACCGACATCACCCGCACCGTCGCCATCGGCACCCCGACCGACGAGATGCGCGACCGCTTCACCCGCGTGCTGAAGGGGCACATCGCCATCGCCCGCGCGGTCTTCCCGCAGGGGACCACGGGCGCGCAGATCGACGCCTTCGCCAGGGCGAGCCTGTGGCAGGCGGGGCTCGATTACGACCACGGCACCGGCCACGGCGTCGGCGCCTTCCTCTCCGTCCACGAGGGGCCGCAGCGCATCGCCAAGACCGGCACGGTGGCGCTCAAGCCCGGCATGATCCTCTCGAACGAGCCGGGCTATTACCGGGCGGGCGCCTACGGCATCCGCATCGAGAACCTGATCCTCGTCGAGGAGCGGGTGGTTCCGGGGGCTGAGCGGGCGATGCTCGGCTTCGAGACGCTGACGCTGGCGCCCATCGACCGGCGCCTGATCGACCCGGTGCTGCTCGGCGCAGCGGATGCGGCCTGGCTCGACGCCTACCATGCGCGGGTGCGGGAGACCCTGTCGCCCGATCTCGACGGGCCGGTGCGGGAATGGCTGGAGGCGGCGACGCGGCCGCTCGCTCAGGCTTCGGGCTAAGCGAGATGGCGCAACCTGCCATCCTGTTCGTCTGCCTGGGCAACATCTGCCGTTCGCCCCTCGCGGAGGCGGCCCTCCGGCTGGAGGCGGAGCGGATCGGCCTCGCAGTGACCGTCGATTCCGCCGGCACCAGCGACTGGCATGCGGGCGAGCCGCCGGACCCGCGGGCGATCGCGGTGGCGCGGGCGAACGGGATCGACATCTCCGGCTATCGCGGCCGGCAGGTGACGCCGGCCGATTTCAGCCGCTTCGACCATGTGATCGCCCTGGATCACGCCAACCTCGCCAAGCTCCGGGCCCTGTGCCCGGCCGGATCGCGGGCCGAACTGAGCCTGCTCCTCGACCATGTGCCCGGCCGCAAGGGCGAACCCGTTGCCGATCCCTATTACGGGGCGGAGGAGGGTTTCGCCGAGACCTGGGCCGACGTGACGGCGGGCGCCCGGGCGCTCGCCCGCCGGATCGCGGGGTGAGCGACCTCGCCCGGCACGCGGCGGCCCTGCTCGGCGCTGCTCTTGCCGAGGTCCGGCCGATGCCGGGCGGCGACCTCTCGCACTGCCTGCACCTGCGGTTGGCGGATGGACGCGAGGCGGTGGCGAAGACCGGGCCGGCTCCCGAGGCCGAGGCGCGGATGCTGGCGGCCCTCGTCGCGGCGGGCGTTCCGGCTCCCGCCGTCCTCGCGGCCGACGGGACGGTGCTCGTCCTCGAACGGCTGCCCGATGCGGGCGGCGGCTCCGGTGCGCAGGCCGATCTCGGCCGGGTGGTGGCGCGGCTGCACGCGGCGACCGGCGAACGCTATGGCTGGCAGGAGGATTACGCCTTCGGTCCCGTCGCCATCGAGAATGCATGGAGCGACGACTGGCCGGCCTTCTGGGCTGAGCGGCGCCTGCTCTGCCATGCCGGTCATCTCTCCACCGCTCTGATCCGGCGGATCGAACGGCTCGCGGCCGATCTGCCGAACCGCCTGCCGCGGCGGCCCCGGCCCTCCCTGCTCCACGGCGATCTCTGGGGCGGCAACGTGCTCGTCGCCGGCGACCGTGTCGCGGGGCTGATCGACCCGGCCTGCTCTCACGGCCATGCCGAGGTCGATCTGGCGATGCTCGGCCTGTTCGGCCGGCCCGGCCCGGCCTTCCGCGAGGCCTACGGGCCGCCCGAGCCCGGCGAGGCGGAGCGCCGCCCGATCTACGCGCTGTGGCCGGCGCTGGTGCATCTGCGCCTGTTCGGCGCCGGCTATCGCGGCATGGTCGAGGGAATTCTGGAGGCGGCCGGGGTTTGACGCAGCCTCCGGCGTGCAGGCAACCCAGATATCCGCGCACCCGGTCGCTCTGGCCTCAGCGCTTGACGAGCGGCACCGCTGTGACGAGTCGCCATGCCATCGGGTCTTCATCCCGTTGCCAGACGCTGTGCACATGCGGATGGCGACTATCTGGCGCGTTCAGCGGACCTTCGACAACCATCCGCTCGCCTGCAGTCGGTGTTTCAGGCAGCAGAACTCCCGGATTCTGGTTGAAATGCTCGATCAAGGCGCCAGCCATGACGCCGGGCATGGCCGGATCGAATCCGAAGCTCAGAAAGAACCGCGCCTTCGGTCCACCCTTCGGGTGATCCGCGTTCAAGAGGGAGTGGACGATCTTATCCCTCGGCACGCGCAGCGGGCCACGCCCGCCAAAGGTTTTCAAGGGACGGGCCTGCCGGCAAAGACCATACCGTCGGCCGTGATCGTTGCCAGTGCGCCCATCGGCTCTGGAAACTCGACCTCGTAGGCTTCCCCGCCCCGCCAGATCGCGACGATGGTGCCTTCCGTGCCGGCCGCGATGGTGTCGCCATCCGTGGTCACCACGTCCTTCAGGATGCGCACGTCATCGAGTTCCCGCAGCGCAGCTCCGGGGTGATCCTCTGACCACTGATAGACGACCTCGACCGGCATGACAGAAAAGATAGGAAGGTCGGCAGGGCGCCGTCAACGTCCTCCCGTGACCGAGGCGTGAGCCTTTCGAATCCTGGCTGCCGCTCCGGAATCGTGCCCCGGGGAGCCGAGCTTCCCCAGGGCAGGTCTGGCGTCGGCCGCCTATTCTGCCGGGGCCGGCATCGCCGACAGGCGTGGCTCGAAGCGGCCGCCCTCGGCCGGCTTCATCTCCACCCGCTGGTCGTGGTGCCGGTTCAGGGTCGAGCGGTGGCCGATCGAGACGATGGTCGTGCCCGGCAGGCTCTCCCGCAGCGTCCGGTAGATGCCGGCTTCCGTCTCCTCGTCGAGGGCGGCGGTCGCTTCGTCGAGGAACAGCCAGTCGGGCTTGGCCAGGATCGCCCGTGCGAGGGCGAGGCGCTGCTGCTCGCCGCCCGACAGGCGCCGGTCCCAGGTATCGACCTCGTCGAGCCGGTCGGCGAATTGCGGTAGCTGGGCCGCGCGCAGGGCCTCGCGGATCTCCTCGTCGGAGAAGCGGTCGACGGTGTTGGGATAGGCGACCGCGCCGCGCAGGCTGCCGAGGGGGATGTAGGGCCGCTGCGGCAGGACCAGGGCCGACTGTCCCGCCGGCACGTCGATCCGGCCCTTGCCGAACGGCCAGATGCCGGCGATGGCCCGGAACAGGGTCGATTTGCCGGAGCCGGACGGGCCGGTCAGCAGGGTCGCGGCGCCCTTCGGCAGGGTCAGCTCCTCGGCCCGGACGATTTCGCGGCCGTCGGGCAGGGCCAGGGTCAGGCCGCGGGCCGTGACGGAGCCGGCGGTGTCGTTGCCCTGGGCGAGGCCGTAGCCGGCGCCCGCCAGCGCCTCCGCCTTGGTCATGGCCCGCTTGAACGAGCCGAGACGGATCGTGTTCGCCTTGTAGGCGGCGAGGATGGTGTAGGAGTTGATGAAGAAGTTCAGCGAGCCCTGGACGTTGCTGAAGGCGTTCGCCGTCTGTTGAAGGGCACCGAGGGTGATCTTCTTGGCGAAGAACGACGGGGCGGCGATGATCAGCGGGAAGATCGTGCTCGCCTGGCGGTAGCTGAAGGTGAAGGCGATCAGCTTGATGCGCCGGAAGATGATGCCGACGTAATTGTCGACGATGGCGTGGAACAGGGTCGTCAGGCGCGACGCCTCGGCCCGCTCGCCGCGCAGCAGCGCGATCTGCTCCGAATAGATGCGGTTGCGCGCAAGCGCGAAGCGGAAATCCGCCTCCACCTGCTCCTGCCGGTAATCGAGGCCGATCAGCGGCTTGCCGATGATGTGGGTCAGCCACGTGCCCACCACCGCGTAGGCGATCACCAGCCAGACCAGGAAGCCCGGGATCACCGTGTCGGTGAAGGGCAGCACGAAGTCGCGCGAGAGCGTCCACAGGATGACGATGAAGGAGACGAGCTGCGCCGCCTGGGACAGCAGCCGGGTCGAGAGCGTCGTGGTCTGGGCGATGAAGGCGTTCACGTCCGACTGGATGCGCTGATCCGGGTTGTCGGCATGCTCGTCGGTGAAAGGGATGCGGTAATGCGTGCCGTCGCCGAGCCAGCGTTCGTAGAGGCTGTGGGTGAGCCAGGTGCGCCAGCGCAGCTGCAGCCCGGAATCGACGTAGAGGTCGAACATGCCGATCGCGACGTTGAGCACGGCGAGCGGGATGAAGGTCCAGACCACCTGATTCCAGAAGGCCTGGGCGTCCAGGGCCTGCAGGGAATTGTACATGTCGCGGTAGTAGAAGTTGAACCCGAGGGTGATCGCCACATCGGCGAAGTTCACGAAGATCGACAGGGCGACGAGATTGCGGCCGATCTGCCCCTCGGTGCGCCCGAAACGGCGGAACATGCCGATCTCGCGGCTCGGCTTATCGTGGCTCGCGAAATACGGGTCGGCGATCAGGGTGATGTCCCGGATCGGCTTCCAGTACGAGATCGCGAGCACGATGGCGGCGAAGACCACGGAGCCGGTGGCGGCGAAGTCCGGCGGCAGCAGGGCCGCGACCATCGCGGGCAGCGCGCCCAGGGCCGCCAGCGTCTTCGCCAGCGCCAGCAGCAGGTAGCCGATCCCGTAGACCGAGACGAAAATCTTGAGGTAGGCCGAGAGGGTGTTGGAGGCGAGCAGGATGCCCGCCATGGCGAAGCCCGCCAGGGACACGTAGAGCGGCGGCGAGGGAAGCCCCGGCGCGGCCAGCAGCAGGAGCGCGACGAGCGCGGTGAGCACGGCCTGGACGCCGAGCCCGCTCTTCAATGCGGCCACGCGGAATCTCCTTCTCGCTGCACCGGCCCGGCCTCATTCGGGCCGGTCGACCGGGGACCGGGGGTCCATCGCCGAATTCGGCGCCCCTGGCTATCCGTCGTGGCGAGATCGTGGCGCGGCGGCGCGCCTGTCACGTGAAATTTCGGTCATGTCGCCCGCGCCACCGGGCCGCCGGCAGCGCGGCGTGACGGGAGGTGCGACACCGTGGACGCCTGTCACGGGCCGGGCGGGAAGCCGGTCTTCAGTTCGCGTCAAAGTTCCAGTCGCCGTAATCGGGCTCGCGACAGCGATAGCCGATCGGGCATTGCGGGTTGTCGCGCGTCGGCACGAAGCGCAGTTCGGCGATCTCGGAGAAGTCGCAGAAGCTGCGGTCGCGCACGAAGCGCTCCGGCGGGCGGGCGCCGAAGCTCAGCGTCGCCTCCCCTTCGGTCTTCACCATGGCCATGGCTTCCGCACAGCTCAGGCGCACCGTTGGCGCGCGTGGCTGAGCGGAGGCCGGGCCTCCCACAAGGAAAGGCGCCAGGGCCGAGCCGAGAACGACGAGGGTGGCAGGTTTCATCACGCAGGTACGGTCGACGGCCTGTCGCGGCCGCCAAGCTTGACCATGGCAGGTTCCGCCTACGCCGGGAAGGGGTTGCCGTGCCTCCGCCGCAATCCGGGAGTCTATCCTGGGCGTTGGGCCACAGCGGGCTCATCTCCACGCGCCGCTCCCCGATTCGCAGGGGCCCGACGCATCCTCCGGATGGGAGCGCAGTCGAGCGATGACGAGCCTGTCGATCCTCAATCTCGATGCCGTGCGCTCCGCTGCGGTTGCGCACGAGCCCTACACCTATTTCCTCGGGAGCGGCGTCCTCAACGAGGCGGCCGTGGCGGAGATCCGCCAGGACTTTCCCGACATCGCCAAGCCCGGTTACCTGACCGTGGACGAGGTGGCGCTGAAGGGGCGGTTCAAGGCGCTGATCGACGAGTTGGAGAGCGATGCGTTCTCCCGCATCCTGGGCGACAAATTCGGCATCGACCTTGTTTCTCATCCCCGGCTGACCACCATCATGAGGCGCAGCCAGCTCAAATACGGTTCGATCCATACGGACGGGCCGTCGAAGGTGATGACGCTTCTCGTCTACATGAACGATGCCTGGGAAGCGCCGGCCGCGGGCCGGCTGCGGGTGCTCTACGACGGCAAGAACTACGCCCCTTTCGCCGTCGAGGTGCCGCCGACCATGGGAACGATGTTCGCCTTCCTGCGTGCGGACAATTCCTGGCACGGCCACGAGCCGTTCGAGGGAGAGCGCCGCGTGGTGCAGGTGGCCTGGGTGAAGGACGCGGCCGAACTGGCGCGCAAGAAGAAGCGCAACCGCACCGCACAGTTCCTGAAAGGGATTTTCGGGCGCTGAGCACGATGGCGGAACAGGCTCCGGAGATACAATCGATGACCGAGGCGGCGGGCGAGGCGGAGAGCGGCCCCGGTGCGATGCAGGAGAAGCCCTCCCCGGCCCTGGCCCGGCGGCGGCTCGCGATCCCCATGATCCTGGCCGCCGGATGGGGGGCTCTGTTCGCCTACACCCTGATGGTCTTGACCGATGACAGCCCCGGCGCCGCCGTGGCCGGGCAGACCCGGCTCGCCGCCTCCGACGGCAGCGGCATCGACGTGCCGGAGGTCCGCCTGCCCGAACCGGAGCGGATGCCGGGGCCCGCCCCCGGTCAGGCGCGGCTGATGCCGGTCGCCGCCGCCGCGCCGCCGCTGGAAAAAGTCGTGCCCCCGGCCGAGGCGCGGCCCGGCGCCCCGCTCGTGGAGCGGGCCGCCTATGTCGGCGTCTGGGGGCCGACACCGGTCGCCTGCGGTCAGCGCCAGCGCCGCCGCGGCTTCCTGCCGGCGACGATCAGCGAAGAGGGCGCCCGAGCCGGCCGCACCGTCTGCCGCTTCCGCAACAACCGCCGCGAGGGCAGCGCCTGGACCATGGCCGCCGATTGCAGCGAGCGCGGCCGTCGCTGGACCTCGCAGGTCCGCCTCCTCGTGGAGCAGGACCGGCTGACATGGACCAGCTCCAAGGGGCAGGCGAACTACATCCGCTGCGGCCGGAAACCCGGCTGATCCCCGGTCGGCGACATGTTTCGACCCCATCCGTCGCCGCGATCGCGATCGATTCGTGATGACCTTCGCCCCGTGCACGGGGATGGCCTGAACGTCCTCGGCCGCCGCGCGCAGCCCGTCCGCAGCGCCATGGCGGCTCTTCACGGTCAGACAATTGCGGCCGCTGCCGCGTACCGTGACGGCCTGTCCTGCGATTCCTGAAGCACCTCAGGCTTGAGGGCGATGCGGAGCGACGCGTCGAGCCCTGCCGTCCCCTGTTTCGCCTCCGCGCGGATCCGCCGGAGGGCCTCGGCAGCAGCCTCGTTCGAAGACGCGTACCCGGTCGCCTCGAATTCGGCTGCCATTCGTCCGAGTGCGAGCTGTGCGCCGAAGATGCCCAAAGGATGATGTGCTATTTTAAAATACTTGATGCCACAAATGACAATCATTTTTCTGCTAATCTGAATTTGATGGTTTATGCGACCGCGATTAATTAACAAAACGCTATATATTCGAGAAAAACATGATTTTTATTATAAATTTGCCTCACGAGCTATCCGATATGCAGATAATATACGTGGAATTTCTTTAATATATGATCAAATTCGCGAAAGAGTGTTGGCCGTCGCGCTATGGATTGCGTCAAAGTCATCTGCTCACCAATCGCCCAGCTGCCCATTTTATAGGCATACGTTGGGCTGACCGCTTCTCGGTCTCACCCCGAGGTCACGCCCACGCGGCCCCCTCGGGGAGGAGGCTGGGCCGGATCGGTGGCGATTGGCACGCTTCATGCGAACCATTCCACACGGGCATGTCAACGACGACGCGCCCTTCAGAGAATCAGCAAAGCCGCTGATCCGGATTCACCGCACGCGACGATGTTCGATCGCGCAGGCGATCCCGGACGGCGGCTTTTTTCATGCGCGCTCAGGGCAACGGAGACGAAGAGCGGATGAGCATCGATCAGGGCAACACGACCCGTCGCGGCGTGCTCAAGGGAGCGGCAGCCGCCCTCGCCTTGGCAGGTGCCGCCCGCGCCGCCTTGCCGGCCGGTGCCTTCGCGCAGGGCGCCGGCCCGGAGGTCAAGGGCGTCAAGCTCGGCTTCATCGCGCTCACCGACGCGGCGCCCCTCTTCGTCGCCAAGGAGAAGGGCATCTTCGCCAAGTACGGTCTGCCGGAGACGGAGGTGCTGAAGCAGGCCTCCTGGGGCACCACCCGCGACAACCTCGTGCTCGGCTCCGAGGGCAACGGCATCGACGGCGCCCACATCCTCACGCCGATGCCGTACCTGATCTCCGCCGGCCGGGTGACGCAGAACAACGTCCCGGTGCCGATGTACATCATGGCCCGGCTCAACCTGAACGGTCAGTGCATCTCGATCTCCAAGGAATATCTCGACCAGAAGATCGGCCTCGACACCAAGCCGTTCAAAGTCGCGCTGGAGAAGAAGAAGGCCTCCGGCAAGGCCGTGAAGGCGGCGATGACCTTCCCCGGCGGCACCCACGACCTGTGGATCCGCTACTGGCTCGCCGCCGGCGGCATCGACCCCGACAAGGACATCGAGACCATCGTCGTGCCCCCGCCCCAGATGGTGGCGAACATGAAGGTCGGCACGATGGACTGCTTCTGCGTCTGCGAGCCGTGGAACGAGCAGCTCATCCACCAGGGCATCGGCTACACCGCCGTCACCACCGGCGAACTCTGGAAGGATCACCCGGAGAAGGCCTTCGCCATGCGCGCGGCCTGGGTCGATAAATATCCCAACGCCGCCAAGGCCCTGCTGATGGCGGTGATGGAAGCCCAGCAATGGTGCGACAAGCCGGAGAACCGCGACGAGATGGCGGCCATCGTCGCCAAGCGTCAGTGGATCAACGTCCCGGTCGCCGACGTGCTCGACCGGATGAAGGGCAAGTTCGACTACGGCACCGGCCGCATCGTCGAGAACAGCCCCTTCACCATGAAGTTCTGGGCCGACAACGCCTCCTATCCCTACCGGTCGCATGACCTCTGGTTCCTCACCGAGGACATCCGCTGGGGCAAGTTCGACGCGCAGACCGACACCAAGGCGCTGATCGCCAAGGTCAACCGCGAGGATCTCTGGCGCGAGGCCGCCAAGGCGCTCGGCGTCACCAGCCTCCCGGCTTCCACTTCGCGCGGCGTCGAGACGCTGTTCGACGGCAAGGTGTTCGATCCGGAAAACCCGGCCGCCTACCTCGCCAGCCTCGACATCAAGAAGGTCGCGTGATGGCCACCGGAGCAACCCTCGCCGCAACCCGCGACCGCGCCGCCAAGGTCCGCGGCCCCCTCGTGACCCTGGCGGGTCTGCGCGGCATCGCCGCCCGAATCCTGCCGCCGCTCGTCGTCCTGGCGGGCTTCCTGCTGCTGTGGGAGGTGCTGTGCTCCTCTCCGACCGCCGGCCTGCCGCCGCCCTCGCGGGTGGTGGCGGAAGCCTGGGACATCATCGTCGACCCGTTCTACGACAACGGCGGCACCGACAAGGGCCTGTTCTGGCACATCGCCGCGAGCCTGAAGCGGGTCGCCTTGGGCTTCTCCCTGGCGGTGGTGGCGGGCGTTCTGCTCGGCACCCTGGTCGGCCAGTCCGAATGGGCGATGCGCGGCCTCGATCCGATCTTCCAGGTGCTGCGGACGATCCCGCCGCTGGCTTGGCTGCCGCTGTCGCTGGCCGCCTTCCGTGACGGGCAGCCGAGCGCGATCTTCGTGATCTTCATCACCTCGATCTGGCCGATCATCATCAACACCGCTGTCGGCATCCGCAACATCCCGCAGGACTACCGCAACGTCGCCGCCGTGATCCGGCTCAACCCGATCGAGTTCTTCGTGAAGATCATGCTGCCCTCGGCCGCGCCGTACATCTTCACCGGCCTTCGCATCGGCGTCGGCCTGTCCTGGCTCGCCATCGTCGCGGCCGAGATGCTGATCGGCGGCGTCGGCATCGGCTTCTTCATCTGGGACGCGTGGAATTCCTCGCACATCTCCGAGATCATCGTCGCCCTGGTCTATGTCGGGCTCATCGGCTTCGTCCTCGACCGTCTGGTCGCCGGCGTCGGCGTGCTCGTCACCCGTGGCACCAGCGCAGCCTGAGGGACGAACATCATGGCTCATCTCTCCCTCTCCCAGGTCGGCATCACCTTCCGCCGCGGCGGCAAGACATCGGAAGTCTTGCGCGACGTGAACCTCGACATCGCCAAGGGCGAGTTCGTCTCGATCATCGGGCACTCGGGCTGCGGCAAGTCGACGGTGCTCAACATCGTCGCCGGCCTGCTCAAGGCCTCGACCGGCGGCGTGCTGCTCGACGGCAAGGAGGTGAATGCCCCCGGCCCCGACCGCGCCGTGGTGTTCCAGAACCACTCGCTCCTGCCCTGGCTCACCGTGCGCGAGAACGTGGCGCTCGCCGTCGACAAGGTGCTCAAGGGCAGGAAGTCGAAGGCCGAACGATCCCAGTGGATCGAGCACAACCTCGCCCTCGTGAACATGATGCACGCCGCCGACAAGCGCCCGGCGGAGATCTCCGGCGGCATGAAGCAGCGCGTCGGCATCGCCCGGGCGCTCGCCATGGAGCCGACCGTGCTGCTGATGGACGAGCCGTTCGGGGCGCTGGACGCCCTCACCCGCGCCCACCTTCAGGATCAGACCATGGAGATCCAGCAGCGGCTCCGGAACACCGTCATCATGATCACCCACGACGTGGACGAGGCGGTGCTGCTCTCGGACCGCATCGTGATGATGACCAACGGTCCCTCCGCCACCATCGGCGAGATCCTGCCCGTCGACCTGCCCCGGCCGCGCCGCCGGCTCGATCTGGTGGAGGACGCGACCTACGTCCATGCCCGCGCGGCGGTGCTGGAATTCCTCTACGCCCGCCACGCCAAGCCGGCTTTGGCCGCGTGAATGCGTGAAGGGGGATCACGGATTCATGAGCGTGAAGGAGAGACTCGTCGTCGTCGGCAACGGGATGGCCTCGCTCCGCTTCTTGGAGCGGCTGACCGAGCGGGCGCCGGGCCGGTACGACGTGACGGTGGTCGGTGCCGAACCGGTGGCGGCCTACAACCGGGTGCTGCTCTCCTCGCTGCTCGGCGGCGAGGTGGATGAGGCCGCCTGCGGCTTCCGCCCGCTATCCTGGTACGAGGAGCAAGGCATCCGGCTCGTCACCGGCGCGCCGGTGACGGAGATCGACCGGGCCAACCGCCTCGCCATCGTGGGTGAGACGCATGTCCTGCCCTACGACCGGCTGGTGCTGGCGGTGGGCTCGCTGCCGATCCGGTTGCCGCTGCCGGGCATCGATCTGCCCGGCGTCCTGACGTTCCGCGATTTTTCGGATGTCGCGGCGATCCGGAGGGCTGCCGTGGAGCATGCCAAGGCCGTGGTGATCGGCGGCGGCCTGCTCGGGCTGGAAGCCGCCGTCGGGCTCGCCCGGCTCGGTGTCGACACCACCCTCGTCCACGTCATGGACCGGGTGATGGAGCGCCAGCTCGACCACGCCGCTGCCCGCCTCGTGCGCGCGGCGATGGAGGAACGGGGCGTCCGGATGATGCTCTCGGCCGACACCGCCGCCATCGAGGGCGACGGCCGGGTCGAGCGTCTGGTGATGAAGGACGGCACCGTGGTGCCGGCCGACCTCGTGGTGATGTCGGTCGGCATCCGCGCCTCGACCGCGCTCGCCCAATCCTGCGGGCTCGCCTGCGGGCGCGGCATCACCGTCGACGACCGGATGACCACCTCGGACCCGGCGATCCATGCGCTCGGTGAATGCGCCGAGCACAGGGGCGTGGTCTACGGCCTCGTCGAGCCTGCCTACGAGCAGGCCGAAGTGCTGTCCCGGCATCTCGCCGGCGAGGCGGCGGCCTATCCGGGCACGTCGCTCGCCACGAGCCTCAAGGTGTCGGGTCTACCCGTCTTCTCGGCCGGTGTGGTCGACACGCCCGAGGGGGTCGAGGCGGTCGTGATGCACGACGCCTCCGCCGGGCTCTATCGCAAACTGATCATCGCCGACGGGCGGCTCGCAGGAGCCGTCTTCGTCGGCGACATCTCGGAGCAGGCGCGCTGCAAGGAGCTGATCCGCTCCGGCGCGCCGCTCTCTCCTGACGACCGGGACGACCTGATGTTCGGCCCGGCCCCGAAAACCCTCGCAGCGTGAGTGAGGCAGCGATGGCAGACGATTTCAACGCCGAGCAGAAGCGCTATCTGGAAGGTTTCGCTTCCGGCATCGCGGCGGCCCGGATGACCGGTGGCCTCGCCCTGGGTCACGCTCCCGCGGGCGCGCCGTCCGAGCCGACGGGACCGGACGCGATTCACATCAAGGCGCAGGACCGCACCGTGAAGAACGGCGGCAAGCTCTGCGACCAGGAGAAGTGGAAGCGCGCCGAGAACCCGTTCGACGGCCATAACCGCCTGATCGCCGAGGCCACGGCCGGCAAGGCGCCGAAGCCGGAGGACAATTTCCGCTGGCGCTATCACGGCCTGTTCTGGGTCGCCCCGACCCAGACCTCGTATATGTGCCGCCTGCGCATCCCCAACGGGATCCTGCAGCACTGGCAGTTCGCCGGCATCGCCGACCTCGCCGACAAGCATGGCGGCCCCTACAGCCACGTTACGACCCGCGCCAACCTCCAGGTGCGCGAGATCGCGCCGGAACACGGCCAAGCCTTCCTCGACGGGCTGGTCGATCTCGGCCTGACCGCCCGCGGCTCGGGCGCCGACAACATCCGCAACGTCACCGGCTCGCCCACCGCCGGCATCGACGCGCAGGAATTGCTCGACACGCGCCCTCTGGCCAAGTCCTGGCACAACTGGATCCTCAACGACCGCTCGCTCTACGGCCTGCCGCGCAAGTTCAACGTCGCCTTCGACGGCGGCGGGGTGATGCCGGTGCTGGAGGAGACCAACGATATCGGCTTCCAGGCCGTCGAAGTGCTGGAAGGCGCCGCAATTCCCGCCGGCATCTGGATGCGCCTCGTGCTGGGCGGCATCTCCGGCCACAAGGATCTCGCCCGCGACACCGGCATCGTCCTCAAGCCCGAGGAATGCAATCAGGTCGCCGACGCGATCCTGCGGGTCTTTATCGAGAACGGGGACCGGACCAACCGCAACAAAGCCCGCATGAAATACGTCCTCGACGCGTGGGGCTTCGACAAGTACCTCGCCGCCGTCGAGGAAAAGCTCGGCCGCAAGCTCGAACGGGTCGCCCCCGAGCATGTCGCCCCGAGGAAGCCGACCGACCGCTTCAGCCATGTCGGCGTGCACAAGCAGGTGCAGGACGGCCTGAACTGGATCGGCGTGGTGCTCCCCGTCGGCAAGATGACCACCGACGAGATGCGGGAACTGGCCAAGATCTCCGCCGAGTGCGGCGACGGCCAGATCCGTCTCACCGTCTGGCAGAACTTCATCTTCTCCGGCGTGCCGGATGCCAAGGTGGCGGAGGTCGAGGCCCGCGTCGAGGCTTTGGGCCTCACCACCAAGGCCGCCGGCATCCGCTCCGGGCTCGTGGCCTGCACCGGCGCCCGCGGTTGCAAATTCGCCGCCTCCGACACCAAGGGCCATGCGATGGTCATCGCCGACCATGTCGAGCGGGCGGTCCCTAGCCTCGACGTGCCGGTGAACGTGCACCTCACCGGCTGCCACCATTCCTGCGCCCAGCATTACATCGGCGATATCGGCCTGATCGGCGCCAAGGTCGTCGTCTCGGAGGAGGGCGACACCGTCGAGGGCTACGACATCGTGGTCGGCGGCGGCTTTGCCGAGAACCCGAAGATCGGCACCGAGATCTGGAAGGCGGTGAAGGCCGAGGACGCGCCCACCCGCGTCGAGGCCCTGCTCAACGCCTATCTCGCCCGCCGTCTCGGCCCGGAGGAGAGCTTCCAGGCCTTCACCGCCCGCACCGGCCCCGAGGCCCTGCGCGACGCCGCCGAAGAACAACCCGCCCTCAAGGCCGCCGCATGACCCAGCACGTCGCGCCCCCGCTCGTTCTCATCCCCGAGAGCGCCCCGTTCAACGCCGACCAGCGTTCCTGGCTGTCGGGCTACTTCGCCGCCCTGCTCGGCCCGGCCGTGGAGGGCGCCACCGCTTTGGCCCCGGGCGAGGCTCCCGCCACCGGCCCGAAGCTCGCCGACAACGACGACGCGCCCTGGCACGACCCATCCATGCCGATCGGCGACCGCATGGATCTGGCCAAGGACAAGTCGGAGCCGCAGAAGCTGATGGCCGCCATGGCCCAGCAGGATTGCGGCCAGTGCGGCTACAACTGCGCCGACTACGCCAACGCGATCTTCCTCAGGAGCGAGGAGCGCCTGAACCTTTGCCAGCCCGGCGGCAAAGAGACCCTGCGGATGCTGAAGAAGCTGGAGGAGGAATTCGCCGCTTCCGGTGGAGCGGCGGCTCCGGCAGCGGAAGCGGGCACCGCGCCGAAGAAGGAGCCGGAACTCGGCCCGCTGGGCTATTGCCGCGAGAACCCGGTCGAGGCGACCTTCCTCTCCCGCACCCGCCTCAACGCGCCGGGCGGCGAGAAGGAGACGTGGCATATCGAGATCGACTTGGCGGGCACGCCGATCGAGTATGAAGCCGGCGATTCCCTCGGGCTGTTCCCCGCCAACGCCCCGGCCCTGGTCGATGCGGTGATCGCCGAACTCGGCGCCCGGCCGGAACGGGTGATCGGCGGCCGAACCCTGCGCAACCGGCTGCTGACCGAGTATTCCCTCGGCGCGGCGCCCGATAACCTCTACCAGCTGCTCTCGTTGCTGACCTCGGGCGAGGCCCGGAAGAAGGCGCAGGCCCTGGCGGCGGGTGAGGATCCGGACGGCGACGCGCAATATCTCGACGTGCTCGGCGCCCTCCACAAGTTCCCCGGCGCCCGGCCCGATGCCGAGGTGTTTCTCGAAGCCCTCGACGAGTTGCAGCCGCGGCTCTACTCGATCTCGTCCTCGCCGAAGATGGACAAGGGCCGGGTGTCGCTCACCGTCGATGCGGTGCGCTACAACCACCGCTCGCGGCTGCGGCTCGGCGTCGCCTCGACCCATCTCGGTGAGCGCCTGCCCGAGCAGACCAAGGTCCGGATCTACCTCCAGAAGGCGCATGGCTTCGGCCTGCCGGAGGACCAGTCCAAGGACGTGATCATGTGCGGCCCCGGCACCGGCGTCGCGCCGTTCCGCTCCTTCCTGCGGGAGCGCGCCGCCACCGGGGCGCCCGGCCGCAACTGGCTGTTCTATGGCCATCAGCGGCAGGCTTCGGACTTCTTCTACAAGGAGGAGCTGAACGGCCTGAAGGACCAGAAGGTGCTCACCCGGCTCTCGCTCGCTTGGTCGCGCGATGGCGGCGAGAAGACCTATGTGCAGGACCGCATGCGCGAGAACGGCGCCGAGCTGTGGAAGTGGCTGGAGGGCGGCGCCCATTTCTACGTCTGCGGCGATGCCAAGCGCATGGCCAAGGACGTGGAGCGGGCGATCATCGACATCGCCGCCCAGTTCGGGGGCAAGAACCCCGACGAGGCGGTGGCCTATCTCGCTGCCCTGAAGAAGGCCGGGCGCTATCAGGCCGACGTGTATTGAGGGTTCGTCTCCCCGGCCGCCCCACCGGCGGCCGGGTTCACCCGCGGGTCGGCGCGCAGCCGCGCCGCGGCGAGATCGACGAAGGCCCGCACCTTGGCCGGTGCCCGGCGCCCCTCCGGGCTCACCACGTGGATCGGAACCGGTGCCTCCTCGTGCTCGGCGAGCAGGATCCGCAGGCGCCCCTCCGCCACGGCCGGTGCGACCTGATAGGACAGGAGCCGCGCGATCCCCCAGCCGTCGATCGCCGCCGCCAGGGCCGCGTCGACCGTGCTGCACGCGAGCCGGGACTGGACCGTCACGCCCATGCGCCGGGCGGGCCCGAAGCGCCATTCCGGCAGGGCGCCGGGGCTGGTCGAGCCGATCACGGCATGGTCGCGCAGATCCTGGGGTGAGGCCGGCACGCCGTGCCGTTCGAGATAGTCCGGCGCGGCGCAGACCACCCGGCGCACGCTGCCGACCCGGAGCGCGCTCAGCCCGGAATCGGCCAGATGCCCGATCCGCACGCCGACATCGATGCCCTCCTCGATCATGTTGACCACCCGGTCGAGGAACAGGGCCCGCACCGATACGGCCGCGTGCCGCGCGAGATAATCGGTCACCACCGGCAGGACGTAGAGACGACCGAACTGCACCGGCGCGGTCAGCGTCAGCGTTCCGGTCGGTGTCGCGGTCGAGCCGGCGGCGGCGGCCTCCGCCTCCTCGAGATCGGAGAGGAGGCGACGGCAATCATCCAGATAGCGTCCCCCTGCCTCGGTGAGCTTGACCGAGCGCGTGGTGCGGACGAACAGCCGCGCCCCGATCCTCTCTTCGAGCGCCGCGACCGTCCGCGTCACGGCGGGCGGGCTCATGGCGAGATGGCGCGCCGCCGACGCGAAGCCGCCGCTCTCGGCGACCTTCACGAAGACCCGCATCGCCTGCCAACGATCCATCGCGCTCCCTCCCCCGCCAAGGAGGGACGATTATTCCGTTCAGCGCAACAGTCGATTACTGAGAACGTCGCTTCACGTCACCGCCGATCAGCAGTCTGATGGCGCCTACGGCCGATCCCGCGGCCGGAAGGAGACGAATCCCGTGAAGCTCTACAGCCTGTCGCTCTCGGGCCATGCCCACCGGGCCCGCCTGTTCCTGTCGCTGCTCGGCGTGCCCTACGAGGTCGTCGAGGTCGATCTCGCGGGTGGCCAGCACAAGTCGCAGGACTTCCTGGCGCTCAACCCGTTCGGCCAAGTGCCCGTCCTCGACGATGACGGGACCATCGTGCCGGATTCGAACGCGATCCTGGTCTATCTGGCCAAGAAGTTCGGTCGCGGCGACTGGTTGCCCGAGGATCCCGAGGGCGCCGCCCGGGTGCAGCGCTGGCTCTCCGTCGCGGCCGGCCCGATTGCCTTCGGCCCCGCCGCCGCCCGCCTCGTCACCCTGTTCGGTGCGTCCTTCGACACGGGGGAAGTGATCGCCCGCGCCCACGCGATCCTGACGCTGGTCGATGCCGAACTATCGGCCCGCGACTGGCTCGCCGCCGGGCATCCGACCATCGCCGACGTCGCGCTCTACAGCTACATCGCCGTCGCGCCGGAGGGGAATGTCGATCTCGCGCCCTACGCCCATCTCGGTGCCTGGCTCGCCCGCATCGAGGCGCTGCCCGGCTTCGAGCCCCTGCCGCGATCGGCGGTCGGCCTTAGCGCAGAGGAGGGCAGAGCATGAACGAGCCGCTTACCCACGCCGCGCCCTGGCACCGGGGTGAGGTGGCGCTTCAGGAGCGCGTCGGCATCGCCGGGCGCATGGCCGAACTCGGGCCGAAGGTGATCCGGGATCACTTGGTCGCGCAGCACCGGGACTTCTTTCCGCAGCTTCCTGTCGTGGTGCTCGGGTCGGTGGACCGGGCGGGCCGCCCCTGGGCGACCCTGCGGGCCGGGCCGCCGGGCTTCCTGCACGCGCCCGATCCGCTCCACCTCCGGGTCGAGGCGGGGCGCGAGGCCGACGATCCCGCCGAGGCGGGACTGGACGACGGCGACGGCGTGGCCCTCCTCGGCATCGAACTCGCCACCCGCCGCCGCAACCGCCTCAACGGCACGCTTCGACGCGAGGGACCGGAGGGCTTCACGGTCCGCGTGGAGCAGAGTTTCGGCAATTGCCCGAAATACATCCGGCCCCGGCAGGATGGGCCCGCGCCGGACGCCTCGGCGCGCCGACCGCCGCCCGTCGTGTCGGATCGGCTCGATGACGGAGCGTGGGCCCGGATCGCGGCCGCCGATACCTTCTTCGTCGCCACCTTCGTCGAGGACGCCGCCGGCTCACGTCAGGTCGATGTCTCGCACAGGGGCGGTCCTCCCGGCTTCGTGCGGATCGATGGGGAAGGTTCCCTCATGATCCCCGACTATGCCGGCAACCGCTTCTTCAACACCCTCGGCAACATGCTGGCCAATCCCCGTGCCGGGCTCGTCTTCCCGGATTTTTCGACCGGCGATCTGCTTCAGGTGACGGGGCGGACCGACATCGTGCTCGATCCGGCCCGGTTCCGGGATGTCGCGGGCGCCGAACGATTCTGGCTCCTCCACCCTGAGCGGGTCGTCTTCCGGGCGCGGGCCCTGCCGCTGCGCTTCGCCCCGGCCGAAGGGGTGTAGCGCGTGTCATCGCCGCCGGGCGACGGCGCCGCAGAGGATCAGCCCAGGAGGAAGGCATCCGCGCGATAGAGAGCCGCGGCCGCGTCGCCGAGGCCGGCGGCGTCCTCGATCTGGCCGGAGGCCGCCATCTGGGCGACGAGCCAGCGGGCATCCGAGGCGCGGGGAGCCTGCACGGCGGCATCCATCCGCACATAATCCGGGTTGACCCGCCTCCGTCCCGTCGCATCGGACGCGACGGCCCCTTCGAGGGTGACGCGGACGAGGTCGGCATGGGTGGCGAGGCCGCCCCGCTTCGCCAGCAGCGTCGCCAACTCGGCATGGTGAGCCGGCTCCGCGCACCAGCGCCCGGCCTTGGCGACGGCCCGCACCAGGGCCGGCACGTAATCCGCATCGGAGGCCGGCACCGCGAGAACCTTCTCCGGGCAATCCGGGACGATCTCGCAGCCCAGCGCCGCGATCTGGCCGAGGCCGGCGGCGAACGCCACGGTGTTCCAGGGTGCGCCGACGCAGAACCCGTCGACGATGCCCCGGGCGAGGGCATCGACCGTCTGCGGCGGTGGGATCACCACCAGCCTGACCTGTCCGCCCAGGTCGAGGCCGCCGAGCTCGGCGAACAGACGGATCTGGTAGCTGTGGCAGGAGAAGGGGTGGACGGTGCCGAGGGTCAGCGGCCGGCCGGCCTGCGCCCGTTCCCGCGCGATCCGGGCGAAGGTGCGGGCGACCGTTCCGACATCGAGCCCTTCCGGCGCCATCGCCTGCCAGAGGGCGTTCGACAGGGTGATGGCATTGCCGTTGAAGCTGAGGCTCATCGGCACCGTGAGATCGGCCTGGGGGCCGCTCAGGCCGAGGGCGCTGGCGATGGCCAGCGGCGCCAGCATATGCGCGGCGTCGAGATGGCCCAGGGCCAGCCGGTCGCGCAGGGTCGCCCAGGACGGCTCGCGCGACAGGGTGAGGTCGAGCCCCTCGGCCCGGGCGAAGCCCAGCTCCGCCGCTGCGATCACGGGGGCCGCATCGGTCAGCGGAACGTATCCGAGGGTGAGCTTCATCCGAGCAGGTCCGCTGCGGTGACGATGGCGCGGGCAATGTCGACGATCTTGCGCTTCTCGTTCATCGCCTGCCGCCGCAGGAGCTTGTAGGCTTCCTCCTCGCTCATCCCTTTTCGCGTCATCAGGATGCCCTTGGCCCGCTCGATCAGCTTGCGGTCGGCGAGTTCCGAGCGGGCCTCGTCGAGTTCCCGCTGCAGCCGGGCGAAGGCGTTGAAGCGCAGGATGGCGATGTCGAGGATCGGTTTGATCCGCTCCGCCCGCAGGCCGTCGACCACGTAGGCCGAGATGCCCGCATCGACCGCCGCCTGCATCATGGTCTGGTCCGAGCGATCGACGAACATCGCCACCGGCCGCTCCGCCTGCCGCGACAGGCCGGACATCTGCTCCAGCACGTCCCGGCTCGGGCTCTCCAGATGGACCACGATCACGTCCGGCTTCAGGCTCGCCACCCGCGCCTGAAGATCGGGCCCATCGGGCAGGACGACGACGGTGGCGACGCCGGAGGCGCGCAGGCCCTCCTCCAGAATCGCGGCGCGGGCGCGGCTTGGATCGATCACGGCGACGGTGAGGCTGGTCTCGGTCATCGAGGCCTGGAATGGTGCGATCTGTTCGAAGACATCGTAGGACCTGCCCGGAGGATCGGGGAGAGCGGGCCAGGCAAGCCTCATACCCACTTCCCACGCCCATCGGACGCGATGGGCGTTACGAATCGACATGCGGCGGCCCCGGTTCTGCCGCAAACTGGACGGCACACTCAAGCCGTTCGCGAAATCAGCGGGAGGGTCCGGTCCATGCGCGTCGTCGATCCGTTGCGAAAGCCGGACGTATCCGCGACGTCCCGGGCCAGCTTGCCGCCCTTTATGGATGGCCCGCC
>NZ_NKUI01000142.1 GCF_014845115.1 Methylorubrum zatmanii | reverse complement strand
CGAGGTCGGGCTCGAAGCGGTCGAGCAGAGCCTCGAATTCCGGGCGCATGTTCGGGTTGAACGGGCGCCAGTCCATGTTCCGCTCGCGGGGGGTGGCGATGCGGAAGACGGGGATGCCGCGATAGGCGTCGATGCGGGTCTGGTAGGGCGGCTCGACATCGATGTCGGAGGCCGCCACCGCGAGGTCGAACCGGTCGGCGGCGTGGTCGAGGATATGGTCGATGTTGTCGCGCACGACCCGGGTGGCGCCTCCCACCGTCTGGGGCGGGAAATAGACGTTCACCACGAGGATGCGCGCCTTCCCGTCCCGGCGGGCGCCGGAGCGGATGACCGCGGCCGGGAGCGGCGCCTGCCCCGCCTCCGACGACAGGTCGGCCCAGGCCTCGGCGGACGATGTCCGGGCATCGAGCGCCCGGCCGGTCAGGGGCAGCGGCGGAGGGGCCAGCACGCCCTTGAGGACATCGACCGCCGCATCGAGCCCGTAGGCCGTCAGCGCCTTCTCCCGCGCCTGCCGGCCGATCGTCCGGCGCAATTCGGGATCGGTGATCAGCGCCGAGAGCGCCTTCGTCCAGTCCTGCACCGTCTCGGCCAGCAGGGCGTCCTGCCGGTCGGTGAGGATCTCGCGATAGGTGCGGGTCGCGCTGACGACCGAGGGGATGCCGCACATGGCGGCCTCCAGCCACTTGATCTCGCTCTTGGCATCCGCGAAGGGCCCGGGCGAGAGGACGGCGAGGTTGATGTCGGCGCCGGACAGGGCCTCCCAATAGGCCGACACGTCGTCGGTGAAGCCGAGCTGCCGCACCCGGTGCGCATACGGACTGAACCCGTCGCCGAGGCGCAGATAGCCTGCGATCACCAGCCGGATCTGCGGGTGGCGCGCCATCATGGCGAGGAGGGCGGGGGCGGCGAGATCGTTGAAATCCTGGTTATGCGCCCGCGTCCCCGATCCGTAGAAGATCGTCAGGGAGGTGTCCGAGAAGGGCTGGCGGGCCCGCTTCAGGAACGGGAGGTTGCGCGCGTCGAGGCTGTTGCGCAGGACGTGGCACACGCCCGAGCGGACGAGCGGACGCATCCGCTCGGCGAGCGCCGGCGTGGAGGCGAGACCGGTCTCGCAGGCGCGCATGGCGTAGCGGAACAGCGGCACGCCGTATTGCAGGTCGACATATTGCTTCGCGGTGATCTGCCCCTCGAAGCTCTCCAGCGGATCCGGGAACACGCTCGCATCGAAGACCATGTCGTCGATCTCGTAGATCGTCGGCAGGCCGAGGGCGCGGGCGTAGAGGATTGCGTGCAGCACGCCGGGGAAGGCCGCCACGCGGTAGAAGATCGCCGCCGAGGCCCGGTCGAGGGCCGGCCGGCAATAGGCTGCCTCGTCCTGCTTGAAGACCTCCACCGTCCAGCCGCCATGCTCGAGCTGCTGGATCTTCTGGACGACGCGGTAATGGTCGCATTGCGGCAGGTCGCGGTTGGCGACGATGACGATATGCCCGTTGGCCGGTGCCGGAAGCGGCGCCGGCAACGGATCGACCGCGTCGATCAGGCCGGTGATCTCGTCGAGGCAGGCGGTGAGGCGCTCGTCCCCCTCGCTCCGGCGGCCGGCGGCGTAGGAGGCCCGCGCCTCCTCGCTGGCCAGGGCGAAGACCGCCTCAATGGTGCGGTGCGCCGCAGCGCGCCAATGCGGATTGGCATGCCATTCCCGAGCCGAGCGCCGGACCCGGTCGAGGGCCTCGGCCACGCCGTTCGGCTGGGCGAGCAGGCCGTCGATGGCGTGGATGTGGCTCCATGCCACCGCGCCCGGCCTGTCCGCCGCCTGGGCGAAGGCGCGCGTCGCGTCCTTGGTGCGGCTGAGCATGCGCAGCGCGTCGCCGAGGCGATGATGGATGCGGCCGGATGCGAGGCCGGCCTTGAGCGCCCGGTCGAAGGCCTCCTTGGCGGCGACGCCGTGTCCCTGGCCGAGATAGTACTCACCGATCCGCTCGAGGAGCTGGGGCGAGCAGGCCTGCCGCACCGCTTCGAACTCCCAGAGATGGAAGCCAATGTCCAGGAAGTGCCGCAGGGCGTTCAGCCGCCCCTGCGGCGGCGGAGCGACGCCTTCGGGCAGCAGCGACCGGTAGGTCGCCTCGTCGAAGGTGTCGGGGAAGCGCTCGTCCCCGAGGAGACGGCCCAGGGCCGCGGCTTCGGAGCCCGGCTCGCCCCTGCCGATGCCCCTGCCGAGCCAGTGGCGGTACAGCTCGGCATCGCTGGTGCCGGCGGGAGCGTTCGGGTTGTTCGAGCGGTAGAAGCTGGGGTCGAAGCGCAGGCGCAGGGAGATCGGCGCGAGACGATCGACCCCCGCCGTCAGGAAGGCCATCAATCCTTCCATCCGCGAGACGGGCGGACGCGGCAGCCAAGCCTCGTTCAGCAGTACGAATTCATGCAGCACGAACTGGTCGAGCCACGCCCCCGGCAGAACCCGCGCGGCGGCCAGGAGATGCGCGAAGCTTTCGGCGGGAGGCGCGGCGGAGCGCCGGCCCGCCTCGGCCTCGCGGGCCACCATGCGCTCGTATTCCAGCTCGTAGGCCGACAGCTCGGCCCGGTAGGCGCGCCCCTCCCAGCGGCCGAAGCGCAAATAATGCTCGGCGAGCTCCCAGGGTTCGGCCATGCCGGCGAGGTCTTCGTAGAGCGCCCGGTAATGCTCGGCGATGAAGTCCTTGGGCAGGCGACCGCCTTCCCCCTCCAGCGCCGCGACCAGCGCGTCGGCGCTCGGAAAGCGGCCCTCGCCCTTGCCGTGTTTGAGATAATGCTGCCTGAGAACCTTGCGGTCATCCCCCAGGACGGCGAGATCGGGGTAGTATCGAAGGTAGAAGTCCGGATCGAAGCTCCCGCCCTCGCCCGGAACGCCGCCGGACGCCCGCAGGCCCGGTTGGCGCGGACTCTTCTTGAACCCGACCCGGCTCGAGAGCATTTGCAAGCTGCGCTTGAACAATGTCAGCAACCTCGCGTGCGAATTGAGCGGAGACCCTCGAAACGATCTCCGGCGAATGATGCGTCTCAGCCCGAACCCCCGCGCCCGGGCGAGACATCGATCAGGCCCTTCGCAAGAAAGAATGCCGTCTTTCCACGAATGACCGGGCTCGGCCGGAGCGGCGATGCAGAAACGAAGAGCAGGCTATCCAAGATTGAACCCGCAGCCTGTGCGTCGATGATCCGAGACCGTTCACTGGGAACGGCATCGAATACGTCAGGACTTTTCACCCCCTTCGCATGACGTCGGCGCCGGATTGCCAAGCCTCCCAATCCCGCCCCTCGCCGCGCTGCAACAAGCGAAGCAGTAGCCTCAGGGCCGGGAGCGGGCAATCCTCACCTGACGATCTGCGCCCGAGCCGCGCCTCTTCCGGAAGCGCTCCCCTCCCCCCGAGCTCTCGGGCGCGCAGATAGAACCGGGCTCCCCGCCCAGGGAGCGCAGGCGCGCCTGCGCCGCCTTACGTCCCAGTCAAGTAACCCGTCGAGATGGCGGATTTTGGCCTCGACCGGGTGCCGCGAAAGCCCGCTGCATCCGATCTGGCCTGACGTGTCAGGCATCGTCCCGCGGGCCGTCGGCACCGGGCGCCAAGGCCCCTTGTCATGGCTGAATAGTCTTTTCAAAATCTCGGGCTGCGGGTCGGCGGCGATCGGTGGTCGAGCCTGCGCAACCGATTGCGCTCGGGTCGGGGAGGCGGGTAAGGGCAGAATATCCTTCGGCCCAGCGGTGAGGCGTCCGCGGCATGCATTCCGGTTCCCTGTCGCTGGACACGTTCCTCGCGCGCCGCTCCGCCGACCGGCGCCTCGCCCGGCTCACTCACGACATCCCCCTGCCCGAGGCGCGGGGGATCGAGTTCGGGCCCGCGAACAACCCGACGGCCCTGCCCGCGGGCCTCAGCGTCGCCTATGTCGATCACGCCATCGAGGCCCAGGCCGGCCTGCCCGGAGCCGCACCGATCGATTGCGCCTGGACGGGAACCGGGTCGCTCGCGGAGACGCTCGGACGCGACGGCCTGGATTTCGCCATCGCCGCACAGGTCGCGCAATACGTGCCCAACCTGCTCGGCTGGTTTCGCGGCATTCACGCGGTCCTGCGGCCGGGCGGCGTGCTCAACCTGTCCCTGCCCGACCGGCGCTTCATGTTCGATGCCGGCCGGAACGTCAGCGACATCGCCGAGCTGATCGAGGCGGATCTGCTCGGCTATACCCGCCCGAGCCCGCGCCAGATCATCGCCCACACCTATCAGGCACGGGCGGTCGAGCCCGGGAAGGTCTGGGCCGGCGAGGACCCGGCAGGAGCGCCACGGCTCTGCGGCGACGCCGCCCTGGCCCTGGCCCACGCGCAGGCCCGCGACGCCCTCGCTTCGGGCGCCTACGCGGATTGCCATTGCTGGGTGTTCACGCCCTTCTCGTTCCTCGATGTGATCGAGGAGGCATCGCGGCTCGGCCTGTTCCCGTTCGTGCTGAACCGGATCGCGGCGACGGAGCCCGGCGGCTTCGAGTTCTACGTGTCGATGCGGCGCGATGGCGAGACCGATCCGCAGGCACTCCTCGGCCTGCAGGGGGGCGCGGTCGCCCATCTGCGCGAGATCCTGGAGCGCCAGCGCCGGACGGCTCAGCTTTTGGCCACGCCGTAACCGGCGGGCCTCCGCCCAGCAATCTCACGCTCATCCAGAGGTGACGCGTCGGCGACCTCGAAGGAGGGCTCCGCTTCGCTCCGGCACTCCGGATGAGGCAATACGCTGGAATGATACGGTTTCCGCTCGATTCAAGCGGTCACCGTATCACTCAGCCCGAGCGAAGCCCGGATCCGCCATCCCGAAGGGGTCGACGGGGGCTCCGTGTCTCTCACAAACCTCCCGCTGCGCCGTCGTGCCCAGGGAGATCCGGCGCGGGCATGGGAGTTTTGTGAGGCACTCTTACTCCCGTGCCGCGGCGAGGCGGGCGGCGGCGCTGTGCAGGGCCGGCTCGTCCCGGGAGCCGCTCAGGGCGTAGGCGGTGCTGCCGTTGCGCCAATAGGCGGTCGTGCCGTCGCTGGAACGCGCCACGGGCTCGGCGCCCTCGGCGGGAGGCGTCCCGTTGCTGCGCTTGGCGAAGAGGGCGAGTTCACCCATCTCGGCCGATTGAATCGACACCTCGATCCCGGTCCCGTTCCGGCTCGGGAAGATCTGCACGTCCCGGACGATCCAGCCCTGCGGCAGCGGCGGCAGGGTGACCCCCGTGGCCGCCCTGAGATCGGCGGGATCGTAGGCGGACGCCACGGGCTGGGTGGTCGCGCGGGCCCGGATCTGCACGGTCTTGCGCGCCTCTTGCGCCTCCTCGGCGAGGGAAGCGTCGATCGGCGAGGCGAAGGAACCGGGCACGCCGAGGGTACCGGTCTCGGTATGGGCGAGCCAGCCCGCCCCCACGAGCACCACCACGGCCGCCGCCCGCCGCAGGCGGGAGCGGACCCGCTGCCACGCGAAGGCCCGGTCGATCCGCCGCGCGTCGGAGCGAAGCCGCTCGGGGCCCGGCCCCGGCAGCGGCAGGAACGCCTCGCGCAAGGCGTCGCGATCACGCAGGTCGGCCATCACCTGGAGCGCATCCTCCGGATTGCGCGCCAGATGCGCCTCGACCTCGACGCGGCGCATCGGGTCGAGCTCGCCATCGACATACGCGATCAGATCGGCTTCCGTGACCGGATCGACCATCACCCCGCTCCGATTGCCCTTCATGCTCACCGCCCCAGCCTCATCGCTTCCCGGTGTTGCTTTCCTTAACGGTTAGCCCGGTCCATCAATTCCCGCCGACGACCCGCAGATGCGGACGCCCACGGTCGGAGCCGTCGTCGGAGGAGCCGGCGGTGGCTTTGCCCTTGCGGCTTCCTTCCTCGAAGGCGCGCAGGGCGGCTCGGCCGCGACCGAGCCGCGACATCAGGGTGCCGATCGGGATTCCGAGCACGGCCGCCGCGTCGGCATAGGCCATGCCCTCGAGGGTCACGAGGTGGAGCGCGGCGCGCTGCTCTTCCGGCAGGCTCTCGAAGGCCTTCCGGATCTGCATCAGCCGCACCTGCCCTTCCTGGGCGGGCAGGGCCACCTCCTCGGAGAGCTGCACCAGCACGTCGGCGTGACGCGCCTCGACCCGTTTGCGGCGCTGCTCGTCAATGAAGACGTTGTGCAGCACCGTCATCATCCAGGTGCGCAGGTTGGTATCGGGCCGGAGGCTCGCACGCGATTCGAGCGCGCGGACCATGGTATCGTGGACGAGGTCGTCCGCTTTGAGCGAATCCCGCGTCAGCGACCGGGCGTAGCGCCGCAAGGGCACCAGCAGGTCGACGATCTCGGAGCGTTTCGAGCGCGTTCTATCGAGCACCATAAACCGTCAACGTCCGGTCGGCGGCTTTAATCCGCCCAATCCGCCCGCTCGCAAAAAAATCGCGAAAATTTTTCGGGCGACGCTTCTCAGGCCTGTACGGTCCGCCCGGCGCAGGGAGGAATGCTGTCCCCGGACGGATACGATTGAATACGGTATTCAGAGATCCGACAAGACAAAACCCCGGCCGGATCTGAGATCCGGCCGGGGTTTTCACGTCGTTCCCCTGTCGCTGCGCCAGCCCGGTGGAGCCGGCGGAAGCGGTCTCATCCCAAATCCGGTTGATCCCTTCGGGATGGCGGATCCGGGCTTCGCTCAGGCGCCGCGCAGGCTTGCTGAGACGGGACCGCTCCGATCAAGCGCATCCCGTCTCAGTTCTCCTCGTCGCCCGGCTCGAACACCTCCGGCCGGGTCGAGGCGGCGCTGGCCACCGGTGTCGGCGCCTCGATGGTCGAGGGCACGTTCACGCCGTCACGCTTGTAGATGTCGTCGCGGAACTGCACCGTGCCGTCCGGGGTCGCCCAGGCGGTGATGTAGGTCCAGTAGACCGGCACCGGCTGGCTCAGGGTCGCGTCGATGCGCTGGCCGCTCTCCACCGCCTGCTCGACATGGGCGCGATCCCAGCCGGGCGTGTCCTTCAGGAGCCACGTGATGTATTCGCGCACGTTCTGCACGCGCACGCAGCCGGAGGAGATGAAGCGGAAGTCGTCGCCGAACACGCCACGGCTGTTGGTGTCGTGCATGAACACGCCGTAGGGATTCGGAATGTTGATGCGCACGACGCCCATCGAGTTGAAGTCGGCGCCCGAATCCTGGCGATAGGTGTAGCGGGTGCCCTCGTCCGAGAACCAGTTCACAGATTTCGGCGAGATCTCCTGCCCCCCCGAAAGGATGCGGATCTTGTTATCCGTGAGGTAGTTCGGGTCCTTCTGCATCTTCGGGATCAGGTCCTTCTTCACGATCGAAGCCGGGACCGTCCAAGTCGGGTTGAAATTGATCTGCGTCGCCTTGGTGTTCATGATCGGCGATTGGCGGTCGATCTTGCCGACGCCGGCAGCGTGGAGCGTCACGACCTGACCGTTCTCCACCGTCTGCACCAGGGCGGCGGGGATGTTGGTGATCACGAAGCGCCGGCCGAGATCGCCCGAGTAGGAGCGCAGGCGGATCACGTTGGTTTCGAGCTGGCGCAGGCGGATATCGGCCGAGACGTTCATCGCCGCCTGGGTCGCCGGGCTCATCTGGCCGGTCTGGGACAGGCCGTGGCGGGCCTGGAAGCGCTTCACGCCGGCCGCGACATAGGAATCGTAGACGCCGGAGCTGCCGGCATTCGCGTCGAGGTCACCCGTCACGATCAGGCGCTGGCGCAGGGCCGCCACCGCCGGGCCGCGGGAGCCGACCCGCAGGCCGGCCGCGCCGGAGACCGGCTGCCAGCCGCCGCGGGCGACGATGGCGCGATACTTCTCGACCATGGCCTCGGTGGCCGCCACGGTCTCGGGCGAGAGGATCGGCGTCGAGGAGCGGTGCACCTGCATCGTGGTGGGCGAGGAGTAATCCTGCGCCCACTCGGCCTGGGCGAAGCCGGCATCGCGCGCGAGCGCCGAACCGGAGAGAAGCGTCGCCGCCGTCAGGGCGGCGGCGAGGGGACGGGCGAGGGGGCGGGTGGCGCGCGCGGTCTGCAGCATCGATCCGGGGCTCTGGATGGAAGGTGCGGTCGGTGGACTTGGCCGGAAACCACGGTGCGAAACCAAGTTTCGGCCAAGTCCTCGTGCCGCGGTTGTTGCGGTCTCGTGGTTAAGAAGCCATGCCGTTCCGGGCCATATTGTGGCGCCCGGGTGTGGCGGCGCACGCCTCGCTCGCGGAGACCGGACGGTCTGGGCCTCAGGGAGCCGGCGGGTGCGGTGGCATGGCGCCCCTCAGGCTCCTCGGGCGCCCTATCGAAGCGATGCGAACGGGCGTAAGGCTCGCCCCGCCATGCCGACCACACGCCGCGACCGGGACAAGGGAGCGCCGCGCCTCGCCCGCGCGCTCACATCCGTCATCGCGCTCTACGCGCTGGTGCTTCAGGCCCTGCTCGGCGGCATCGCGGCCCTGCCCGTCGCGGATGCACCGGCCTTCCTGTGCGCCCAGATCGGGGTTCAGGCCGGGGGCGAGACCGCCTCCCCGGACCGGCATCCGGCTCCGGATCCTCACTACGCCGGCTGCTGCACCGCCGCGAGCCATGCCCCGGTCGCCGCGCCCCCGCCTCCCTCCGCGAGCGGGCCGGCATGGCCCGAGGCCGCCGCCCACGCGACCTGGCTCGCGCCGCAGCGCCGAATCGCCCGCCCGCCTGCCTTCACTTTGGCCCATGCCAGGGCCCCTCCGGCCGCCTGACGCGCCCGCTCCTCCAGCGATCCCCGCTCTCAGACACCGGATATTCCCAGATGCGTTTTCCCGTTTCCCGCGCCCTCTCCCGCGCTGCCCTGCCGCTCGTCCTGATCGGCCCCGCTGTCATCGGCACCGCCGCGGCCCATGCCGTGCTGGAGCGCAAGGAGGCCTCGCCCAACGCGTCCTATCGCGGCGTCGTCCAGATCATGCATGGCTGCGACGGCCGGCCGACCACCCGCGTCAGCGTCACCATCCCCGAGGGCGTGACCGGCGCCAAGCCGATGCCGAAGCCCGGTTGGGAGATCGCCACGGTCAAATCCGCCTATGCCCGCAGCTACCCGTCCTTCCACGGGCAGGTCTCGGAGGGCGTGACCCGGATCACCTGGAGCGGCGGCAGCCTGCCCGACGATCAGGTCGATGAGTTCACCTTCTTCGCCCGCGTCTCCGACAGCTTCGCGCCGGGCGCCACGATCTACTTCCCCGTCGAGCAGGATTGCAGCGAGGGCGGTTACCGCTGGAGCGAGATCCCGGCCGAGGGCCAGGACGCGAAGGCGCTGAAGGCCCCGGCCCCGGCGGTGCGGATCGTCGCCGCCAAGGCGGCGGCACAGGCTCCCGCCGCCCCCGCCGCCAAGGCCGGAGCGATCGCCATCGAAGGGCCCTGGCTGCGGGCGACGCCGGGGGCGCGACCGTCGCCGGCGGCTACGTCACCCTGCGCAACACCGGCACGGAGCCCGACCGGCTGACCGGCGCCGCGATCCGCCAAGCCGGTCGCGGCGAAATCCACTCGATGACGACGGAGGGCGGGGTGATGAAGATGGCACCCGTCGAGGGCGGCCTCGCCATCGCGCCGGGGACGAGCGTGGCGCTCAAGCCCGGCGGCCTCCATCTGATGTTCCTCGACCTGAAGGAGGGACTGAAGGCGGGCGACACCGTGTCAGGCAGCCTGACCTTCGAGCGGGCCGGCACGGTGCCGGTGACCTTCACCGTCGCGCCGATCGGCGCGCAGGCCCCCGCCTCCGAGGCCGGCGGCCACCAGCATCACTGACGGGGCCCGCCCCGCGCCAGGGACCGCCGCCTTCGCGGCGGTCTGCCTCCCGCTTCCAGGGCAATCAGCCCGTTTCCTCTCCTCTCCGACCGGAGACACGACCATGCGTCATCGCGCTTTCACGACCGCCGGCCTCCTGCTCGCCCTCGGCCTCGCCGCCCTGGGCCCGGCCGAGGCCCATGACTACACCGCCGGCCCGCTCAAGATCGGCCATCCCTGGTCGCGGGCCACGCCCGGCGGCGCCAAGGTCGCGGGGGGGTACCTCACGGTCACGAATACCGGCACGGAGCCCGACCGGCTGACCGGCGGCTCGCTCGAGGCCGCCGGGCGGGGGGAGCTGCACACGATGTCGATGGAGGGCCATGTGATGAAGATGGCGCCCCTCCCCAACGGGCTGGAGATCGCCCCCGGCAAGACGGTCACGCTCGCTCCCAGCGGCAACCACCTGATGTTTCTGGAGCTGAAGACGCCGCTGAAGCAGGGCGAGCGGGTGAAGGGAACGCTGACCTTCGAGCGGGCCGGCACCGTCCCGGTGGAATTCGCCGTCGAGAGCCTCGCCGCCAAGGCGCCGGCCGGCGGGGGCGCGAGCCAGGATCATTCCGGACACGATCACACGAGCCACGACCATGGCCACTGAACCCCGGCCGGCCTCCCCCGCCCCGCAGCGGGGGAGCACCCTGATCCTGATCGCCTTCGCCCTGGCCCTGATCGGCATCGTCGGGGCGACGGTCGCCTTCCTGCCACGGGGAGACAGGCCGGCCGCCCTGTCGGTGGTCGGCGGGCCGTTCCGGCTCGCATCCTCGAAGGGCGGCGTGGTCGATGCGCAGGCGCTGAAGGGCAAGCCCTTCCTCGTCTTCTTCGGCTTCACCCAATGCCCGAATGTCTGCCCGACGACGCTCGCCGATCTCGGCACCCTGCTGGACGAGTTCGGGGCGCAGGGCGGCGATCTCCAGGCCTATTACATCACCCTCGACCCCGAACGGGACACGCCCGAGGTGATGCGCGAATACATGGCCTCGTTCACCGACCGGATCACCGGGTTGACCGGCACGCCGCAGGAGATCGAGCGGGTGGCGCGGGACTACCGCGCCTTCGTGAAGAAGGTGCCGCTGCCGGGGGGCGACTACACCCTGGAACACACGCTGATGGTCTACATGATGGACCGCAACGGCGGCTTCGCCGGGCCGCTCGACCTCAATGCCGGCCATCCCCTCGCCTTGGAACAGCTTCGAAAACTGGTGTCCGGCGGCCGGACCACCTGATACGGGATCCGCTTGATCACGAATGCGTTGACGCCCGCTCAAGCTTGGCCATAGGTGACCGGCATGCGTGGGTGCTTGCCGGGATGGTCCGCTTGCCGCGCGGTCATCGCCGTGGCCGTGCTCTACGCGTTCGCCCTGCAGGCCATCCTCGGCACCGCCTCCCTCGCCGGAAGTCTGGGCCGGGAGGCGAGCCTGGTCCACGTTCTCTGCGCCCCCGAGACGGGCGAGGCCGACGGCCCGTCCAAATCGCATCCGGGACATGGCCATCTGCCCTGCTGCCAGGCGGCGCAGATCCTCGCGAGCCTGGACGCGCCGCAACCCGTCAGCACCGCCGTCGCATGGCCGTCGACGCGGGTTCTGCGGGTCGCGTGGCGGCCCGAGATCACGGCACTGCCC
>NZ_NKUI01000141.1 GCF_014845115.1 Methylorubrum zatmanii | reverse complement strand
CGGCCAGGGCGGTCGACGGGCAGAGCCTGCTCGCCCTGTTCGGGTTCGTGATGCTGGCGGTCGGCGGCCTGATGCTGCGCCGGCGGCGCGGCGAGGGCGATCCGGACGTGCGCCTGACCAAACGGAGCGCCCCGGTGCTCCTGCCCTGGCTGCTCGGCATCGGGTTCGCGGTGGGCCTGTTCTCCGGCTTCTTCGGAATCGGCGGAGGCTTCCTGATCGTGCCGGGCCTGATGCTGGCGACGTCCATGCCGCTGCCCATGGCCATCGGCACCTCGCTGGTGGCGGTCAGCGCCTTCGGGGCGGCCACCGCCGCGAGCTACGCGGTCTCCGGCCTGATCGATTGGACGCTGGCCGGGCTGTTCATCCTGGGCGGCGCGCTCGGCGGCCTCGTCGGCGCCCGCCTCGGCCAGCGTCTCGCCGGGCACAAGCGCGCCCTGACCATCACCTTCGCCGGCCTGGTGATCCTGGTCGGCCTCTACGTCGTCGCGCGCGGCCTGCCAGCCTTGCTCGGTCGGGCGTGACGTCCAGAGCCCCGAAGCCGTTCATCCCGAACCGGAGGAATGCATGTCAGACCTGACCGCAACGTCCCTGCACGGACGCCCGCTCGTGACGGGCTTCTACGAGCAGCGCACGGGCAGCGTGCAGTACGTCGTCGCCGATGCGGAGACGAAACACTGCGCCATCGTCGACCCGGTGCACGACTTCGATCCGAAGTCGGGGGCGACCGCCACCCGCTCGGCCGATGCCCTGCTCGCCCATATCGCGCGCGCGGGCTACAGGCTGCAGTGGATCCTCGACACGCACCCGCACGCCGACCACTTCTCGGCGGCCGGCTACCTGCACGACAGGACGGGCGCGCCGACCGCCATCGGCGAGAAGGTCGTCGAGGTGCAGAAGCTCTGGAAGGGGCTCTACAACCTGCCCGAGACTTTCCCGGCGGACGGCTCGCAGTGGGATCGCCTCTTCGCCGACGGCGAGCGCTTCCGGATCGGCAACCTGGACGTCGAGGTGCTGTTCACGCCGGGCCACACCCTGGCCTCCGTCGCCTACCGGGTCGGCGACGCCGCCTTCATCCACGACACCTTGTTCATGCCCGACAGCGGCTCGGCGCGGGCGGACTTCCCGGGCGGCAGCGCGCGCACGCTCTGGCGCAGCATCCAGCGTATCATGGCGCTGCCGGACGAGACGCGGCTGTTCACCGGCCACGACTACCGCCCCGATGGGCGCGAGGCGGCCTGGGAGAGCACGGTCGCCCGGCAGCGGGCCGACAACAAGCACCTGACGGAGACGGGGAGCGAGGGGGCGTTCGTGCGGATGCGCGAGGCGCGCGACCGCGAGCTGCCGATGCCGAAGCTCATCCTGCATTCGCTGCAGGTGAACATCCGCGGCGGGCGCCTGCCCGAACCCGAGGCGAACGGCAGGCGCTACCTGAAGATCCCGTTGGACGCCCTCGACGGCGCGGCTGGGGGCGAGTGACGGAGGTGACCATGACCACGAAGAGCGCGAAGGACCTGGTGGCCGCGGCCAACCGCGCGGTGGAGACCCTGTCGGCCGAGGAGGCGCTGAAGAGGCTCAGCCAGCCCGACACGGTGCTCGTCGACGTGCGCGAGGGCGAGGAGGTGGCCAAGAGCGGCAAGATCGCCGGCGCGGTCCACGTGCCGCGCGGCTTCCTGGAGTTCCAGGCCGATCCGGCGAGCCCGACCCACAAGGTCGAGCTCGGGCGTGGCAAAAGGCTGATCCTCTACTGCGGGTCGGGCAATCGCTCGGCCCTGGCCGCCAAGGCGCTCCAGGAGATGGGGCTCGGCCCCGTCGCACACGTCGCCGGGGGCTTCCCCGCGCTGGAGAAGGCTGGCGGACCCGTCGAGCGGACGTGAGCGCGGGCGGCAGGGCCGCGTCTTCCTGACCAAGTGGCCCAGGGGCAGCACCGTGCGCCGTGACGGCCCCGGGCGCGTGGGCGCCGTTCGTTGCCGCTGCCGTCCCGGAACCGACGGACGGCGGATGCCCGAGAGCCGGGTTCGAAATCCCCGTCCGGCCGCCGGTCCCTCACCTGTGACAAGAAGAGGCCGGGGAGCGCCCTCGGCCGACCTGTCGCGAGCGGCCGCGGCACCCGTGCCTGATCGTGCCGGCCGGTGGGGCTGACAGCACCCGGCATCCGACGAGACATCGGGCTAGGCTTGCCCCGCGCCCCGACGGCGGAGCTGCCCCGGCGAGGGGCTCGCGATCAGCGTGTCCTGGCATCGCGACGCAACCGCGCCGTCCTCAGCGCAGGTCGATCAGGTCCACACGATCTCCGCCTGGAGCCCGCTCCGGTCGGTCCGGTTGCGAAGCCGGAGCCTCGCCCCGCTTCGCCGTGAGGCGGCCTCCGCGATGGTCAGTCCCAGGCCGCTGCCCGCGTCGCTCCTGTGGCGGCCGCGGTAGAACCGCGTCGTGACCAAGGCGATCTCTTCCTCCGGGATTCCGGGGCCCTCGTCCCGGGCGTAGAAGCCCGCGCCGTCCTGCCGGCGTCCCCACTCGACCGTTCCGGTCCGCATGTGCTGCACGGCGTTCTCGTGCAGGTTGCGGACGGCGAGCCGCAGGCTTTCCGGGTCGCCTCGCATGGTGAAGCCGCGCAGCGCGGGGTCGATGACGGTCACGATGCCATCCGGTGCCCGCATGCTCTCGACGGTCTCGGTCACCAAGGCGCCGACGTCGATCTCGGTCACGGTGGGACCGTCCGCCTCGGCGTCGAGCCGGGCGGCATCGAGAAGCTGGCGCACGAGCCGCGTGGTGCGGTCCACCGCCGCGAGGATCTGACCCAGCGCGGCCTTGGCCACGTCCGGGTCCCGGGCAGCCATCGCGACCTGGGCCTGCGTCTTCAGTCCCGCCAGCGGCGTGCGCAGCTCGTGGGCGGCGAAGGCCGTCACCTCCCGCTCGTGGCGTCGGGCCGCCTCGACCTTGAGGAACAGCGCGTTCAACGCGTCGGTCAGCGGGCGCACCTCCGCCGGCGCGCGCCCGGCGTCGATCGCGCTCATGTCGTCCGCGTCGCGCCGCGCCAGATCCCGGGCCATCAGACGCAGCGGGCGCAGGCCCCGCCCGAGGCTCGCCCAGAGCAGCATGCCGAGCAGCGGGACGACGAGGAGCGCAGGGGTGACGAGGCCCATGATCAGGTCGGCGACGAGGCGCTCGCGCAAGCCGAGGCGGTCGCCGACCATCACGCGCACGCCCTTCTCGGCGTCCTCCACGGTGAAGACCCGCCAGGTCTCGCCGTCGACCTCGCGCTCGGAGAAGCCGGCGGGCGCGTCCGTGAGGCGGCGCTCGGGCGCGCCGCTCGACCGCGCCACCATGCGGCCGTCGAGGGACCAGATCTGGCAGGAGAGTTGCCGCTCGTAGCCTCCGGGCGGCGCGAAGGCGACCGGCGCGCCCGCCGCCCCGACGTTGCCGACCCTGCCGACGAGGGAGCCGACCATGCGCGCCGCCTCCTGCAGCCGGGTGTCGAGGACCTGCTCCACCTCGCGTTTCGAGCCCAGGTAGATCCAGGCCACCGCGCTGAGCCAGATCAGGCCGGTCGCGAGGAGCAGGATGGCGAAGAGCCTGGCGCGCAAGGAGCTCATGCAGGCGCCCTCATCCGGTAGCCGAGGCCGCGCACCGTCTCGATGGCGTGTTTCCCGATCTTGGCCCGCAGGTTGTGGACGTGCACCTCGACCGCGTTGCTCTCGATCTCTTCCTGCCAGCCGTAGAGGCGGTCCTCCAACTCCGCCTTCGAGCGCAGCACGCTGGGACGCTCCATCAAGGCGGCCAACACCATGAACTCGCGCCGGGACACGGGGATCTGCGCCCCGTCGACCGTGACGGTCAGGCTGCCGAGGTCGAGCCGGATGCCGCCGTGCTCAAGGCTGGCGGTCGCCCGTCCCGCGGCCCGCCTGACCACGGCGCGGATGCGGGCGGAGAGCTCGTCGAGGTCGAAGGGCTTGCCAAGGTAGTCGTCGGCCCCGCCATCGAGCCCCGCGATCCGGTCCGCGACCGCGTCCCGCGCCGTCAGCAGGACCACCGGCGTGCGGTCGCCCCTGCGGCGGAGGCCGCGCAGCACGTCGAGCCCCGAGCCGTCCGGCAGCATCAGGTCGAGCACCACCGCGGCAAACGGGCTCGTGCCGAGGGCGGCGTCCGCATCGGCGCAGGTCGCGACGCAGTCGACGGTCGCCCCGCATAAGGACAGCCCGACACGGAGGCCGTCCGAGAGGATGGGATCGTCCTCGACGACGAGGATGCGCATGCGTTTCTCCTGGCTGCCCGGCATCCTCCGGGCCTGGCTTAAGCCTGGCTTAAGCTGCGTTTTCGACTTGCGCCGGGCCGATCCGAACCCGGGCCCCGCAGCCGACCATGCCGAACCTCCTCGCCCACCTCATCCTCGCTGCCCTTGTCTGGACGGGCGCGGCACTCGGGTCGCCGGGGCGCGGCCAGGACGCCGCCACCGGGCGGGTGCCGTTCACCCTCGCCGCGACCCGCCAGCCCGACCTCTCCCTCCGCCTGCGTTGGACCATCCCCGCCGGCACCTACCTCTACCGCGACCGAATCGCTGCCTCCACGCCGACCGGGCAATCGCTGCCCGTCACCACCGAGCGTGGGGAAACCAAGGACGACCCGAACTTCGGGCCGACCGAGGTCTATCACGGCGCGGCCGAGGCCACGGTGCCGGGCGCGGCCCTAACCAGCCTGCGCTCGGTGCGCGTCACCTACCAGGGCTGCGCCGAGAAGGGCATCTGCTACCCGCCGGTGACGCAAACGCTCGATCTCGCGGCACCGGCCGGGCCGGAGGGCGCCCGGTCCGGCGGCGGGACCGGGTCGACCCCGTCCGTTCGCGACGTCGCGGGCGGCCCGGCGGAAGCCGCGCGCTCGGACGACCTACCGTCCGGGCCGGCCTCGCTGCTCACCGGCAACCTCGCCGGCGTCCTGATGGGCATGTTCGGGCTCGGCGTCCTCCTCGCCTTCACGCCGTGCGTCCTGCCGATGGTGCCGATCCTGTCCGGCATGCTGGTCCGCCCGGGCCGGGGCCTCACGCCGGAACGCGGCTTCGTGCTTTCCGGCAGCTACGTCCTCGCGATGGCCGGGGCCTATGCGAGCCTCGGCCTTGCCGCGGCCTGGCTCGGACGCAACCTGCAGGTCGCGCTGCAGACGCCCCTCGCCCTCGGCCTGATGGCCTCGGCCCTCGTCGGGCTCGCCCTCTCCATGTTCGGCCTGTTCGACATCCAGGCGCCACGGTGGTGGCGCGACCGGGCAGCCGGCTCGGCCGCGACCGGAGGCGGCTCGGTCCTCGCCGCCGCGCTGCTCGGCTTCAGCTCGGCGCTGATCGTCGGACCTTGCGTGACGCCGCCGCTCGCCGCCGCGCTGCTTTACGTCGCCCAGACCGGGGATGTGCTGCGCGGTGCCCTGGCCCTGTTCGCCCTCGGCCTCGGCATGGGGGCGCCCCTCGTCGCGTTCGGCACCTTCGGGGCCGGGGTCCTGCCGCGGTCGGGCCCGTGGCTCGTGCGGGCCAAGCAAGCCTTCGGCTTCGTCTTCCTGGCGCTGGCGGTCTCGCTCGTCGCCCGCCTGCTCCCGGGCGGCATGGCGCTGCTGCTCTGGGGCGTGCTCGCCCTCGGCCTCGGGTGGTCCGTCGCGGCCCTCGCGGGAGCGGACGGGCGGGCCCGCCTCGGCAAGGCGTCGGGCCTCGCGGTCGCCGCCTACGGCTGCGCGCTCCTCGTCGGCGCCGCGACCGGGGGGAGCGATCCGCTCCGGCCCCTGTCCGGCCTCGTCCCCGGGGGCGCGGCGGCCCCCCTGGTCCAACGGACGGCGACGACCCCGGGCGGTCTGGACGCGGCACTACGGGAAGCGCGCGAGCGGGGTGCGCCGGTCCTGGTCGAGTTCGCCGCGGATTGGTGCTCCGTCTGCAAGACCAACGAGCGGGCCGTGCTGGCGGACCCGGAGATCCGGGAGCGGTTGAAGGCCGTCTCCGTCATCAGGGCCGACGTGACCCACGACGACGCCGGCACGCGCGCCCTGATGCAGCGCTACGACGTCGTCGGCCCCCCGACCCTGATCCTCATTCGCGCCGACGGCAGCGAGGTCCGCGACGCCCGTACCGAGGGCGAGCTCGCGCTCGGCGAGCTCAAGCGCCGCCTCGCCCGCATCGGCGCCTGAGCGAGCCTTTCCCACCAGCCACGAGGAGACCCATCATGAAGCGCAGGACCCTGCTCGCCCTGCTGTCGGCCGCCGCCCTGGCGCCGGCCCTGCGGTCGCTGGCGCCGGCCGCCGAGGACGCGTTCGCGCAAGGCGTCGATCCGAACGCCATCCTGAACGACCCCGAGGCGCCGGTCTCGGGCAACCCGAAGGGCGACCTGACCCTCGTCGCCTTCCTCGACTACAACTGCCCCTTCTGCAAGAAGTCGCACCCGGACCTGGAGCGGCTGGTGAAGTCGGATGGGCGCATCCGCCTCGTCCACAAGGATTGGCCGATCCTCGGCGACGCCTCCGTCTACGGCGCGCAGCTCGCGCTCGCGGCGAAGTACCAGGGCCGCTACGACGAGGTGCACCGGGCGCTCATGGCCATCCCGGGCCGCAAGATCCCGAAGGAGCGGATGCTGGAGGCCGTGTCGGCCTCGGGCGTCGACATGGCCCGGTTGGAGGCCGACCGGGGCGCCCACGCGAGCGAGATCGCCGCGCTGCTCCAGCGCAACCTCGACCAGGCCGATGCCCTCGGCCTGCAAGGCACGCCGGTTTACCTCATCGGCCCGCTGAAGGTGGCGGCCGCGCTCGACTACGACGGCTTCAGGCAGGCTGTCGCCCAGGCCCGCGCCAAGGGCCGCTCGTGATGCGGCTGGCCTCACGTTTCCCGGCGCTGGTCGCGCTCGCCTCGGCACTGGGCGCCTGCACGGCCTCGATGGGGGCGCCGGCCCCGAGTGCGCAGGTCCGGCCGGCCGTCGGCTCCGAGGCCCAGCGCCGGTACGCGGCCGTCACGGACGAGCCGTTCCCCGTCGAGGCGGTCGACCCGCGCGACCTCAAGGCGCGCAACGTCCGACAGGTGGTCGACTACCCGACGAAGGAGCCGCCCGGCACCCTCGTGGTCGACCCCTACAGGCGGTTCCTGCACCTCGTCATGGAAGGCGGCAAGGCGATGCGCTACGGGGTCGGCGTCGGCAGGGCCGGCCTGGAATTCACCGGCGCGGCCACGGTGGCCCGCAAGGCCTCGTGGCCGCGCTGGACGCCGACGCCGGACATGATCCGGCGCGACCCGAAGCGCTACGAACCCTGGGCCGGCGGCATGGCGGGCGGCGACAGGAACCCGCTCGGCGCACGCGCCCTCTACCTGTTCAAGGACGGCAAGGACACGCTCTACCGCATCCACGGCACCACGGAGCCCTGGAGCATCGGCGAGGCGGTCTCTTCCGGCTGCATCCGCATGCTGAACCAGGACGTGATCGACCTGCACCGGCGCGTGCCGACCGGCACGCGCGTCGTGGTCCTGGGGCCCGGGGGCGCCGCGCACGCCGCGCGCCGCGGCCCCGCGGAGGTCACCGGGAGCATATCCGGAGGGCCCGGGCGGGCGCAGCCACCGGAAGACGGCCTCGACCACGCCACCCTCGGTAGCTTGTCCGCCCGTGCGGCGGAGGCCCGAGGGACGGATCGGGAGGAAGACGATCCGCCGGGGGAAGACGCCGCGGACGCCGTGCCGGAGCGATGACGGGGGCGGGACATTCGCGGATCACGGCGGGACGGTACCGCTGGGCGGGGCGTTCTGGCCGAGAAGGACCCCGTCGACGGTCCGGCCATAGAAGTCGAGCGGATCGTCGTGGTGTGCCGTCCGCGTCTCGGCGACGGAGCCTTCGAAGCGGGGATCCTGCGGCCGCTCGCGGCTGTCGAGGAAGGCCGCGACGGACCAGGCCTCCTCGTCCGAGAGGGTGTTGCCTTGGCCGAGTTGCATGTTCGCCTTGATGAACCCGGCGGCATTGGCGACCGAACTCATGCCGGCCCCCCAGTCGTAGGATCGTGCTCCCCAGAGCGGTGGGAACACGGTGTATCCGTCCGCCGTGGCCTGTCCCTCGCCGGCTGCGCCGTGGCAGAGGGCGCATTTGGCCGCATAGACGTCCCTGCCGCGCCCGATGTCGAGCACGGCGGGCTGCGCCAGCTTGGGGTACACCCGACCGGGCGGGCTCAGCCCGGTCCGCGCGCCCCGTGCCAGGAAGAAGGCGTAGCTCTCCAGCGCGACCAGAACCGGATCGCCGAGCGGCGGGGCCTTGCCGTTCATGCTGTAGCGGAAGCAGCCCTGCAGCCGCTCCGCGAAGGTGTTCACGGGCCGGTTCTTGGAGCGATAGGCCGGATAGTTCTCGTAAGCGGCCCAGAGCGGCGCTACTCCCGGCCGGCAAGCCGCCGCCGGATAGCAGGCACCGGGTGGTGAGCACGCGGCTCCCGCCGTGCCCGACCCCGTAGATCGGCATCTCGCGGCCGGTGTCCGACGTCCGGAACACGCGGGTCCGCCCGTGAAGGCACATCAGGGAGTTCGTGCAGGCGCCGTCGCCAGTCATGACCGGCCCCGGCCTCCAGGAGGGGGAAGTGCACCGTCCCCCGCGCGCCTGGAGGTGCGCGGCATCCAGGCTTCGGCGGACCGGGAACCGCTCGATCCGGCGGGCGTTCGAGCTGCGCGCTTCCGTAGCGGGCGTGAGCTGCCGAAGCGCCCGGTCTCCCTTGCGGTTTCCACCCGAGCTTCGTCCTGCCCGGTGACCTCAGTCACAGACGGCGCGAGCGGACCGGCATAAGATCGCGCCGACATGACGAGAACTCGCCGCGACGTGCCCGGCCACCCCAGGGTCGGTTCGGCGGGCGCAGTCGGGAGAGACACATGCGACCCCTCGCCCCGCTCCTGCTCGTTTCCGCGTTGATGGCCGGCCCTGTCCACGCCGAGCAGGACCTGCTGCTCGGGGCGGACATGAACACGCCTGCGATGACCCAGGCGGAGATGAGCCGCGCGGACATCGAGGCCATGATCGCCAGGGCCGACGGTAAGCCCCTCGATCTCTCCGACAAGGCCTTGTCCGGCCTCGATCTCTCCGGCCTGAACCTGAGGGGTGTGAACCTGCGCACCGCACGCCTCAACAAGGCGAACCTGCGCGGGGCCGACCTCAGCGAGGCGAACCTTGAACAGGCTTGGTTCATCAAGGCCGACCTGAGCGGGGTCAAGCTCGTCGGTGCGAAAATGTTCGGCATCACCGCCCGCGAGGCTAATCTCAGCGGGGCCGACCTCAGCCGATCCATGCCGATCGGCGACTTCAAGGGTGCGAACATGAGCGGAGCGACGCTCGTCGACCTGAGGGGTGGCGCCGACATCAAGAACCAGTCCATGGGCCTGATGCGGGCCGTGTTCGTCTCGGTGAACCTCTCCGGCGCGAACCTGAAGGGAGCAAACCTCGGCCGGTCGAGGCTGGAATACGCCAACCTGACGGACGCCGACCTCACCGACGCGGTGCTGATGGGCTCCGACCTCTCCGGCGCGAACCTGACCGGCGCCACCGTCGCGGGCGCCGACTTCAGGAACGTCGATGTTAGCGGCGCCCGCCTCGTCGCCCTCAAGGGCCAGGACAGCGCCAAGGACTGGGCGGCCCGGATCAACGTCGACCGCGCCATCACCCGGGCGCGGAACTGAACCCCGGCTTCTTCAGCGCCAAGGAGCGCCCCGCATGTCGACCCGCCGTTCCCTGCTCGGCCTCCTCGCCGCGGTCCCGCTGCTGACCGGCACGGCGGCCTTCGCCGCCGACCCGGTCACCTACACGCCGGCGGCCTTCGAGGCGGCCCAGAAGGCCGGCAAGCCGATCCTCGTCCACATCACCGCCCCGTGGTGCACCACCTGCGCAGCTCAGAAGCCGATCCTGGCGAAGCTTGAGGCCGAGCCCCGTTTCAAGGACCTGCAGGTCTTCGAGGTCGACTTCGACAGCCGCAAGGACGTGGTGAAGCGGTTCGGCGCCACGATGCAGAGCACGCTGATCGCCTACAAGGGCGACAAGGAAGCCGGACGCTCGTCGGGAGAGACGAAGCCGGGGGCGATCACGGCCCTCCTCGACAAGGCGCTCTGAGCGGCCATGGCGGCCGGTCGGACGCCGCGTGGGGCCCGGACGCGTGCCGCGTCCTCCCAGAGTTCGCCCTGGCCGGACCCGTTCACGGCCCGGTGCCCTGCCCGGGCTTCAGCAGGTCCCGTAGACCCGCGATCCGTCCGGGGTGACGGGGCCGACCAGGTCGGCGGCAGGTCGGAGGTAGAGCGGCTGCACCGTGCCCGGATCGATCCGGTCCGGCATCGGGGCGACGAAGTCGACCATCATCGCCTCCGAGCCGCCATAGGCCATGTCGGCATCCTGCTTGGCCTTGTCGATCCAGCCGGGCGTGGGCCGGCCGTGACCTGAACGTCGGTGCCGCGGGCCTTGCCGAAGGTCTCCGCCGCCTCCTCGATGGCCGGCAGCGGGCCGCCGGGCCGGTACCAGGACCCTGTCCGGGACGGGCCACGCCGGCGAGGGCGGGCGTCAGGCCGCGACGAGAACCTGGGCGATGCGGGGCATGGCTAGTTCCGATCCGGGATGCCGTCGGCGCGGTAGGGCTCGAAGCCGTAGCGCGCGAAGATCGCGCGGGCTTCCGCGCCGCGCAGGAAGTCCAGCCAGGCACGCGCTTCCGCGGGATGGGCCGCATCCTTCACTTCGGCACCGGCGTAGGCGCCGGTCTCGTTCTGCTCGGCGGGGATGTCGACGCGCTCCGTCGGCAAGTTCGCCTCGGCCTGGAACACGGCTTCCGAACGCCAGGTGACGCCGGCGTCCGCGCGACCCTGCATCAGCCACACCGGCGTCTGCCGGTGGTGCATCCGCGTGAGGGTTGTCGTGCCCTCGGCCACCTTGGTCCCGTAGACGGTCCTGACGAGCTCCTCGCCGCCCGCCTTCCGGAGGGCGGACTTGATCTGCCGCGCGACGCCCTCGAATTCGGGGTTCGGCATCGCGAGGCGCAGCCCGGGCCGCGCGAGATCCGCGAGCCCGGTGACCTTCGCCGGGTTGCCCTTCGGAACCATGATCGCCAGCTGGTTGGTCACGTAGGGGACCGCGGGCCCGACCAGGTCCCCCTCGCGGACGAGCCGCTCGACCGCCCCGAGCCCGGCGAGGTAGGCGTCGGGCTTGGCGGTCCAGGTCATGTTGCCCACCGTGATGCGCCCGCCGGCCCGCATCTGCCTGACGAGCAGGCCCGGCGGAATGGTCTCGTAGTAGATCCGGCCGGCGAGGTCCGGGTGCCGCGCCTCGAAGGCCGCGACCAGCGGCGCCATCGCGAAGAAGTAGTTGCCGCCGACGTAGAGGATCAGGCGGGCATTCGTCAGGTCGCCGTGGAAGTCCGCGAGGTTGTCCGCCTCGTGGACCGTGAACTCCAGGCCCTTGTCGCGTGCCGGGGCGTTGGCGCCCCCCTGCCAGGGCGGGAACGTGCGTGCGTCGGCGGGAGCCCGATCGGCGTCGCGCCGCGGGTCCGCGGAAGCCGGCGGGGCGGCGAGCAGGGCGAGGCAGGACAGGACGACGGGAAGCGGGAAACGGGGCATCCGGCGCACCTATGGGTGGATGTAGGCGAAGCCTAGGCCCTGGAGTCGTGCGAGCTCGGCGACCCCGCTCGGCACGATGTCGTCCTCCTTGACGCCGTAGAGGCCATGCCAGTCGATCTTGCGCTCCGTCAGGGTGTTGTAGCAGATCAGGAACCGGATCCCCATGCCCTTGAGGGCGTCGATGCGGCCGGCCAGGTCCCGGTCGTCCTTCGCCAACTGGAACAGGACGAGGCCGTCACCGTGGTCGACGACGCGGATCTCGACCTTGTCCTGGCCGAGCGCCTCGACGTGGTTGCGGATGTTGCCGAGCAGGCGCTTGAAATAGGCCCCGTTGTCCGGCGGCGCGCCGTCGTTGTGGTAGACCACCTTCTGCGGCGCGTAGTAGCCGGTCGGCGCCTCGCCGGCCGCGAAGGCGCTCCCCAGGCTCGGTCCCAGCATGAGCAGGACGGTCGCGACGAGGCGGGACAGGATTGCCATGTTGGTCTCCGGGTTCGGATCTCGGGCTTGGCGGGATGGTCAGTCAGACGCGCAGGTAGCTCCAGCCGGCCTCCTGCAGCGCGACGAGGCGGACGGCGCCGGCGCGGACCACGCCGACGTCCGGCAGCAATTCCAGCGTGCGTCCCTCGGCCTTCTCCATCGCCGTGATGGTGTTGCCGCAGGCGGACATCACGATGCCCGGAACGCTCTCCATGACGGACCGGACCCGGGCCTTCGCCGGGGAGGTGTCGGCCCGGACCATGTGAAGTCCCGGGCCGTAGGTGACGATCTCCACCTCGAACTCCTCCGCAGCCTCACCGTACTCGCGCGCGAGGTTCACGGCGTTGTTGAGGGCAAGATCGAAGACCCCGGGATCGTTCGTGCTGACCTGCATCGCGATCCGATGCGTCTTCGCGGCGGTCTCGGCAGCCGTCGCGACCCGGGTGGCCACGAGGCCGGCCACCAGCGCCGCGATGCCCGATACGCCCCTGCGCGACAGCAACATGTTCACCTCTCCCGGTCCCGAGTTCACCTCGGCCGCGACTCGACCGCCTGAGGGCCGCACCTTAAGGAGACCTTAAGGAACCAGGCCGCTGCCGCCCGGCTCATGCGGGCATGAACCGGTAGGCGCCCCGGGACCGCTCGACGCGACCGATGCCGGACCCCGGCAGATGGAAACCGACGAGCGTGAGGCGCTCGTTGGCCAACCGGTCGAGCAGGGCGCGGCGGGTGCGGATCGCGAGGTCGCGGTCGAGGTCGCTCCCGAAGGCCCAGGCAGGGCGGCGGAAGGAGACCACGGCATGGCTCAGCGCATCCCCGCCGATCAGGACCTGCTCCCGGCCGGCCTCGACGAGGACGGAAGCATGGCCGGGCGTATGACCCGGCGTCGCCACGTAGGTGAGGCCGGGCGCGATGGTCTCGCCGGGCGTGCGGCGCTCCATCTTGGCTTCGAGGCGTCTCAGGGTGCGGCGCGAGCCGGCGGCCAGCCCCTTGAGCCAGTCCGGCACGAGGGTCTCGACGTCGTCGCGAGTCCAGAAGTCCCATTCCGCGGCCGGCACGACGTAGCGGGCGTTGGGGAAGCGCTCGCTGTCATCGAAGTCGTCGACCGCGCCCCAGAGGTGATCGGGGTGGGCGTGCGTGAACACGACCCGGGTGATCGTCTCGCGCGGGACGCCCCTGCCCTCCAGGCTCTCCCCGAGCTTCCCGGCCGTCGGCTGGAAGGAGTTCCCCGAGCCCGCGTCGATCAGGATGACCTCGCCGCCGACGCGCACGAGGCTCGCGTTGGTCGGGATCGGGCTCGCTTCCGCCGGCTGTCCCTCGGCCCTGAACACGTCGTCCACCTCCGCGCGCGGCGCCTCGGGGAGCATGAAGGCGAGGGAGGACGACAGCGTCCCGTCGCTGGCCGTCTCCACGGTGGCCTCACCGACCCTGAGCGGCGCCATGGGGATGGCCGACGCCCGCCCGCCCGGCCAGGCGGAGGCCAGCAGCGCCGCCATGCCGGCGACGACCGCTCGCCTGTCGCAGGCCCGGGCGGGCGATCCGCGCCGCGCCGTCTCGTGGAGGTCGCTCATCGTCAGGCTTCCCGTGTCCTCGCAGGCTACTGGACCGGCGGCGATTCCTTCGCCTTCTCGGACGCCTTGTCGGGCGTCACGTCGAGGATGCGGGCGCGACCCGTGATGGTCGCCTCCTTCGGCAGGCAGTCCGTCATGCAGGGCTTGGCCGTCCAGAACTCCTTCTCCGCGGTCTCGCGGTCGTCCATGAAGAAGTTCTTCTCGTTCGGCAGGCGGATGGTGGCGAGGTTCTTCTCGTTCACCTCGAAGTCCTGATCCTTCAGGATGTCGTTGAGGTAGAGCAGATACGCGGTCAGCGAGTAGGTCTCGTCGGGCGTCAGGGTCTGCGCCGCGCCGAACGGCATCGCCCGGTGCACGAAGTCGAACACCGTCGAGACGTAGGGCCAGTAGGAGCCGACGGTCTTGACCGGGCTGTCCGACTTGAGCGTGCCGGCCCCGCCCGCGAGCTCGGGCCAGCGGCCGGCCCCCTCGCCGAACTCGCCGTGGCAGCTGGCGCAGCGCTCCTGGAAGATCGTCTCGCCGAGCGCTGCCGTGCCCTTGCCCACCGGCAGGCCCTGGCCGTCGGGGCGCACGTCGATGTCCCACCCCTTGATCTCCTCAGGGCTGGCCGCGCGTCCGATGTTGAGGCGCTCGGCAGCCGCGGGCGAGGCGAAGGCCAGGAGGACGGCCGTGACAGCGGCCCCGATGCCGTTAGGCGACCTCGACATTCTCGATCTCCCCGCTGGGCAGCACGTGCCAGGTCTGGATGCCGTTGTTGTGGTAGATCGAGTTCAGCCCGCGGTGCCGGCGCAGCGCGGCCTTGGTCGGCTGGACGTAGCCGGTCTCGTCGACCGCGCGCGACTGCAGCAGCAGCGGGTCGCCGGTCCAGTCGAACTCGTAGTAGAAGCGGGTCAGCGCCTTATCGAGCACCGGTCCGTCGAGGCGGGCGGCGCGCCAGTTGCGGCCCCCGTCAAGGGAGACGTCGACTTGGCTGATCTTGCCGCGGCCGGACCAGGCGAGCCCGGACAGCACCGTGAAGCCCTTGTGGTGCATCGGCGCCTGCGGGCTCGGGTTGGTGATCACCGACTTCGCGTCCATGGCCCAAGTGAAGCGCCGCGCCCGGCCGTCGGGCAGCAAGGCGGTATACTTCGAGGTCTCCTCGCGGGTGTGCCAGGGCTCGTCGCCGACCTTGATCCGGCGCAGCCACTTCACCCACATGTTGCCCTGCCAGCCCGGCAGGACGAGGCGCAGGGGATAGCCGTGCTCGGGATAGAGCGCCTCGCCGTTCATGGCGTAGGCGACCATCGCATCGTCGAGCGCCTTCTCGATCGGCACTGAGCGCGTCATCGCGGCGGCGTCGGCCCCCTCCGGTAGCAGCCACTTGGCGTTCGTCTTGAGGCCCGCCTCCTCCAAGAGGAGCTTGAGCGGGACGCCCGTGTACATCACGCAGTGGACCATGCCGTGCGTGAACTGGCAGCCGTTGAGCTGCGCGCCCTTCCACTCCATGCCGGAATTCGCGGCGCATTCGAGGAAGGCGATCCGGTTGACGCGGGGGAAGCGCCTGACGTCCTCCAGGGTCAGCATCAGCGGCTTCTCGACGAGGCCGTGGATCATCAGCCGGTGCTCGGCCGGGTCGATCTCGGCAATGCCGCCGTGGTGGCGCTCGAAGCCGAGCCCGTTCGGGGTGATGATGCCTTCGAGCTGGTGCAGCGGCGTGAAGCTGACCGAGCTCTGGCGCGAGGCGGTGAGCCACTCGACGTCGCGCCGGATGACGTCCGCCTCGAATTTCGACGGCCGGCCGTAGGGGCGGCTGACGACCCCGTCACCGAGTCCTTGAGACCATTCCGGGACATTCGGCGGCAGGTTCTTGCTCTCGACGGCCGCGGCCTTGCCGGCGAAGGCACCCGTGCCGACGGCGCCGCCGAGCGCGAGGCTTGTCCGCAGGAAGGCCCTGCGCGAGGGCGGGCTCGGCGGCTCCGGGATTTGCTTCGGGTCAGACATCGGCCTCTCCGAACTATTTCATATATTCAGATACGTGAATGCATGTGGCACGATCAAGCGCCGCGAACGGTGACCTGCGCCGGGGTCGGGTTCACGGTCCCCTTGCGCCGGACATGGGCGGCCACGACGTCCCAGATCGGCGGGCCCTCGGTGCCCTCGTTGACGCTGGCCCAGCCGGCCACGGTGTAGGAGCTCCCGGCCTCGATGGGCTTGCCGGTGCGCAGCAGGGTCAGGTCGGAGACGCGGCTGCCGGCCGGACGGGCGACGTCGATGGCGTAAGCGACGCCGCCGACCCGCACCATGTCGCCGCCCTGCTGGTAGTAGGGGTCGGCGTTGAAGAGGTTGTCGGCCACGTCTTCCAAGACCTCCTTCAACCGGCCTCCCGTCATGGTCATGCGGTAGGCGGCCGGATAGGTGATGGCGGTGGCGTTGTAGACGTCCTCGCGGGTGATCGATTGACCCGGCAGCAGCGTCGTGCCCCAGCGGAAACCGGGCGAGAGCGCGATCTCGGCCTCGCGCTCGGCGAGCAGCGCGTCGCAGATCATGTCGTCGAGCGTGCCGTTGAAGTTGCCGCGCCGGTAGAGCAGGCCTTCCGCGCGGCCGAGTTCCTCCTTGAGCATCGCCTCGTGGGGGCTGCGGATCGCCTGGATCTTCGCCGCCATCTCCTTCTGCGGCGCGATCACGTCGGAGAAGATCGGGATGAGCTTCGAGCGGTAGCCCTTCACCGCGCCGTCGCGCACGTCGAGATCGACGCGCGTGAGGAACTTGCCGTGGCTGCCCGACGCGATGAGCAGGGTCTGCCCGACCTTGACCGCCTGCGGCAGGGCGTCGTGGGTGTGGCCGGTGAGGATCACGTCGATCCCCTTCACGCGCGAGGCGAGCTTGCGGTCGACGTCGAAGCCGTTGTGCGAGAGCAGCACCACGAGCGCGGCCCCGTCCTTGCGGGCCTTGTCGACGCTGGCCTGCACGTCCTCCTCGCGGATGCCGAACGACCAGTTCGGGATCAGCCAGCGCGGGTTGGCGATGGGCGTGTAGGGGAAGGCCTGCCCGATCACCGCGACCTTCGCGCCGCCGCGCTCGAACATCTTCGTGGACTCGAAGGCCGGCTCGTTCCACTCGGCGTCGCGCACGTTCTGGCCGAGGAAGGGGCAGCCGAGCCCGTCGACGATCTCCTTGACCCGGTCGGTGCCGAGGGTGAACTCCCAGTGCCCGGTCATGGCGTCGGGCTTCAGGAGCGCCATGCAGTCGACCATGTCCTGGCCCTTGCTCAGCATCGACGTGTAGCTGTTCTGCCAGGTGTCGCCGCCGTCGAGGAACAGGACCTTGTCGCCGCGCTCGGCGCGGATCGCGTCGAGCACCGTGGCGATGCGGTCGAGCCCGCCCATGCGGCCGTAGCCGCGGGCGAGCGCGACGTAGTCCTCGGGCGTGAGGGCGTAGGCGAGCGGGGAGCCGCCGGGGATGCCGAACAGGTCGAGGTAGGCGCGGCCGGTGACGTGGGGGACCTGCCCCCGCGCCTCGCCGACGCCGAGGTTGGTCGAAGGCTCGCGGAACAGGATAGGCACCAACTGGGCGTGGATGTCGGTCAGATGGACCAGGGTGACGTTGCCCATCGGCTCGAAGGCGAGGAGATCGTCCTGGACGAGGCTCTGCTGGGCGAAGGCCCGGGTCCAGCCCGTCGGCACGAGCGCGGCGGTGGCGGCGGCGATCTGCAGGAAGTCGCGGCGTGAGGTCATCGTGGGTTCCGACGCTCAGTTGCGGACGGCCGGCGTCTCGACCGGCAGGCCGAGGCCGCGCCAGGCGACGTAGGTCTCCAGCGCGAGGAACTCGTCGGAGAGCGGCTTGTAGGGGGTGGCCCGGACGTCCTGCATGCAGCCCTCCATGCGCTCATGGAGCGGCACGAGGCGCTGGTCGCGCAGGCGGTAGACGGGGAAGCCGTTGCTCTGTCCCTGGCTGAGGAAGTCCGCGCGCAGGTATTTGCCGTGGTTCTTCTCGTGGCAGCTGGCGCAGGCAAGGTCGAGCTGGCCGTTGCGCTGGTAGTAGAGGGCCTTGCCGCGGTCGAACCACGGCGTCATCGGCCCGTCGACCTTCACCGCGACCGGCATGCCGCGGGACTGGTTGCGGATGTAGGTGGTCATCGCGGTGAGTTCCGGCGAGCCGAAGGCCCAGGGCTCGGCCTTGAGCGCGCCGCTGCGGCAGATGTTGATCCGCTGCTCCAGGTTGACCGGCTTGCCGAGCTTCCCGTTCCACTTCGGGTAGGCGGCCGCCACGCCCTTCATCGCGGTCGCCGCCTCGTTGTGGCAGCTCGCGCAGGACTTGCCCGCCGCGCCGTCGACCTTCGACCAGAGGTCCTCGCCCTGCTCGACGGCGAGGAAGCCCGGGTTGTTGAAGTCGTCGGCCTGCATCGCCTGCGTCTCCTTGGAGCGGAAATACAGGCCCGAGACGACCTCCCCGAACGGGGAATCGGGGCTTTGCGGCTTGATGCCGTGCTCCTGCCAGGCCGGGCGCTCGGACGTGTCCTGCGCGTGCGGCGAGACGGCCAGGGCGAGGATGGCGACGGCGGCGAAGGCCAGAGGATAGGGAACGGACGGCATGGAAGCTCCGGCTCGGCGTGGGGAGGCGCCCCGGGGCGGGACGCCCCGGGAGAGCGTCACGAGACCTTGATCTGCTCCGTGGCCTGGATCTTCGAGCCGTCGTCGTCGATCCAGGTGAAGGTCAGCGTGCCCGATTCCTCGGGCTTGAGCTTGAACTGGAAGTACGGGTTGGCCGACACGGCGCTTTCCAGGTCGGCGCTGAAGATCGTCTTGCCGTTCAGGTCGCAGATGAACGTGTTCAGGATCTTGCGCGGGATGGTCTTGCCGTCCTTGTCCTTGCGCTGTCCCGACTCCATCGTGTGCGAGACCAGTGTCTTCACCTCGATGACACCGCCCTGGGCGACGTCTTTCTTGTCCAATTTGATCCGCGGCTTCACGTCGGCCATGTCGTCCTCCGGGTCTCGTGCTGATGGGTTCGCCGAGGCGCTAGCCGCCGCAGCCGCCGATGGTGACCTTCACCTGCTTCACGTCGCTGAAGACGGAGCCGTCGTTCATGCGGGCGACCGCGATGACGTTCTGGGTCTCGGCGAGGCGGATGCGCGTGTTGGCCTCGGGGACGCTCGACGGCGTGAAATGGAAGCGGATGACGCCGGGGTTCGGGTTGCCGTCGGCGACGATCATCACCTCCTCGACGAAGCTCTCCTTCGTCATCGGCGCGTCGACGCCGACCGTCATCGGTACGGTGTTGCCGTTCTCGGCGATCTCGGGGAGTTCGAGCTTGACCTTGCCCTTGACCGGCTCCTTGCCGCCGGTGAACGCCTTGATGGCCTCGTCCGTGCTGTTCTTCGCCGCCAGCGCCGGAGCGGCGCGCAGGGACAGCGTCGTCGCCAGGACGGCGCCGGTGCCGAGGGCCAGGGCCTGGCGGCGGTTCAGGGGAGATATCATCGGAAGCGGCTCCTTCTCGGCTCGCTAAGTCACTTCAGGGTGGTGAGGTAGGCGACCACGTCCTCGACCTGCTGGGCGGTCAGGATCGGCTTGCCCTGGAACTCGGGGCGGACGCGGCTCAGGCCGTCGACCCGGTAGAAGGCCGGCATCACCGTCGCCTCGGTGAAGACGTGCTTCGGGTTGACCACGATCATGCGCAGGTGCGCCGCGTCCCAGCGCCCGGCGACGCCGTCGAGGGAGGGGCCGACCTCGCCGTGGAAGTCCTCGCTCTTGACCGACGAGATCTGATGGCAGCCGAGGCAGTTGCCCTGGCGCCGGTTGACCACGACCTTGGCGCCGGCGGCGGGATCACCCGGCTTGTCGGTCAGCGGATCCGGGATGGCGTCCGTGCCGTCGGCCGCGACAATCTTGAAGGGGGCGAGCCCGCCCGAGGCGGTCTCGGCTCCGGCGGCGGTCGCGAGGGCGCAGAGCCCCGCGAGCGCATAGGCGGTGATCGGCCTGCGCATCTGGCGTTTCCTCGGTGGGCCGTCCCTGCGGCTCTCGCGACCGTTTCCCGGCCGGCCGCATCGCCGGAGGGCCTCGACCCATCGACATATGCGAATTTATGCAAGTTTGACGCAGATCGCGTTTGAGTCAAGCCGAAATGTTTTTTGAATGCCGGCCGTCGGCCGCGCGCCCTACCCCTTCTGTCCCGGACCCGAGGAGCGCAGGTACTCGCGCAGGCTCGTCCGCTCGTAGCCGCGCTCGGCCACGAAGGCGAAGGTCCGGCGGAAGTCCTCGGGCGCGACAGAGCCTTGGATGCGCAGGACCTCGCGCTCCCGGGGCCGCCTCCCGGCGATGCCCGTCACCTCCTCGGGGAAGAACTGGAGGGTCGGCGTGAAGCGGACCCCGTACTTCTCCGCGAACCGCTTCTCCGACAGGCGCTCGCCGTCGAAGTCGGTCACCTCCCGCGCGCCGATGATGTTGAGCTGCAGGATCTCGAACCGGTCGCGGACGAAGCCGCTCGTGCCCGGGTCCGCGAAATGCACGAGGTGCATCTCCTTGCAATAGGGGCATCCCCTCAGCTCCCAGAGCACGGCGAGGCGCTTGCCATGCGCGCGCGCCGCCTTGAGGTCGTCGGGCAGGTCGAGGAAGCTTTCGAGGAACCAGGGCTCGCGGTAGAGGCCGTCGTCGTCCTGGACCGGCTCGGCCGCGGCATGCCGCGGCAACCCGAGCGCCAGTGCGCCCGCGAGGAACTGGCGCCGGGTGGACATCGCGTCTCCTCCAGACATTCTTCTTCATGCATGTGTACGGCGCCCCGCCGGCGCCTGGCAATCCGGGAACCGCGTTGCATGCACGAGCGACGCCTGCCATCCGTCCTGCGCCCGGCTGTTCCATGCACCGCCGGGCTCGCCGCGCGCGCTCCCACGGCGCGCCGGCGCGACGCCCGGTCCCGACGTCGGGGCCATCCTGGAGCCTCCAGGGTGGGCGGCGCACGCTGCTGGCCTACCTGGCGCACGACCATGCGGACCTGACCGCCCTCGACCGCCGGCGCTCGACGCTCCGGACGGAGGGCGCCAGGCTCGTCGCGGCGGCGCGAGGACGCTCCGACCTGGCACCCGTCCTCGACGCGCTCGACGGGTCCCTGGACGCGGCGGCCAAGGCGGTCGAGCGCGAGGATGACGCGCGGGCCCGCGAGATCGTCGAGGCGGCGACCCGCGCCCCTGGACGCCGGGCGGCGCGCGGGCGCCCTGCGCCGCTTCTCCGACTGCATCGCGGACCTGTCCGGACGCTACGGCGACTTGGATCGGGACCGCCGCGAGCGACGTGGCCGCGCCCGGGGGCCGCTGCGACGCGGAGGCCGGCGAGGCCGTCCGGTCCGACCCGGAGTTCCGGCGATCGGCGGACGGGATGACGGCCAGCCTCGGCAAGGTCCCGGCCGCCCGCGACGCCCGCGACCCGGCGCTGCCGCACCGCCTGCTGATCGAGCTGCGCGCCTTCGAGCGGCTCCGCGTGTTCCGGTACGGGTGAGTTTCGGGGCGGGACGCCGGAACGTGCCTCCGCCGGCGGTGGATTTCTCAGCCGATCCGTCCGAGGACGGGTACCGCGTCCGTCAGCCAAGCCCCCACGAGCGGCATCCACCCGCCGAAGATGACGAGCCCGGTCGCGACGAGGGCGAGCCCCATCGTCGCCTCGACGGTGCGCAGGTGGCGCCGGAACCGGCCGGCCAGCCTCAGGAAGGGACCGGTGAAGAAGGCGGCGGCGACGAAGGGCAAGCCGATCCCGGCGGCGTAGGCGGCCAGCAGCCACGCCCCGCGCGCGACCTCGTCCTCCCCTCCGGCGAGCAGCAGGATCGAGGCCAGGACGGGTCCGACGCAGGGCGTCCATCCGAAGGCGAAGGCGAGCCCGACCAGGAAGGCCCCGGCGACGCCTTGCGGGCGGGCCTCGACCTGGACGCGCACGTCGCGCAGGAGCGGCATCCAGCGGAAGACGCCGATCAGGTGGAGTCCGAGCGCCGCGATCACGATGCCGGCGACGCGGGACAGCACGCCGACGTGGTCCGCCAGGAGCTGACCGGCGGCGGACGCGCTCGCGCCGAGCGCCACGAAAACCGTGGAAAACCCGAGCACGAAGGCCAGGGCGCGCAGGACGGCGCGCCGCGCGAGCGAGCGGTCCGGGCGTTCGACGAGTTCCTGCAGCGAGACGCCCGCCAGGAAGCAGAGATAGGGCGGCACCAGCGGCAGGATGCAGGGCGAGAGGAACGAGAGCAGCCCGGCGCCGAAGGCGGTCAGGATCCCGACGTCGGCGGTCACGGCGCTTACCCCTCGAACATATTCGCCTTTCCCTATATTATGTGCCGGGGTGTCGCACTTGGGAAGCCCGATGCACGGAACGCGGCGGTCCCTGATGGCGTGGGCGGGAGGGCTTGCCCTCCTGCCCGCGACGGCCGAGGCCGCCGAACTCCTCATGTTCGAGCGGCGTGGCTGCCCTTGGTGCCGGGAATGGGAGCGGGTGATCGGCCCGATCTACCCGAAGTCCGACGTCGGCCGGCGGGCGCCGCTGCGTCGTGTCGACCTCGACGCGGGCCTGCCGCCGGGACTCACGCTCAGGCGCCCGATCCGCTACACACCCACGTTCGTCCTCGTCGAGGGCGGGCGCGAGCTGGACCGGATCGAGGGCTATCCGGGCGAGGATTTCTTCTGGGGGCGGGCCGAGCGGCTGCTCGGTCGGTTGCCGGCCTTGCCCTGAAGCGGACGGGACGGCACGCCACCTGCAAGCGAACGGCCTGGAAGAGGATTGAACGATGCCGCTGCGGCAGGGGGAGACGGCGACGAGCGGAACGGCACCCGGATCCATCGACCTGGATCTGCTGCTCGCCAACGCCCGCGACGCGAGCGAGCTCCTGAAGGCCCTCGCCCACGAGGCGCGCCTCGTCATCCTCTGCCTCCTGGTCGAGGGCGAGCGTTCCGTCTCCGAGCTTGAGCAACTGCTGAACCTGCGCCAGCCCGCCGTCTCGCAGCAGCTCGCACGCCTGCGTGCCGACGACCTCGTGGAGGCGCGCCGGGACGGCAAGAACATCTACTATGCCCTGGCCCGCCCCGAGGTCCGCGAGATCATCGCGGCCCTGCACCGCGCCTTCTGCGAGGGGCGGACGGGCTGACGGTCGCCCCGGTCCGCGCAACGGGCGCCTTCGGCTCGCGCGGCACCCTGCGGGGACGCGCCACCGACCGGCGAGGCGGCCTTGCCGCTTTCCTGTCGCCGCGGAAGCCGGCTGCGGTTGGGGAGGGCGCGGTCGTCGCGCCCTGGATGGCGCGATCGGGCGATCTCCCGTGGCATCCCAGGCCTGGCCGGCCGCAAGGCGCGCGACGCTTCACGGGCGGCGAGCGATCTTTCGAGCCGAGGCGGGACGTCCCATCGCTGCGCGCTCCGTCAAGGCTCGGACAGCAGGTGCCGGCAGAACGTCCGGCCGTTGCGGCGACCGCCGCGGCAACGAGCATCCCGGCCACTCGCGGTCGGCTCTCGCGCGCTCGGACGATGGCCTCACAGTTCAAGCTTGTCCCGTGCCGCCTGAATGCCGGCTTTGGCGCACTTCTCGTCCTCCGGGCCCCCGGGCGCCCCGGACACGCCGACGGCCCCGACGGTCGTGCCAGCGCTCTCGATGACCACGCCGCCGCCGAGCACCACCACGTTCGGCAACTGGCGGATCCCGGCTTGCGGCTGCCCCGGCTGGCTCAAGGCAACAAGCTCCGAGGTGTTCGTGCGGAAGCTGATCGACGTCCAGGCCTTGGCGCTCGCCGTCGTCAGGGTGTGTGGTCCCGCGAAGCGATCCCGCAACACGACCTGCGGCGAGCCGAACCGATCCGTCACCGAAACGGCGACCTGGTATCCCGCGGCTCGGCACGCCTCCAGCGACGCGCGGGCCAGTTCGAGCGCGATCTCGGGGGAGAGGCTGCGGTAACTGACCAGTGCTTCCTGAGCCGAGGCGGCACTGGCCGACAGCGTGGCCATGATAAGACAACCGTTCCGAAATGCCTGTCCCATGGTCTGCTCCCTCCCGGACGGGCGCTGCGAGCGTCGAGCCTTGCGTCGCGAAGACGGCGACGAACGCTCGGCACGTTCCCTGCCCCGCCGCCCGCGCTACGACCCAAGTCATAACACGCCGCCAAGGTCCCGGCACCGAGGCGCTCAGGCGTGACGGTCCACGAGGTAGTAGAGGCCCGCCCGCGCCCCGACGAGGATGGAGGCCAGGGCAAGCAGCGAACCGACCGAGAGCGTCGAGAGGCCGCTCAGCCCCTGGCCGATGGTGCAGCCGAGGGCGGTCACGCCCCCGGTGCCCATCAGGAACGACCCGAGGACATGGCGCTTGACCTCGCGCGCGTCGTCGGGCGCCTCCCAATGGAATTCGCCGCCGCCGCGGGCGGCGGCGAAGGCGCCGAGGACCACCCCGAGGACCGAGCCCACGCCGAAGTCGACCTTCATCCCGCTGGCGAGCATCGCGTAGAGCAGCGTGTCGCCGACGGGACGGGCGAAGCTGAAGGAGCCGACCGCCCGCGCCTCGAACTCGTCGTGGCCCGCGACCCCGTTCGTCCACCAGCCGGCGGCGATGAGGCATCCGATGGCGACGGCGCCGTAGAGCAGCCGGCGGCTCTTCCGGAGGCCGGGCCCGACGAGGGCGGCGAAGCCGAGGCCGGCGGCGACGGCGATGCCGAGGGCGGCGGTTCCGCCGCGGTCGAGGCCGAGCAAGGCCCCCAGCCGTTGCGCGCCCGCCGCGCCGAGCTCCACGCTCAACGGCCCGGCCAGTGCCACCCGGGCGAGCCCGGTCAAGCCGCTGACGGCCATGTAGGCGGAAAGGCCCAGCACCAGCAGGACGAGGAGCGCCCGCAGGTCCCCGCCGCCGAGGCGCAGGAGGGCCCCGAACCCGCAGGTCCCGACGAGGGCCATCCCGAACCCGAACATCGTGCCGCCGACGACCAGCGCGCCCCATTCCAGGCGGGGACCCGCATAGATGGACCGTGCGAGGTCGAGGCCCGCGTAGGCCTCCAGCAGGTGGGTTCCGAGGATCGCGAGCCCGGCGGCGAGCATCCAGGCACGCGCCCGGCGCGTATCCCGCGCGTAGACGGCGTCCTCGACGGCGCCGAGCGTGCAGAACCGTCCCCGGCGGGCGACCAGGCCCAACAGCGCTCCCAGGAGGAAGCCGAGCGCCGCCCGGGTGAGATGTGCAGGCAGGGTTTCCAACATCAGCCAAGGCTCGTGACCGAAGTTGCGAAAGCTGGCGCCGGGACGGCGAGCACGGCCCGCTCCTATGCCCCAGGGATGAGTTTCCTGGAAGCCCCGGGAGCTTTGCGGGCGATCCTGCCGTGGCATTCGAGCGGATGGGGTGGCGCGCGAGCAGGCGTCGCAACGTATGCGTCACGATGCCGAGGGCGCCCCTGGCCCGCAGCCCCTCCGGGTCCTCCCTCCTCATCCGGAGGTCATCGTTCCCGCCGTGCTGGTGCACGAGGCCGGGGACGAGCTCGAACCTCAGGAACGGGTCGCCCCGCGCGAGGAGGCCCCCGCTCGGTCGGCACGCTCCGCCACATCCCGATGTGCCCGCGCACGTTCGAGTCCGTCTCGAACGACTTGACCTTCTTCATCGTCCTCAGGCGCCCGTAGCCGAACGGGTGCTCCTCGAACCCGCCCCGGGGAAGGGGCAGGTCGGCTCGATGGCGAGGGACCAGTCGTCGCCGAACCGGAGGAAACGCGGGTCGAAGGCTTGGTGCCGGTAGTAGGCCGCGCCCTTGCGGTCCCTGCCCTTGCCGTGGGCCGAGACGACCTTCCGTTGGGTCTGGTCCTGGTAGGAGCGCTACCGGATGCTCCGCTCGATGCCCGGGTGCCGATCGGCCTTGAACAACAGGTGGCGGCGCTCCCTGCGGAACGAGAGCCGCCCGCCCATGCGCTCGGATGGGCACCGGCCCAGGCGCTTGACGAAGCGCCGCTCGGTGACCTCCCCGTCGGACCCGTGTCACTCGCCGGCGTCGAGGCGGTCGATGGCGCCCGTCTCGCAGGCGTCCTCGGACAGGGGTCGTCGAGGTCCCGGAAGCTGACCGGGGACCCGTCGTCCCCGATCCGGTCCCGGGCCGGGTACGCCCGATGCCGGAGCAAGGCCTCGCGGATGTCGCCGCGGGACAGGTCCGTCGGCGCGACGAAGAGGTGCTCGGGGTGGACCACCCGGAGCAGATTCCGGTCCAGCGTCTCCTCGACCCGCGACGACGGGACGATCCGGCCCGGCTTGGCGAAGGTCGCGACCAGATCGGCGAGGCGCCCGGCGGTGTCGCCGGCGAGCAGGTCCGCCGCCGGGTCGAAGACCACCTGGCGGCTGCGTCGTCGCTCCGGGTCGGCGAAGTGGGCCCGGACCGACCACCGCCGGAGGCGGTCGCTGGCGAGGCGGACCACCACGAGGATCACCGGGGCATCGGAGTTGAGCCCGTAGTCTCGGTCCCGCTCCTCCGGCCGGAAGCGGAAGTCCTCGCCGGTGTCCTCGGCCAGCCGCTGGACGGTCCTGATCTGAGCGGCCACGAACCGGGCCCGGACCTCGCCGGTCTCCACGTCGCGCATCTCGATGAAGCCGTCGACCCCGGCGTCCGGGGCCCCGGTCTCGTGACGGCCCAACCGGCCCCCGGCATGCGGCCCGTGACGAGCGCGGCCTCCTGCTGGCCCGCCATCCGCTGCGGCGAGATCGTCTTCTTCGAGCCTGCCGCCCCGCCAAGGTGGAAGGCCGGCGTTACCGGCCGACCCCGCTGCATTGCTGAAGCTTGGCCGGGCAGCCGGCCAGCGAGCCACGTGCCTCAGCCCGACGCCTCGGCCCCGACGGCCTGGCCAGCCTCGTCGGCACCGTAGCGGCCCTTGAAGCGGCCCTTGAAGCGGCCGTGGTTCGCCAGGGCCCCCGGGCGATAGGGCCCCGACCCGGCGCACTGCACGACGGACGGCAGGGCAAAGCGCTCATCGACCGTGGGGTGGACGACGGCGTCGTGCGGTACCTCGCGGTCCTGCTCCTCCCAGTTCTTGCCCCGGGCCCGGCGGCGGAGCCAAGCCGGGATGAAGGCGGCCGAGGTCCGCTCCTCGATGGTGTCGCGCATGCCGGCGATCTCGCAATGCTGGACGCCGTCGCTGCGCGGGAAGAGGCGCAGCCTCGGGTTCCCCATCGCGTCGCCGGGCGCCCCCAGGCCGTCCACCTTGAGGCCCTCCGGGAGGCGCGTCGCCTCCTCGATCATCCACCGCAGCGTGATGTCGGACAGGCGGGACTCGGGCTCGATGTAGCTGCCGCCGATGTCCGAGTGGTTCCCGGCGAACCAGACTTGGACCAGTTGCTCGGGCAGGCCGGGGTCGCGCGGCGGTGCGTCGACCACCGTTGATATCCGCGTCCGTCGGCGTCATGCCCGGCTCCATTCGTCCATGAGGGTGTCGAGGTCTTCCGTCAGGCTCTCGTGGGCGGAGCTGGCGGACGGGGGCGGCGCCGTCGGCGCCGGGGCGGAAGGCGTATCCGGCGCCACGGGCGCAACCGCGGCGGGGACCGGCTCGGCCGCCGGAGTGCCCTTGACCCGCTCCGGCTGACCCGCCTTCCGGGGACCGACGGGCGTGAAATACTCCCCGTTCGGATAGCGATATCGGGCGACCTTGGCCGCGGTCGTGACGGACCCTCCGTTGCCGAGGATGCGGTCGCTCTCCTCCTCGACGCGCTGCTTGGCCAGGACGATGTCCTGCTCGGTGACGAAGCGGCCGGCCCCGGAGCTGCGCGCCTGCTGGAGGTGCAGGCCGGCCGCGAAGATCGACACGTTGCGGGCGATGGCCTGGTTGGTGCAGTCGACCGGGATGTGCTCGCCCGTCTCCTCGTCGAGGACCCAGATCCTCCAGAGGTCGAAGGGGTCGAACCGGACCTGGTAGAGCTTCTGGCGCCCGCCCCGCCGCTCGCGGAGGGCGGTCAGCCGGTCGGAATGGTAGTTGAGGCCTTCCAGGTGGATGCCGGTGTTGCCGATGGGCCGCTCTCGGACCTGGCCGATGAGTTCGATGATCTGGGCGTGCGACGGGACGGCCCGGATGCCGCCGTTGCGCGCGACGAGGTCGTTCCAGACGTCGAGCGGCCGCGCCTCCAGCGTCCTGTGCCGCGTGACATGATAGTCATCGACGATGTAGCCGAGCAGGTCCCGGCGCAGCTGGGGCAGCGTGGTCTCGGCCCGCTTGATCGAGTTGTAGTCGCCGCGCGCGACCGCGCTGTGGAACGTCTTGCCCTCGCGATGGGCGTAGACCTGCGCGTTGAAGCGCCCGAACAGCCGTTCCAGCTTGCCCTTCAGCCACGGTGCCATGACCGGAAGGGGGCGGATGCGGAAGTTCATCGCCGTCTCGCTGCGCCGCAGGCTCTTTGACCGGAACTCCTTCCCGTTGTCCACGAACGCGAATTGCGGGATGCCCTCGCAGGGCCAGGGATTGCTCAGCCCCTCGATGCCGCGCAGGTCCTTCGGCCAGAACGCGTGCCCCATGCAGCGCTGGAGCGCCGCGTAGCTCGGCACCTCGAAGGACAGATGGCACCCGATCAGCATCCTCGACGCGCGGTCGAGCGCGGCCGTGAACCACGGCCGGCCAATCGCGCGCCCGGTCTGCTCGTCCACGACGATCAGGTCGACCAGCGAATGGTCGAACTCGACCTCCGCCATCACCTTGGCGAGGGGATCCGTCTTCCGGAAGACATTGAACGTCAGGTAAGCCTTCCGGCCCCCTTCCCGCACCTGCATCTCCTCCCGCGCGTCGAGCATCCCGTTCTTGAGGGTGCGGAAGGCCGCATAGGTGGGATAGGGGCGCGGCTCGCCCTTCCTCCGCGGCTTGTCGGCGTCGAGGCCCTTGCCTTTACAATGGTCCTCGAACTTGCCGTACGCGTAGGTCAGCGGCGGCCGGCGGCGGTCCTTGACCAAGTAATACTTCTCGATATGGGCCCGCATCTCGACGTAGATCCACTCGGCATAGCGCTGCGTCCGGTCGCCCCGACCACGAAAATCCGGCAGGAGCACGCGGATGTCGCGGTCGTGCGTGATCCAGGTCCGGTACCAGAGCTCGACCGTGCGGGGCTTCGGAACGACGAGAGGCTGCCCCTTCTTCGGCCGCTTCAGCTCGGTGGCAGCCTTGCGCTGCCGCTGGCGCCGCCGCTCCGCGAGCGCCGCCGCGTAGGCGACGTCCTCCTCGCGCCATTCACGCTCGAAAGCCGCGAAAACGTGAAGCGCCGCCCATACGTAGCTCTCCTCCAGCGTCTCCCCCGCCCCGTGCCAGTCATCCACCTCGCGCACGTACTCGGCCCGGCGCAGGGCGATGGTCTTGAGGTCTTCGGGAAAGGCCTCGAACGCCTTGGACAGGCAGTAGGCCACGTGTTCGTCGGCCTCGGGGTCGGCGGCATAGAGCTCGACAGCATGGTCCAGGCGGAGGTCGTGGATGTGATCGTCCGACCAGGTGACCGCGTCCTGGTCCCCGAGCTGCACGAGCCAGCCCTTCCGCTTCCGCTTCAGAACCTTCCAGAGTTCGGGACGGCCTCCCTCGCGCTGCACGTGCACGTGCGCGCCGGGATGGAGCTCGATTTGGGCGGCGCTCACGCGGTCCTCCGGCCGACAAGAAGGCTTCGCAGGGAGAGGGGCTGGTCGAGGTCGATCCGCAACTCGTCGAGGGCAACGAGCCCGAGCAGCGTACCGAGGGCGTCCGGGCCGAGGCCGGCCGAGCGCAGGAGCTCGCCGGTGGTCCCCGCGCAGGTGCCCGCCCGAATGGTTCGGCGCAGGGCCGCGAGCGCCGGCTCATCCCAGACCGGTCCGGCGTGGCAGAGGATCTCGCGCGCATTCTCAAGGCGCGGTGACCGCCGGATCTCCTTCTCGGTCCATGTCTCGAACGTCGCCCCGCGCCGCGCGCTTTCCGCTTCGATAGCCGGGCGCCTGCCGCCCAGCGAAGGGTCCTTCCGAAGGCGACGCAGGGGCTTGACCTCGCGGTACGCGCGCGCGCCGGCGGTGGTCAGGATCAAGAAGTCGGGCACGTACCGACGCACCTTGCCGTCCTGCCGCCAGCGAAACGCCTCCGGCTGCGCCCAGAAGCCATCCACCTCGGGATCGACGCACAGGATGGTAACCAGGTCCGCCTCCAGCAGGCTTTCGTAGGGGACGTCTCCCTGCATCCGGTGCGACCAGATGCGGTGCATGAAGGACCAGCGGCTTCGGCCTTCCGCGCCCGTGCGAACCGGTGCCCAAGGCTGTGCCGCACCGGGAGGAGCGCGCCCGGGTGCGAAGCCGAGCCGAAACGGTGCCTCGCGCGAGAACGGCAAACTTCCACCTCCCCTGCCTCGTGATCGTCCATATCGCGGCGGGCCGACACGCCGGCAGGCTAGCCCGGGTCGGCTAAGCTTGACTGAATCCCACCTCGCCGGCGTGTCGGGGCCGTCCCCCGGACCGGCTCCGGCTCGCGACGCGCTGCGCCTGGCGGGTCAGGAGGATCCGGTCTCCGCCCCGGCTTCCGAGCGCCTGCCCGCTATGCCGGATCCGCCCGCGAACGGTGCGCGGCGACCGGCGACGGACGGCGAGCCGGGTCCGAGGAGCCGGTGCGGTCCCGGCTATCAGGCCGGCCAAAGCCGCGGCTCCCCGGCCCGAGGTGCCTCCCTCGCTGCACGGCGTACAGGCATCGCCGCCGCGAGCGCCAAGCCGTCACCGGGAGCCGGCAGGAGACGGCTCGGACGCGGCGGAACGTTTCCGCCGCGCGGCCTCAAGGTCGATCACGTTGGTCGTCCCGGCCGAAGGCAACGCCCGATTTGCCGCGTCCGGTCTCGCCGTGGCCCGTGGTCCGCCGCGGAGGGGGGCCTTTCCTGCGGGAGCATCCCCGCACGGCACGCGGTGCCAGGCGCCGCGGACCAACGCGAAGATCCAACGTGGGTCAGCTGCGTCGACGGCCACGCGAACCCGGCGCTCACCGGCCATCCGGGCCGCCTCGACGGCAGGAGACGAGTAGGTCCGGCCGTGGACCCGCACGCCCAGCCGGGTGATGTGACGGTCGACGTAGATCGTGTCCCGCTCACCGGGTCCCACTCCCCGGCACGGTCCCGCGTCGAGGGATGGGTCACGGTCGTCCGGCCCTTCCGGAGCGTCGGATCCTGCGCGCACCGGCGCATCAAGCTCGTTCGGGCCGCGCCTGTTCGGGCCCGCCGTGTCGAGCTCCCGGTCCCGCGGGACCCCCGGCCGGCCGGACGTCGGGTCGAACGGAAGATCGAGTTGGTGGGGTCGGGGATTTCCGTCCGGGGCTTCGGTGGAGGGGCCTTGCCCTTCGGTGCGGCTGGTCATCATCGCGCTCCATAGCGGTCCCACACGGGCACGCGTCCGGCGAGCCGGACGTGCCGTTGCGGGTCGGTGATGGACCGATGGGGGCGCGAAGCGGGCTTGCGGCCCGGAATCGACTGTGCGATCGATATGCGAGGAGCGCACGGGACCCCCGGCCGGCGAAGCCGGCCGACGTCGATCCTGGATATCCCTTAGGGCGCTGTCGTGAGCGTGATGGCCCTGAAGGGGGGATGGCTCTGACGAGGCGCGCGGTCTGGCAGGACCGCGTGCCTCAGCCCGCCTGCGGCGGCTCGCGCGAGCAGGCGCGGCAGTTCGATGCGGTCATGTCCCGATCTCCTCCTGATGTGGCTTGTGCCGCGCGTATCGATTCCAGACGCGGGGCCGGTCCGTCAACAGCAAAATACGCTGGCCAAAGTATCGCAGGTTCGGACGCCGAAGGTGATGTTCCAAGTCTCCCCGGTCTTTCCGCTCGACCGTTGTCATGCGTCAAGGATTGACTGGAGTTGAGCTGGTGAAAGGATTGAACCTCTTTTCCTTTGCTTGCCATCGGCCGGGCCACGCCCGCGTCCGGGCGGGATGAATGAACCTTCAAGGATTGGTCGCTTAATCCTTGAGGGGCCATTCCGCGGCCATGGTGTCACGTTCCGGCTCGGTCAGGCACGCCGGTTCCGCGCGCGACCTTGTTCTTACACGGAGACCCGAGCCGGGCCGAGCTGTGAGGAGTTGCAGGACGCTTATTATAGCAGCCGCGTCCACGGCGGCACATCCACCGAGCGCTTCTTCCTGTTGATGAGGCGCCAGAAGGGGCTGTTGCGCCGTGCTTATGTGTTAGGATCGGCGACCGCATGGTGGCGACAGCGCAGGTCGGTCTGCCCGGGGCCTTTGTCCGGCGCCCGGCGGGCAACACGGTCCTGCTGCCGTACAGACTGCTCAGGCAGTTCAGCCTGCGCTTCAGGCGGGTCGCCTGCTTGAGGATCGGCCTGCGCTGACGATGTCTCGGCCCGGGGGGCGCTCAGCGTGCGACACGTGGCGGGCCGCTGGTACGGGCTCGGCGCCCTCGTCCTTGGACGACCTCCTGCCCGCACCCATGTGCTTCCCGGATGTCGCCTGTCGGCCACCCAGAACCGCCGCCACGCGGTAGCCTCGGTCCGCCCGGTCCAAATGCCGGTCAGGTCTCCCCCTCCCTGCTGCGTGCGGGTTCGCCTGCCCTCAGCCTCGGGCGCGTGGCCCGTAGAAGCGGTGCGCGTTCCGAACCACTCCGGGTTCATGCTCCCTCGGGAGATCGCGCCCATCCGTCATGGCGTTGATCACCTCGAACGCGTCCTCGATCCTCTCGAAAGCGCGACCGCCTTCGAGGTCCGACACGAACGTCCCGTCCGCCGCCAGGAAATAGATGACGTCGTCGTGTCTCAGGTAGACGTGATACTCGTCCGGCCGGTCTTCGCCCAACGTCAGCCCCCACTCCGCGAGCGGCCTATATGGAACGCAGCGAGGCCGGCACACACCGTAGAAAGTACGGTTGCGCGGGATCTGGGATTGACGGCCGTCCGTGGCGGGCGACCGTATGGCGTGAGACGTTGAGCGTGCCGGAGCGAGGTACGATGTCCCGGTGGCCGAGCGCGCGTTTGCCCGACCGGCCTGGTGACGGTGGCGCGGGAGAGCGGTGCGATGACACCACGCCGGGCGCCGGCGGCAACCCCGGCTGCGCTTTCCCGGCCCTTATCGGTTGAAGTTGTGCCGCCTCCGGGCGGCCTCGGGCGCAAGCCGTGGACACCGCTGGAGCGCGCCGGAACGGGTTCGACGCGGCTTCGCAACGCGCCACGGGACGCAGGGCAGTTCGTCCGGGGGGGCTGGTCGGCGCATCGGCGAACGTGCGCTGGTACCGCGGCCGCGGCTTCGTTCAAGTTCCGTTGTCCATCATGGACGGTCGCGCGCCGGTGCTGCCGCTCGCTTAACCGGCTCCGGCGAAACTCGGCCCCGGGCTGGGATACGGGGACGGATCGTGGGCGGGCGGGCGAGAACTCAAGCGGAGGAGGAGCTCCGATACGCCTGGGTCGACGTGGCAAAGGGCATCTGCATCTTGCTCGTGGTGATGATGCACTCGACCCTCGGCACCGGCGAGGCGATGGGTGGGGAGGGCTTCCTGCACCCGGTCGTCGCCTTCGCCAAGCCGTTCCGGATCCCGGACTTCTTCCTGCTCTCGGGTCTGTTCGTCGGACGGGTGCTGGACCGTGACTGGCGCCGCTTCGCCGACCGGCGCATAATCCACTTCGCCTACTTCTACCTGCTCTGGCTGCTGCTTCAGTCGGCGTTGAAGTACGAGACCGTCGCCGGGGATGGGGGCATCCCGGCCTTCCTGGCTCACCTTGCCCTCGCCCTCGTCGAGCCCTACTCAACGCTGTGGTTCATCTATCTCCTCGCCGTGTTCTCGATCGTGACGAAGTTGCTGCGGCCTTTGCCTGGCCCGGCGCTTCTCGGGACCGCCGCGCTGTTGCAGATCATGCCGGTCCAAACCTCCTCCTTCCTCGTTGAGGAGTTCTGCGCCCGCTACGTCTACTTCGTCGGCGGCTACCTCCTGGCCGACCAGATCTTTGCCTTCTCCGATGCCGTGCGGCGCTACCGGCGGCTGGCGCTTGCAAGCCTTGGGGCCTGGGCGTTGGCCGAGGGCTGGCTCGCCTTCACGCCGTCGGGCATCCCGGACCACCCGACCCTCGCGAGCCTGCCGGGGGTGGGTCTCGCGGCCGGATTCGCGGGCGCGCTGGCGATTGTCGCACTTGCCAGCTTGCTGGCCGAAGCGGGAGGCGTCGTGACGGGGGCGCTGCGTACCTGCGGGAAGCGCTCCATCGTGATCTATCTTGCCTTCTTCCTGCCAATGGCCGCCTGGCGCAGCCTGATCGTGAAGACGGGCGTGATCGAGGATGTCGGATTGGCCTCGCTCGCCGTGATGAGCGTCGCCGTCGTACTGCCTCTTCTCTTCGAGCGGCTCATCCGCGGCACCTGGCTCGGCTTCCTATTTCGCCGTCCCCGCGTTCTTCATCTCACGGGTACAAGGAGCGGTGAGGCAGCGCTCACGACGCCGCTGACCGGCAGCCGGGTGATCGAACGTCAGGCTCGCGGTTAGCGCAGGACCCGGGGGGGGCGTCTCGTCGGTGACGAGCAGGTCGAGGCTCGCGCGGCCGATTGCCTCGGCGAGCCCGTCCGTCAGGCGTGGGCGGGCCGGACAACCCTTCCGCACTCGCAAAGACCCGTTAGGTCTCGGCGTGTCAGGATCGAAGCGACGACAACGCAGCCGGGGAACGCCGCGCGATGATCCTGCCTCGGCGCCTCCCGCGCATCCTCCGGTCCGGCCGCAACTGGGTCGCGCTCAGCGTGCTGGCGCCCGTCGGCATGCTGGTCACGTCAGGGCTCCTGCTGCTGGAGGTGCGCCGTGACGCCTGGGACAAGGCCGAGCAAACCTCGAAGAACCTACTGCAGGTCATCGAGCGTGACATTGCCCGCAACGTCGAGCTCATCGACCTGTCCCTGCAGGCGGCGGTCGAGAACCTGCGTGCGCCCGAGGCGGCGGGGGCCGGCCCCAAGCTGCGCCAACTCATCCTGTTCGACCGGGCCGCCACCGCCAAGGACCTCGGGGTCATGCTGGTCATCGACGCCGACGGTGACGTCGCGGCCGATGCGGGCGCCGTCCCTCCGCGCAAGGGCAATTACGCCGACCGCGACTACTTCCAGGTCCACAAGGCGCGCTCGGACGTCGGCCTCCATATCGGCCGACCGCTGATCTCGCGCCTGACCGGGGAGCGCATGCTGCCGTTCAGCCGCCGCATCGCCAACCCCGATGGCTCGTTCGGCGGCGTTGCGCTTGGTACGCTCAAGCTATCGTACTTCACCCGGCTGTTCGACCGGATCAGCCTCGGTCATGAGGGTGCGATCAACCTCTACATGCAGGACGGCACGCGCGTCGTGCGCCATCCCTACGTCGAGGCCGACATCGGCGTGAACATCGCCGGCACCCGGAACTTCGACCGGTTCGTGCGCGAGGGCGGCGGCGCCTTCGTCGGCACCTCGGTCCGGGACGGCGTCGAGCGCCATTACGCCTTCACGCGGGTCGGCGACCTACCCCTCGTCCTCAACGTCGCCGTCGCCACCGCCGAGGTCGAGGCCGCATGGCGGACGAAGGCGCTCGGTATCGCCGCCGTCGTACTCGTGCTGTGCGGGCTGACGGTCACGCTGTCGCTGCTGTTCGGCCGCGAGCTCCGCCGCCGCGCGGAGATGCACGCCGAGATGGCCCGCCTCTCGCGCACCGACGCGCTGACCGGCCTTGCGAACCGCCGCCGGTTCGAGCAGGTCCTCGCCCGGGCTTGCGAGGACGCCCGACGCACGGGCAACCCGCTGTCGCTGCTCGTCGTCGATGCCGACCATTTCAAGCGCTACAACGACCGTTACGGCCACGCTGTGGGTGACGAGGTGCTCAAGGGCTTGGCCGGCTGCCTCAAGGCTGCCGTGCCCCGGCCCGGCGACCTCGCCTGTCGGGTCGGCGGCGAGGAGTTCGTGCTGCTCTTGCCGAACACCGACGCTGCGGGCGCGCGGCGCGTCGCCGAGAGGGTGCACGCCCAGGTGTCGGGACTGGCAATCGCCTCGGCCGGCATCGCGCCAGGCGCCGTCACGGTCAGCATCGGGCTGGCGACCGGGATAACCGACGCCGACCTCTACGGCTTGGCCGATGCCGCCCTCTACGAAGCCAAGGCATGCGGCCGGAACCAGACCCGCTGCGCATCGCGCCTAACGGGCAGGTCAGCCGGCGAGCCGCAGTTTCGTCTGGTCGGCGCCTGAGACGCTCGGCCGGGGCACGATGGCGTCGCGATGCCCGTGATCGCAACCCTCACGGCAGCGATCCTCGGGTGGGTCGTTCTCGACCTCAGGCGCCCGCAATAGCGGGGGGCTGGCTTGAGCGGGGCGAGGCCGCATCTTGGAAGCGATGGTCTTGCCAGGGCGCCGAGCCTGGTTCTCCAGGTCCGACGGTTGACACCCGCTTCCCTGGGGAACCGTGGGCAACGGCTGGATGCGAGCGATCCCGTGACGTCCAGCCCTGTTGCTCGACCACCGCAAGCCGATGCCGGTAGAAACGTACCCACATGTAGAGGCAAGATCTCTTCGCGGAACCAAGCTGTTTAGCCTCGCCCGGTGCCATCCTCCGCGTCATCGCGCTTCACGTGCGGCCTGCTGACCAGAACGCCAATCGCTTCGCCACTTCGGTAGAAGCGCGCCCCACGGTTCTCCAGGGCTTCGCGTAAGGCGCGGACCACGCGGCTTCGGGGCTCCACCTTCTGGTTCTCGAAATCATTTATCGTTTTCTTGCTCACGTCCGAGAGTTTCGAGAACTCAAGCTGCGTCAGGCCGAGCAACTCGCGAGCCGCTTGGCACACAACGCCCGGAAGGGGGGCGCCGGGCTCCAGCGCTTCGACGTTGGCTGAGGATAAGTCGAGCGGCGGCTTGCTTTGCTCGTGATAAAATATTACACCCGTGGTATAGTTCCATCTCGTTGCTTGAGCTCGCCCGTCCGCGCGTGGTCCCACTCCATCGCCGGCATCCGTGGCCCGCTCCGCTCTCTCGGGATGGGACTGCTCCATGCTCTACGCCTTCTACGGGGCCGATGGCCGTTCGGCCGCGACCCATGCCGCCCTCGCGGCGGCCCACGCCCTGACCACCGCCGCACGGCCCGCCACGTTGCTGAGGATCACCGAGCGGGGACAGGGCCTTGCCCGGATCCCGGAGACGATGCCAGAGGCCCTGTGCGTCGTCGAGGCCGAACCCGGCGACCTCGTCACCTTCGACGATCCGGAGGATCTGATCAGGCAGGCGCAGGCGACGGCGCGGGACGTCGTCCTGGACCTTCCGCTCTCCTGGCTCCCCTACCGCAGCTTGCGCGAGGCGGCGGCCTTGTCGGTGGTCGTTGTCGGTCCGGGCGCCATGGAGGAGCGCCTCGCAGCCTTCGCCCTCGGCCAGTGCGGGGAACAGGTGATCTCGGGACGGGCGGCGGCGGATCAGGCTTCCGGCGTGGGGCCGGAGCCCGGATCCGCCGCCCCGGTCTGGCTGCTCGGGGCCGGACGGGCCGGAGGAGGCCCGGACGCCACGCGCTTCGAACAGACGATGCGCCCCCTCCTCCGCCGCGCCGGCGCCGGTGACGGCTGCCGGTTCCTGCCCGTGGCCCTGCCCGCGCCGACGCGATCCGAGACGCACGCCGTCGCGGCGGGCCATCCGCTGGCCGGAACGGTGCGCCAGGGCATGCTCCTTCTCGCCGCCATCGAGGTGGCCGCCCAGGATCCCTTCGTCGCTTCCCTCGACAGCGGGCGGTTCGCCCGCGCGCTCGGCCTCGATCCCGAGATGCCCGTCACCCCCGACGAGCGGCGGCTCTGCGACCGGCTGCGCGACCTCGCCGACGCGCTGGAGGCGCTGGAGCAAGGCGGACCGGCTCCGGAGGAGATGGCGCGGGCGCCGCTCATGGAATCCTGGAGTTTTCTGAGCGGCCGGACGCGGGTGCTTGCCGGCGTCTCCTTCGGCCACCCGACCATCGCTTCCGGGCGCCCCACCCTCACCTCGGACGTCTTCGCCACGGACGGAAGAACTTGGGCGCGGACGCTGTCGCGCCTCTATCGCCTGGGGACACCGGCAGAGGCGACGCCGGCGGCGGGGCTCCAGTGAGCGCGCGCCCTCCCGCCCAT
>NZ_NKUI01000140.1 GCF_014845115.1 Methylorubrum zatmanii | reverse complement strand
AGGCCGAGGCCGCCTTCGCCGGGGCGCTCGCCGCGGGGCGGCTCCACCATGCCTGGCTGATCGGCGGCCCGCAGGGCATCGGCAAGGCGACCCTGGCCTACCGGGTGGCGCGCCGCCTCGTCGCCGATCCGCGCACGCTCCCCTCCCCCGCGGGGCTCGACCTGCCGGAGGATCATCCGGCGGCGCGGCAGGTGGCGGCGCTCTCGCATCCGAACCTGGTCGCCCTGCGCCGGGTCCAGGCGCCCGGCGCCAAGACCCTGCCGACCCGCATCTCGGTCGATGCCGCCCGCGAGGCCCTGGCCCTGTTCGGCGCCACCGCCGGCGGGGAGGGCGGCTGGCGCGTCTGCATCGTCGACAGCGCCGAGGATCTGAACGCCAACAGCGCCAACGCGCTCCTGAAGATGATCGAGGAGCCGCCGCCACGGGCGATCTTCCTCATCGTCTCCCACGCGCCCGGCCGTCTCCTGCCGACGATCCGCTCCCGCTGCCGGGCCCTGGCGTTGCGGCCCCTGGCGGAGGCTGAGGTCCGCGCGGTGATCGAGGGGTTTCCGCCGCCCTTCCCGCCCGTCGACGCGGCCGTCCTGGCGCGGGCGGCGGCGCTCAGCGAGGGCTCCGTCGCCCGGGCGGTGGCCCTGCTCGATCCGGCGACCGCCGCGGTCGAGGCAGAGGTCTCCGCCCTGCTCGCCGGCCTGCCCGAGCCCGATTGGCGGCGGGTGCTCAAGCTCGCCGAAACCCTGGCCGGCCGCGATGCCGAGCCGCTGCTCGCCACCGCCCTCGACGGCCTGCAGCGCCACGTCGCCGCCGAGATCGACCGGCGCCAGGGGGAGGGGCCGGCCCGCCTGCTGCCCCTGGTGGAGGCCGCCGAGCGCATCGCCGCCGCGGCGCGGGAGGCCGCGATCTACAATCTCGACCGCCGGCCGCTGGTGCTCTCCGCCTTCCAGGTGTTGGCGCAGGCCGGGCGAGGCGAGATCTGAAGCGAGGACGTCATCCCAAATCCATTTGATCCCTTCGGGATGGCGGATCGGGGCTTCGCTCAAACGCCGCGCGGGCTGGCTGAATCACAGGGCAGGGGGCGGTTCCAGGACCGCCATCAGGCCGTCGCCGTCGATCGCCAATGCGACGGCCCCGCGCTCGGCGGAGCAGGCCTCGGCCGGGACCCGCATCCGGTAGCCGATCCGGCGCTTGCCGGAGCCTTCGAAGCCGGGGCGCGCGGCGAGATCCTTGCGCATCCGGCGCGGCCGGTCGAGGCCGACGAATTGCCCGCCGCAGAACAGCGCGAGCCGCATCGCCCGCTTCGGCGCCTGCCCGTCATAGGCGAAGGCGCTGACCACGGCTTCCGTGGGCGAGACGCGCTCGATCGCCTCCAGCGCGCTCTGCACGGAGGGCGGCAGCGCCAATCCGCGGCCGGAGATCGCCGTCCGCGCCAGGGACGGCGTGGTGAAGACGTCCGGCGGCAATTGAGCCAACGCGGCGCGGGCGCGGACGTCCTGCCAGTCGTTCCGGGCCGTCTCCGTGCTGCCCCAGGCCGCGCAGGCGAGGAACAGCACGAGGTAGAGCGACAGCCCGCGCCGCAGGGCGGGCAGGGGAGCCGCGTCGATCCGGCGGCGCAGCCGCCGATAGAGTGTCAGGTCGAGGGGCCCGAGCAGGGCCGTGACCGCGAGCGCGGCGGCGAGGCCGGTCGCTCCGTAGGCGAGGCCCGACCACTCCGCCGGGCAGGCCCAGGCGGTCAGCGTCAGCACGGGGACATGGACGAGGTACAGCACGTAGCTCCCGTCCCCGAGGGCCAGGGCCGCGCGGGCGGCCCATCCCCTGCACCGGATCTGCGGGCCGGCGGCAGCGGCTCCGACGAGGAGCACGGCGGCGATGCCCCCCAGCCAGCGCGCCATGTCGGTATCGACCAGGAGACAGGCGGCGGCGAGCGGCAGGGCGAGGAGACCGGTGGCGGGGCGGATATGACCCGTCGCGATCAGCCGCGGCAGCAGCAGGCCGCCGACGAAGGGTATGCAGGCCGCCGTGAGGGGCAGCAGGTAAAGCGGCGGCAGGGTCGCGTCGCGCGCGCCCTCCGGCAGGAGCAGGAAGGCGGCGGCCAGGAGCGCGAGCCAGCCGAGTGCCAGCGGAACGAGGCGCCGGGCGAGGCCGGCGGCGGCGATCAGGAACAGGACGACGTAGAAGCTCGTCTCGAAGACGAGGGTCCACTCGACGTTGAGCGGGTAGCTGCGCGGACCGGCCGGGGCGAGCGAGAGGGCGAGCGGCGTCAGCCCGCCGACGCTCAGGCCCAAAGCCGCGAACAAGGCGGCGAACAGCGCCACCACCGCGAGATAGGTCGGGAAGATGCGCACGACCCGGTGGGCCAGGAACACGAGGGGCCTGTCACGGGTGACGAGCCCCGCCATCAGGAAGCCCGACAGGGCGAAGAACACCGAGACCCCCCACAGGCCCATCATCGCGTCGAGGGTCGCGAAGGGGCGCTCGGCCCCGCGCAGGGCCTGCGCATAGGTCGCCGCGTGGTGGACGAGCACGATCCCCGCTGCGAAGCCCCGCAGGATCTGCAGGTTGGCGAGGCCGGCCCCGCTTCGGCTGCGGGTCCGGCCGGGCGCGGCGAGGGCGGGCCCGAGCGCGGCTGCGGGGCCGGCCGGCGCCGGGGCGAACGGCGAGGCGCGGAGCGGTCTGGCGAAACCTCGGGCGAGGCGGGCGAACATGACGCGGCGCTTCCGGAGAGGAGGGGCCGGGCCGGCGCCTCACGCGTCGCAGAAAAATCGGGAAACATGGCCTTATTCGCGCCGGCCCGCGTTTCTTCCGCCGCGATGGGATTTCTGCAACACTGAGCGCCGCAGGCCCGGCCGCTCCGGGGGCGGGCTCTGTTGCGCTGCGTGGCGATGCGCGCCACAAGGCTCGGAGCAAGCCGTGCGAGGAGGGCTCGCACATCGTCCGGTCACCGGCTCCTGCCCGGCCGCGACGCTGTGCCGAGGGTTTTCCTCGCGGCATCCACTCGATTCGGGACGGTCCCAGACGTGAGCGCGAGCGAGAAGGCGAACGAGCCCTTCCTCATCACCACGGCGATCTCCTACCCCAACGGCGCGCCGCATATCGGCCATGCCTACGAGGTGATCGCCACCGACGCCATCGCCCGCTTCCACCGCCTCGACGGGCGGGACGTGCTGTTCACCACCGGTACCGACGAGCACGGCCTCAAGATCCAGCAGACGGCGGCCCGGGCCGGCGTGACGCCGCGCGCCTTCGTCGACGACATGGCCGGGCGCTTCAAGGCGGTGGCCGACCGGCTCGACTGCGCCTACGACCGCTTCATCCGCACCACGGAGGCCGATCACTACGCCGCCGCGCAGGAATTGTGGCGGCGCATGGAGGCCAATGGCGACATCTACCTCGCCAAATATGCCGGCTGGTACTCGGTGCGCGACGAGGCCTATTACGACGAGGCCGAGACGGTGCTCGGCCCCGACGGCAACCGCCGCTCGATCAAGACCGACACGCCCGTGGAGTGGATGGAGGAGGAGAACTTCCTGTTCCGCCTCTCCAAGTATCAGGACCGTCTGCTCAAGCTTTACGAAGAGCAGCCGGGCTTCCTGGCGCCTGAGACACGGATGAACGAGGTCGCGAGCTTCGTGCGCTCCGGCCTCAAGGACCTCTCGATCAGCCGCACCACCTTCGACTGGGGCGTGCCGGTGCCGGACCGGCCGGGCCACGTGATGTATGTCTGGGTCGATGCCCTGACCAACTACCTGACGGTGACCGGCTTCCCCGACGCGGCCGACCCGAACGCCCGGTTCTGGCCGGCGAGCCTGCACGTCATCGGCAAGGACATCGTCCGCTTCCACGCGGTCTACTGGCCGGCCTTCCTGATGTCGGCCGGGCTGCCGCTGCCGAAGCGCGTCTTCGGCCACGGCTTTTTCCTCAGCCGCGGCGAGAAGATGTCGAAGTCGCTCGGCAACGTGGTCGATCCGCTCGATCTGGTCGGCACCTACGGCGTCGATCCGGTGCGCTACTTCCTGCTGCGCGAGGCGCCCTTCGGCGGCGACGGCAATTACGACCACGAGGCGATCATCAACCGCGTCAACGCGGATCTCGCCAACGATCTCGGCAACCTCGCCCAGCGCTCGCTGTCGATGATCGCCAAGAACTGCGACGGCGTGGTGCCGGAGCCCGGCGCCTTCACGGAGGCCGACGCGCGCCTGCTCGCCGCCGCAGCGGCCCTGCCGGAGAAGGCGAGGGGGCTGATGCGGGATCTCGCCCTGCACGCGATCCTGGCCGAGATCTGGGCCGTGGTCGGCGAGGCCAACCGCTACTTCGCCTCCGAGGAGCCGTGGAAACTGCGCAAGACCGATCCGGTGCGCATGAACACGGTGCTCTACGTCACGGTCGAGACCCTGCGCCGGGTCGGCCTGATGGTGCAGCCCTTCGTGCCGACGGCGGGGGCCGCCCTGCTCGATCTGCTCGCCGTGCCGGTGGACCGGCGCAGCTTCGCCTTCACCGGCGAGGACCATCGCCTGCAGGCGGGCGCGGCGCTTCCCGCTCCGGCGCCGATCTTCCCGCGCTTCGAGCGGCCCGAGGCGACGGCCTGACCGCCGCCTCCGCCGTTTCCCCGAACCATCGTCAGCCCGAAGAGACCATGCTGGTCGACAGCCACTGCCATCTCGACTTCCCGGATTTCGCCGAGACCCTTCCCGGCGTGATCGCCCGCGCGCGGGAGGCCGGGGTGACGCGCCTCCTCACCATCTCGACGCGGGTGGCCAAGGCGGAGCGCTACCGGGCGCTCGCCGAGGCGCACGAGGCGGTCTGGTACACCGTGGGCACCCATCCGGACGGCGCGGCCGAGGAGCCGGACGTGCCGGCCGAGACCATCGCCGCCCTCGCCGAGGCGCCGCGCTGTGTCGGCATCGGCGAGGCCGGTCTCGACTACCATTACGACGACGCCGCGCCGGAGGCGGTGCAGGAGCGGGTGCTGCGGGCCCATATCGAGGCCGCCCGCCTCTCCGGCCTGCCGCTGGTGATCCATTCCCGCGACGCCGACGCGCATATGGAGGCGGTGCTGACCGACGAGATGGGCCGCAAGCCCTTCAAGGCGGTGCTGCATTGCTTCTCCTCCGGCGCGCGGCTGGCCCAGGTCGGGGTCGAACTCGGCCTTTCCGTCTCGTTCTCGGGGATCGTCACCTTCCGCCGCTCGGACGCCCTGCGCGACATCGCCCGGAGCGTGCCGCGCGACCGCATCCTCGTCGAGACCGACGCGCCGTTCCTTGCTCCGGAGCCACATCGCGGCCGGCGCTGCGAGCCGGCCTACACGGCCGACACCGCCCGCGTCCTGGCCCGGACCCTCGACCTGCCCTTCGAGGCGTTCTGCGCGCTCACCACGGCCAATTTCTACCGGCTGTTTTCGAAGGCCGCGGCGATCGAGGGGATCGCCACATGAGCTCCGCGACCGGAGCCGGGGAGGGTGCATGCCGAGCCTGACCCTGCGTATCCTGGGCTGCGGCTCCTCCGGAGGCGTGCCGCGGGTCGGCTACGGCTGGGGCGCCTGCGACCCGTCCGATCCGCGCAACCGCCGCCGCCGCTGTTCGCTGCTGGTCGAGCGGCGCGAGGGCCAGGGAGGTGAGGGGGGCGACGCGACCACCGTCCTGATCGACACCTCGCCGGATCTGCGCGAGCAGCTCATCGATGCCGGTGTCAGCCATCTCGACGCCCTGCTCTACACCCATGCCCATGCCGACCACACCCACGGCATCGACGATGTGCGCCCGCTGGTGATCCACATGCACCGGCGCGTCCCGGTCCATGCCGATCCCCTCACCCGCGCGCTCCTGATCCAGCGCTTCGGATACGCCTTCGAGACACCGCCGGGCAGCGCCTATCCGCCGATCCTCGATCTGCACGAGATGCGGGCGGGCGAGCCGCTGATCATCGACGGGGCGGGCGGCCCGGTCGAAGCGGAGGCCTTTTGCATGGAGCACGGCAACGAGCTGGCCCACGGCTTCCGCTTCGGGCCGGCGGCCTACGCCCCGGATGTGAGCCTGATGCCGGAGGCCGCCAAGGCGCGGCTGCGCGGCCTCGACCTGCTCATCATCGATGCCCTGCGCGAGACCCCTCACCCGTCGCATTACTCGGTCTCGGACGCGCTGGCCCTGATCGAGGAGGTCGCGCCGAAACGCGCCATCCTCACCAATCTCCACACCGATCTCGATTACGCGACGCTGGCGAGGAAACTGCCGCCGGGGGTGGTGCCGGCCTATGACGGGCTGACGGCGACGGTCGATCTGTAGGGCGAGCGGCTGCCGTTCCGGGGGCTCTCTCATACCAAATCCGGCTGATCCCTTCGGGATGGCGGATTTGGGCTTCGCTCAAACGCCGCGCGGGCTTGCCGATACGAGACCGCTTTGTTCGAGCGGAGCCCGTATCAGGGTTTCCTGCGGGAGGCCGCGCGGGACCGGACACGCTGCGCAGGGGCAGCCTTGACCAGCCGATAGCGACCGGGCCCCGCGGTATCCCGGTTCGAAATCCTGTCCTGCCGTTCGCCTCGAAGGACCGCGACGATGTCGTCGCGGACGGCATCGAAGAGCCGGTAATACTGGTGGCTTTGGGAATCGTCGTTGGGATCGAAGCCATCGCTGACATCGACGGCGGTGATCTTGTCGCTGATCGGCGCCATGTTCTCCGGCCCATCGACGCCGAGACGCGGCCCGTTGAACTTGGTCTTCTCGCTCAGCGTCGCGAGGACCCAGTCCCGATGCGTATGATAGACGGTCACACGTCGGGCCAGACGCGGCAGATATTGTAGCTCGCGCGGATTCTCGAAGGCGTCCTCGTCCTCGTCGCCTGCGGCCAGCACGATCTGCTCGAAGGTCCGGCGCAGGCGGTTCGGGTCGGGCCCCTCGGTCGGCACGGTGAACAAGGCTGGGAAGGTCCGGCGCCCGCCAGCCGGCGGCTCGTCGATGGCGGAGGCGAATTCCCGCGCTTCCCCAACGGGAACCTCGAGCAGCGCCTGCAACCCGTGCCGGAGGGTGAAGACACCCATGCTGTGGGCGATGAGATGGAGCGGTTGGCGGCAGAACTGATCCTTTGGCAGCCCATCGATGAAATCGTAGAGGATGCGCATCGTGCGCGCGAGGGCCATTCCGGAGGCGCGCGCCGTTCCCCGGTCGTGGAAGTAATCCCGGTACGGGAGCGGGATCAGCAGGTTGCTCCCGACGGAGGGCCACGTGAAAGCGAAGACATTCGCATCCAGGCCGTAGAAGGTCAGGATCGTGGCCGCTCGCTCGATGGCGTTCTCGAAGGAATTCGAGAAGCCGTGGATCACGATCAGGGTCGGCCTGCCGCCGACCTTCATGTCCTCACGCAATTGTTCGAAGATCGTGCGGCTTCCGCGCCTGATTTCCGGGCCGAACAGCGTCTCGTCGGCGACGGAGAGCGAGCCCGGTACGAAGACGGCATCGGTGCCTTCGACCTCGGCCTGGGCCGAGCCGAAGCGGATGTTGGTTCCATCCACAGGCCCCAGTTCGGATCCGAATCCGATGATCGTCGTCCCGGTTTCGTCCGTGAGCGGCATCCGATTGGTTGCGAAATGAACGGTGACGATCGTCGACATCGCAATGCACCTCGGATGAATCAACCTGAGGATGCAAAAATTAGGATTTGCGCATCAAAGCAGTCAATCTGATCTTCTGATTCTACAGAATGCTTCCATAGTATTAATCCGCTTGGTTAAATTATGAATTTTCGCAGTCTATTAAAATTAATCGATTTGGATCATGGATTTGCTGATAACGATCGTGAATATTCGTGCCTTGCTCCACGAATGCATCGAAAAGCGTTAGCTTCCCGGTCGAAAAAACAGCCCGGCCTTGAGGCTGTCGCCGATGCGGTGGGCGCGCTCGATCATCGCATCGGCGATGTCGGGTGAAAACATCTCTGCGGCGGTCTCCTCGAACAGGCCGAGCCAGCGGGCGAAATGCGTCGGCGCGAGCTCCGCGATGCCGAGATGGCGGCCGAACGGGTTGCCCTTGTAGCGGGCGGTCTTCAGCAGCACCGAGGACCAGAAGTCGCCCACCCGTTCCAGGTGGTCCGGCCACGCCGCGTCGGCGATGCGGGCGGAAAACACCGGTCCGATCAGCGGATCGCGGCGCACCTTGGCGTAGAAGGCATCGAGGAAGGCGGACAGGGCCGCCTCGGTCAGTTCGGCCTGGATCATGGCGGGGCAAGGCAGCGGGGAGGGGGCGTCACTCGGACAAGACGGCCCTGCCCCGGTCAGTTCCGGGCGAGCGAGGGCTGGATCAGGCCGGCGCCGACGAGGATCTGGGCGGCGGCGGCCTTGGCGAGCTGACGGTAGCCGGCATCGGTCATGTGCAGGCCGTCGGGGCCGATCATCTGGGCCGGCGTCATCAGGCCGTGGGAGATCCAGGACTGCATCAGCGCATGGCGGCGGATCACCGGCACGCCGAGTTCGGCGGCCAGAGCGTGCAGGGCCTCGCCGTAGCGCGCGGCGCCGTCGAGCCCCGAGAGCTTGCGGCACCATTGCTGGTCCATCAGCACCACGTCGGCCCCCGTGGCGCGGATCGCCAGCAGCCCGGCCCGGGTCAGTTCCACGAAGCGCTCCAGCGGCACGCCAGCCAGGGGATCGTTGCTGCCGGTCTGCCAGATCACGAGATCGGGGCGCTCCGCGAGCACGTCGCGCTCCAGCCGCCGGGCCATCGCCTCCGAGGTGTCGCCGCCCTTGCCGCGGTTGATCACCGTGACCGTCCGGGGGCTCGATGCGCCGATCTGGAGCCGCTCCTTGAGGTCGCGTTCGAGCAGGGCAGGGTAGGCCATGGCCGGTGACGACGCGCCCGCCCCTTCCGTCGAGGAGGAGCCGAAGGCCACGATCCGCACAGCGCCGTCCCTCGCCAACAGCGTGGCGAGCCGCTGGAGCTTGACCGGCAGGCGCTCGGACGGGGCCGTTGGCTGAGGGGCGGCAACCGGCGGTGCATCGGGCTGCGCGCGGGCTGCGGGCACACCGAGCGAGCCGGCGAGGGCGGCGGTGAGGAGCAAGCCGGAGAGCGGGCGGAGCAGCATGACGGGTGCCGGGGCGACCTGAGCGATGTCCGGTTGTTGGCCGAGGATTGTGACGATTGCGAGAGGCCGGCGCCGGCCGCCTCGGACAATGTGAATACTGTGTGCACGATTCCGCCGGCTGCGTCCCGCGCGCATCGGTGGCAGGTCAAACGGGCTCCGGTGAGGCTGAAGCGGTCGGGAGAGTATGGTTAATGTGGCTGGGAGCCTGGGCCGCGTGCCCACTCAGGTTCCATAATATATCTTATGCGAACGTGGGCTGGACGTCCCGAAGGCGTCCTCTCTTGTCATTCCCACGGTACTCTGGCACGGCGCGAGGGGTATTCTGGCACTGATCGGGGCGCCCTCACCTTCCCCCGGGCAGCGGGTGGCGAAGGCCAGGGTCGCCAGGTCGTTGGTCAAGCCCTCACCGGCCAAGGAAGGCTGCCCACTTCCTCAAGGCGCCGCCGTTGGCCTGATCGACATGACAGATGGTCTATTTCGGCCGCGATGACCTCAGCCTCCGCGAGCTCCAGCCGGTTGAGGGACCGCCAGCGGACCCGGTGAGGGCGCTCGGCGAGGCGCTCGACGGTATCGCAGTTGGGCGCGCCCTTGAGCGCGACCCAGTCCATCAGGACCCTCCAGGCATTGAACCGTTGCTCGACGCACCGGAGCTAGACCCACGAGGCACGGAATGCCCGGGACATTGCGGCCCGGGGCGCCGGTCAGCGCGCGGTTCCCCCGTCAAGGAAGTAGACGTCCCCAAGGCCGCAGGTCCCATGGCGGCACTCCATGAGGGAGGAGGGCGGCTTCGGCACCTTGCGCCCTGCGGAGGGGCAACACGTGACCGAAACCCGTCCCGGGATACGCGACGGCGGAACGAGGCGGGGCAGATAGCAGGTACGGTCCTCGTTAGGCCCCTCCCCTGCGCAGTTCGGCGCGGAAATTGACACTCAAGGTCAAAGGTAATCTGGCACTGCTGAGAATCGGCGTGGAAAAAGGGGTCTGGCGCACTCTCGATGCAGGTACGTCACCCGGTGCCGATCAGCCGCGCTTCGGGCGGACCGG
>NZ_NKUI01000014.1 GCF_014845115.1 Methylorubrum zatmanii | reverse complement strand
AGGTGGGGATAAGAGACAGGCGCGGCGGCGGTCGCCGCCGTGCAGCGGACAGTCTACGACCTCGTGCTGATGGACGTGCAGATGGCCGGGATGGACGGGCTCACCGCCACGCGCCGCATCCGCGCCCTGCCGCACCCCGCCCGTCACGTCCCGATCGTCGCCCTGACGGCCTGCGTGCTGCCGGAACAGATCCGGTCGATCCGGGAGGCCGGGATGAACGGCCATATCGGCAGGCCCATCGACAGCGGCACGCTGAACGCGGCGATCGAGGCCGAACTGGGCTCCGTCATGCTCGCCGAACCGGCCGCGCCGACCCCGGCCGTGATCGACCGCGACACGCTGGACCGCCTCTCGGCCGAACTGGGCGCGCAGGCCGCGCACGGCGCGCTGCGCGGCTTCCTCTCCCTGCTCGGCGTGACCTCCATGAATTCCGAGACCCTGCGCGCCGAGGCCCCTTCCCTCGCCGTTGGCGCGCGCCGCCTCGGCCTGGCCGATCTCGCCGATACCCTCGACGGGCTGGCGGCCAGCGCCGAGGCGGCGGAGGAAGAGGCCCTGCGGCGTTGCCACGCGGCACGGCGGCGGGTCGAGCGCGCCCTCCCCGAGGCCTTCGATGGCAGGCCCTTCACCGGATCGGAGCGGATATCGACGCCGTGAGACCCGGGGAAGCCGGGAACTCCGGCTGCCCCGTTGACGCCCCCCGCCTTGGCGCGACCGCCCGCCGCTGCTATCTCCCGCCCTCGACCGTTCCCTTCAGACCTGCCGTGCGCCGCGCCAGCCCCTGGGACGGGCCGCCGTGTCAGCGCCGGAGACCCCGATGACCACCTCGTCCATCGACAACATCCGCAACTTCTCGATCGTCGCGCATATCGATCACGGCAAGTCGACGCTCGCCGACAGGTTGATCCAGCAGACTGGTACCGTGGCGCTCCGCGACATGAGTGAGCAGATGCTCGACTCGATGGATATCGAGCGCGAGCGCGGCATCACCATCAAGGCCAACACCGTCCGCCTCGAATACAAGGCGCAGGATGGGCGCGACTACATCCTCAACCTGATGGACACGCCCGGCCACGTCGACTTCGCCTACGAGGTCTCGCGCTCGCTGGCCGCCTGCGAGGGCTCGCTCCTCGTGGTCGACGCCTCGCAGGGCGTGGAGGCGCAGACGCTGGCCAACGTCTACCAAGCGCTCGACGCCAATCACGAGATCGTGCCCGTCCTCAACAAGGTCGATCTGCCGGCCGCCGAGCCCGACCGGGTCAAGGAGCAGATCGAGGAGGTGATCGGGCTGGACGCCTCCGACGCCGTGCCGATCTCGGCCAAGACCGGCCTCAACATCGAGGCCGTGCTGGAGGCCATCGTCACCCGCCTGCCGCCGCCCAAGGGCGACCGGACCGCGCCGCTGAAGGCGCTGCTCGTCGACAGCTGGTACGACGTCTATCTCGGCGTCGTCGTGCTCGTGCGCATCGTCGACGGCGTGCTCAAGAAGGGCATGACCATCCGCATGATGGGCGCGGACGCGGTCTACGGCGTCGACCGGATCGGCGTGTTCCGCCCGAAGATGGCCGATATCGGCGAACTCGGTCCGGGCGAGGTCGGCTTCCTCACCGCCTCGATCAAGGAGGTGGCCGATACCCGCGTCGGCGACACCATCACCGAGGACAAGCGCCAGACCACCGAGATGCTCGCGGGCTTCAAGGAGGTCCAGGCGGTGGTGTTCTGCGGCCTGTTCCCCGTGGACGCCGCCGATTTCGAAAACCTGCGCGGCGCCATGGGCAAGCTGCGGCTCAACGACGCCTCGTTCTCCTACGAGATGGAGACCTCCGCGGCGCTCGGCTTCGGCTTCCGCTGCGGCTTCCTCGGCCTGCTCCACCTCGAGATCATCCAGGAGCGCCTGGAGCGCGAGTTCAACCTCGACCTGATCTCGACCGCGCCCTCCGTGGTCTACCGCCTCACCATGCGCGACGGCGAGATCAAGGAACTGCACAACCCGGCCGACATGCCCGACCCGATGAAGATCGAGACGGTCGAGGAGCCGTGGATCCGCGCCACCATCCTCACGCCCGACGATTATCTCGGCGGCGTCTTGAAGCTCTGCCAGGACCGGCGCGGCATCCAGATCGACCTCAACTATGTCGGCAAGCGCGCCATGGTCGTCTACGACCTGCCGCTCAACGAGGTGGTGTTCGATTTCTACGACCGTCTGAAGTCGATTTCGAAGGGCTACGCCTCGTTCGACTACCACGTCTCCGATTACCGCGAGGGCGACCTCGTGAAGATGTCGATCCTCGTCAACGCCGAGCCGGTCGATGCGCTGTCGATGCTGGTCCACCGCACCCGCGCCGAGAGCCGCGGCCGTGCGATGTGCGAGAAGCTGAAGGACCTGATCCCGCGCCACCTGTTCCAGATCCCGGTCCAGGCGGCGATCGGCGGCAAGATCATCGCCCGCGAGACCATCCGGGCGCTGTCGAAGGACGTCACCGCCAAGTGCTACGGCGGCGACATCTCGCGCAAGCGCAAGCTCCTCGACAAGCAGAAGGAGGGCAAGAAGCGCATGCGCCAGTTCGGCCGGGTGGAGATTCCGCAGGAGGCGTTCATCGCCGCCCTGAAGATGGACGATTGACGGGGCGACCGGCGCGCCCTGGCGATCGCCCCGCGATGATGGCGAGGGAGCGGCCTGGGCAACTGACGACGAAGGGTTACGCCGCCTAATTTCCATCAGCTCCCTGATTTCCATGCAGGAAACCGGTACTGTCATACCCCCGTTAAGCCGCCACGGTAACGGCGCAATTCAGGCGCTTCGGTTGCGCGCAAGCGAGAAGCCGAATCAACCGGCACGCAGCGCGCCGATCGGTCGAAACGCGGCGCTGGGTCGAATCAGGACAGACAGGCGATGGGCGGGGCGCACGAGGACAACCTGACGCCGAGGACGATGCGTCTGCGCACGCAGCTCCTCGTCGCCTGCGTGCTGGCGGCGGGCGCCGGGGCCGCCCTGTGGTACGGGCGCCCGAAAGAGGTCGATGCCGCCGTGCCGACGCCGGCCGCCGTCACCGCCAAGGTGCCGGGGCGCTTCGTGCTGACCGACAGCCAACTCGCCACGGTCACCTCGGTGCCGGTCGAGCAGCGCCTGTTCTACGAAGACATCGCCACCGAGGGAAAGATCAGTGTCGACGAGTACCGGGCGACCCCCGTGTTCTCGCCCTATGCCGGCCGGGTCATCACCATCTTCGCCCGCTCCGGCGAGCAGGTGAAGCAGGGCGACAAGCTGTTCTCGCTCCAGGCCAACGAGATGGTTCAGGCGCAGAACGACTTTCTCGCCGCCCTGAACGTTCTCAACAAGTCGCGCTCACAGCTTTCCTACGCCACGAATACGGAAAAACGCCTGCACGACCTCTACGATTCCCGCGTGACCACGCTGAAGGAATTGCAGACGGCGCAGAACGACCTCGCCACGGCGCAGAACGACGCCAAGACGGCGGAAGTCGGCCTGGAGGCGGTGCGCAACCGCCTGCGCATCCTCGGCCTCGCCGACGACGACATGAAGGCCCTCCAGACCAAGGGGGCGATCAACCCGGAGACGACGATCAACGCGCCGCTTTCGGGCACCATCATCCAGCGCAAGATCGGCCCCGGCCAGTACATCAACACCAATGGCTCCGATCCATCCTACATCATCGGCGATCTCGCCCGGGTGTGGATCGTGGCGCAGCTGCGCGAGACCGATGCCGCCAAGGTCGATCTCGGCGAGCGGATCCGCTTCCGGGTGCTCGCCTATCCGGGCCAGACCTTCGAGAGCCGGATCAACTTCATCGGCGCCTCCGTCGATCCCACCACACGGCGCATCGTCGTGCGCGCCGAGGTCGACAATCCCAAGGGCCTGCTGAAGCCCGAGATGTATGCCAGCGTCCACATCATCAACGAGCGGGAGACCGTCTCCCGCGCGATCCCGCGCCAGGCGGTGATCTTCGAGGGCGACAAGGCGCGGGTCTGGGTGCTGGGCGCCGGCAACACCGTGGAGAGCCGCCCGGTCAAGACCGGCCTCGTGGACGGCAACGACATCGAGATCACCGAGGGCCTCGCGGTGGGCGAGCGGGTGATCTCGCGGGGCGCCCTGTTCATCGACGGCATGACCGACCAGGGCTGAGACCCGGCCCCATCGACAGCCAGACGTTTTCCACGCGCCTTTTCAAGCGCAGCATCCAGAGCCGCGGCCACCCGGCCGCGTCCGACGGCGCGAGGTTTGGACCGGACCCCATGAACGGCATCGTCGCGCTCGCCCTCCGGCAGCGCCCCCTCGTCATCCTCGCCTTCGTGCTGTTCGTGGTGGGCGGGCTCGCCGCCTTCCAGAACCTCAACATCGAGGCCTATCCCGACCCGACCCCGCCGATGGTCGATGTCGTGACCCAGACCGACGGCCTCTCGGCGGAGGAGATCGAGCGCTACGTCACGATCCCGATCGAGCGCATCACCTCGGGCATGCCGAACCTCAAGCAGGTGCGCACGATCTCGCTCTACGGCCTGTCCGACGTGAAGCTGCAATTCGGCTTCGAGTTCGATTACCTCCAGGCCGAGCAGCAGGTGCTGAACCGCCTGCAGCAGCTCGATCCGCTGCCGGCCGGGGCCAAGCCGACCATCTCGCCGATCAGCCCGATCGGTGAGATCTTCCGCTACAAGCTCAGCGCGCCTCCGGGCTACAGCGTGCTCGATCTGCGCACCCTGCAGGAATGGGTGCTGAAAAAGCGCTTCCGTGCGGTGCCGGGGGTGATCGACGCCATCGGCTGGGGCGGCAAGACCAAGACCATCGAACTCGCCGTCGATCTCGACCGGCTGATGGCCTACGGCCTGACCCTCTCGAACCTGGTCAAGACCCTCAACGACAGCAACCTCAATGTCGGCGGCAACCGGGTCGCCATCGGCGGCCAGTCGGCGGTGGTGCGCGCGGTCGGCCTGATCCGCGACATCGACGACATCAACGGCACCGTGCTGGCTCAGGTCGGCGGTGCGCCGGTGCTGGTGAAGGATGTGGCGACCGTCACCATCGGCCACCAGCCCCGGCTCGGCATCGCCGGCATGAACGACGAGGACGACATCGTCCAGGGTATCGTGCTGATGCGCCGCGGCGAGAAGAGCACGCCCTCGATCGAGGCGGTGAAGGCGGAGGTCGCCAAGATCGAGGCTGCGGGCGTCCTGCCGCCGGGGGTGACGATCGAGCGCATCTACGACCGCGCCGACCTGATCTCGGTGACGACCCACACCGTGCTGCACAACATGGTGGTCGGCATCCTCCTGATCCTCGCGATCCAGTGGCTGTTCCTCGGCAACCTGCGCTCGGCGCTGATCGTCGTGGCGACGATCCCCTTCGCCCTGTTCTTCGCCGTCGTCATCCTCGTGGCCCGGGACGAGTCGGCCAACCTGCTCTCGGTGGGCGCCCTCGATTTCGGCCTGATCGTCGACGGCACCGTGATCATGGTCGAGGCGATCTTCCGGCGCCTGTCCGGCCACGGCATCCCGGGCTATCCGCCGCCGGGGCTCGACGCGAAATCCGGGCGCATCGCGCTGGCCGCCGGGGATGTCAGCCGCTCGATCTTCTTCGCAGCGGCGATCATCGTCACCGGCTTCCTGCCGCTCTTCACCCTCACCGGCGTCGAGGGCCACATCTTCGGGCCGATGGCGACGACCTACGCCTACGCCCTGCTCGGCGGCCTGATCGCCACCTTCACGGTCACGCCGGCGCTGGCGGCCTACCTGCTGCCCGCCCATATCGAGGAGACCGAGACGATCCTCGTGCGCATTCTCGACCGGCTCTATCGCCCGGCGGTGCGCGCGGCCCTCGGCGCCCGGCTCGTGACCGTGGCCTGCGTGGCGCTGATCGCGGTCGGCGTCGGCGTGGCGGCCCGCAATCTCGGCTCGGAATTCCTGCCCAAGCTCGAAGAGGGCAACCTCTGGGTCCGCGCCACCATGCCGGCGACGATCTCGCTGAAGGAGAGCAACGGCTACGTCAACGAGATGCGCAAGATCATCGCCTCGCTGCCCGAGGTCGAGCGCGTCGTCTCGCAGCACGGGCGCCCGGATGACGGCACCGACGCCGCCGGCTTCTTCAACGCCGAGTTCTTCGCGCCGATGAAGCCCCTCGACCAGTGGCGCCCCGGCCTGGACAAGGAGGCGTTGACCGAGGAGATGCTGCACAAGCTCCAGGCGGCCTTCCCCGGCGTCGATTTCAACCTGTCGCAATATCTTCAGGACAACGTCGCCGAGGCGGTCTCCGGCATCAAGGGCGAGAACTCGTTCAAGATCTTCGGGCCCGACCTGCAGAAGCTCACCGACAGCGCGAAGAGCGTGATGAAGGTGCTCTCGACCATCCGCGGCGTCGAGGATCTGGCGGTGTTCCAGTCCCTGGGGCAGCCGACCATCGAGATCGACGTCGACCGGGTGCGGGCCGCCCGCTACGGCCTGACGCCGGGCGACATCAACACCACGGTCCGCACCGCCGTCGGCGGCGACTCGGCCGGCGACCTCTACGATCCCGGCTCCGAGCGGCATTACCCGATCATGGTGCGGCTGGCGCCCCAGTTCCGCCAGAGCATCGAGGCCATCGCCAACCTGCGCATCGCCGGCCAGAACCCCAACGGTGCCCCCGTCCAGCTCCCCTTGAGCGCGGTGGCCAAGGTCGAGCTGGTCTCCGGCCCGGCCTACATCTACCGCGAGGCCCAGGAGCGCTACCTGCCAGTGAAGTTCTCCGTGCGCGGGCGCGATCTCGGCAGCACCATCGAGGAGGCCCGCACCCGCGTCGCCAACGAGGTGCATCTGCCGCCGGGCTACCGGCTGGAACTGGTGGGCGAGTTCAACAACATGAAGGGCGCCATCGCCCGCCTCTCCGTGACCGTTCCGGTCGCGGTCGGCATCATCGCGATCCTGCTGTTCATGAACTTCTCGTCGGTGGTGGATTCGTTGCTCGCTCTCAGCGTCATCCCGATGGCGATGGCCGGCGGCATCCTGGCTCTGTCGCTCACCGGCACCTCGTTCAGCGTCTCGGCGGCGATCGGCTTCATCGCCCTGCTCGGCATCGCGGTGATGGACGGCATTATCGTGCTGTCCTCCTATAACGGCCTCCTGGCCGCGGGCGTCGAGCGCGTGCCGGCGATGCTGCGCACCTGCTACACCCAGATGCGGCCGGTGGTGATGACCTGCGTCGTGGCCGGCGTCGGCCTCCTGCCGGCGGCCTTCTCCACCGGCGTCGGCTCGCAGGTGCAGAAGCCCCTGGCGCTCGTCGTGGTGGGCGGCATGGCGCTGGCGCCGCTGCTGATCCTGCTGGTTCTGCCGGTGCTGATCCTGACCTTCTCGCGCCGCACCCCCGCCGCGCATTCGGAGGCCTCGGACCGGGTCGCCGCCGCGCAGGCGCCGCATTCGACCGGAGCGCATTGAGGGCGGATCGGCTTCGCCCTCATCTCGGGCGACGGGGGCCCGTTCAGCCCCGCCGGGTCGAACCCCGCAGCACCGCCCGGCCGCTCAAGGTCACCTTGCGCACGGGCTGGTCCGGGCTCTCGATCCGCTCGAACAGCAGTCGCATCGCCTGGGCGCCGATCTCGGCCACCGGCTGCTCGATCACGGTGAGCCCCGGCTCGACCAGATCGGTCCAGGGCTCGTTGTCGAAGCCCGCCAGCGCGAGATCGCCGGGCACCCTCAGGGCGAGGGTGCGCGCGGCCCGCACCGCCCCCATCAGCATCAGGCCGTTGGAGAGAATCAGCGCCTCGGGCCGGTCGGACTGTGACAGCCAGCGCGCGGCTTCCGCCTCGGCGGCCGTCGCGTTCGGCGCCACGGAGCGGGCGAGCGGCGTGAGGTCGTGGCGGGTCATGGCCGCCGCGTAGCCGGCCTGACGCTCCCGCGCGGTCGAACTCGTCGAGCCGAACAGGCCGCCGATCCGCGAGAAACCCTGCGCGACGAGGTGATCGACCAGGGTGGCGGCGGCGGACGCGTTGTCGAGCACCACGCTGTCATGGGCGCCGGGCAATCCGGAGCGGTCGATGAACACGGTGGGGAAGGACAGGCTGTCCTCCGTCAGCCCGTCCGCCGTTACCTTGGTGGGGGCGAAGATCACGCCGGTGACCCGCTCCTCCTCCATCAGGCGCAGATACATCGCCTCGCGGGCCGGGTCCTCGTCGGTGTTGCACAGGATCACCCGCATTCCCGCGGCATAGGCCGCATCCTCCACCGCCCGGCTCACCGCGGTGAAGAACGGGTTGCGGATATCGGCGACGATCAGGCCGATGGTCTGCGCCGCCTTGGAGCGCAGGCGCCTCGCCGAGAGGTTCGGCCGGTAGCCGGTGGCGCGCACCGCCGCCTCCACCTGCTCGCGCACGGCGTCGCTGACCGGACCGCGGCCGAGGGCTCGCGACACCGTCGCCGTCGAGACGCCCGCCGCACGGGCCACGTCACGGATTCCGACGGTCATGGCGAGGGAAACGTTTTCATCGGCATGATCCGGTTCTGCCACTGGGCGCGCAGCGCCGCAAGCGCAGCTCCTGCACTTTCCTGCAAGGTGCGCCTTGACACAGGATGTGAAAACGTTTTCATAACGATCAACAGCAAGCCGACAAAGAAGCAGCGCATCCGGCCCGCCGGCCGGGCGGTCCTCAGGGAGGAGAGCACGCCATGCTCGCACTGACGCCGACATTGACGCCCTCGCCCCGCGCCCCCTCCCGCACCGGCCCGCGCCTGCTGGTCCGCCTCGGCGCCGCCCCGGCGAACAAGGAAGCCGCGATCCGCGAGGCCGCCGGATTGCTGACCGCCGCCGGCTGCATCGATGCCGCCTATGGCGAG
>NZ_NKUI01000139.1 GCF_014845115.1 Methylorubrum zatmanii | reverse complement strand
GCTCAAGTGCCGCGCGGGCTTGCCGATACGGTTCCCGCTTTAATCAAGCGGAAACCGTATCACTCCGCCAGGGAGCGGGCCTCTTCCGGCAGCATGATCGGGATGCCGTCGCGGATCGGATAGGCGAGCTTGGCGGAGCGGCTGATCAGCTCCTCGCGGGCCGCGTCGTATTCGAGCGATTCCTTGGTCAGCGGGCAGACCAGCAATTCGAGGAGGCGGGGATCGACCCGGGTCGCCTCGACGGGCGGGGTGGGGGTATCGGCCATGGGTTTTTCGCCTTCGGGTGAATGGATGCCCGGCCGCGGACAGCCGGGAGTTCCGACAAAACTTATTGCAGCGTCGGCTCGGAGCCGCTGGCGCGGACCAGCTCCATCTCGGTCACCGCCACCAGCACCTCGGCCCGGGTCTTGAGGTCGGGCGCTTCCAGCATGGCCTGCTTCTCGCGCACCCCGAACGGGCTCATCATGCACAGGGCGTTGACGAGGGCCTCGTTGGGCGCCTCCTTGATCCCCGCCCAATCGACCTGAAGCTCGTTGGCATCGACGAAGTTGCGCAGAGCCTGCAGCACGCCCGCGCGGTCGACCTCGTCCTCCCCGGCCCTCGCCTCGAAATCCTGGGCGAAGGCGTCGTAGGAGACTTGGCAGCGGCGATAGGCCGTGGTGACGGCGAGTTCGCTCTCGACGCGGAAGCGGCTGATTCCGGTCAGCGAGATCAGGTAGCGCCCGTCCCCGGTCTCGGCGAACTGGCTGATCCGCCCGGCGCAGCCGACCCGGTAGAGACGCGGCGCCAGCGGCGGGCCGCCCCCGTCCGCATCCGGCTGGATCATCCCGATCACCCGCTCCGAGCGCAGCGCATCGTCGATCATGGCGAGGTAGCGCGGCTCGAAGATGTTGAGCGGCATCTGCCCCCGCGGCAGGAGAAGGGCTCCCGGCAGGGGGAAAACGGGGATGATGGCGGGGCAATCCGCCGGCGACTTGCAGCTCGGCTGCGGGCTCATGCGCGGCTTTCCTGCTGAAGGAGGAAGTGCGGGAGATCGCCTCCCGCACGCCCGGTCACCGCTGTCACGAGAACAGCAGCGTCGAAAGCTGCCGACGCCCGCGGATCGCGGCCGGATCCATCAGGCCCCAGGCCTCGAAGAATTGGAGCAGCTGCTTGCGCGCCCCGTCCTCGTTCCAGGTCCGGTCCGCCCGGGCGATGGCCACGAGCTGATCGACCGCCTCGTCGCGCTTGCCGGCGGCGTTGAGGCCGAGGGCGAGGTCGAAGCGGGCCTGGAAGTCGTTTCCGTCGGCCTCGATGCGTTTCTGCAGGCCGGCGAGGTCGCCCAGGCTCCCGGCCTGCTCGGCGAGTTCGAGCGCCGCGCGCACGCCGGCCAGAACCGGATCCTCCGCCTTGTCGGCGGGCACCATGGCGAGCACCTGCTTGGCGTTTTCGGTCTCACCGAGTTCGAGCTGGGTCTTGGCGAGCCCGGCAATCGCCTTGAGATTCTCCGGCTCCTCGCGCAGCACCGCGGCGTAGAGTTCGGAGGCCGTGGCGAGGTCTCCGGCGGAGGCGACGGCGGCGGCCTCCTCGAGAACCTGATCGATCTCCGAGGGGCCGGCGAGCCGGTCGACGAAGGCGCGCACCTCGGACTCGGGCACCGCGCCCATGAAGGCGTCGACGGGCCGGCCGCGATCGATGGCGATCACAGCGGGAATCGATTGCAGCCCGAGCTGCTGGCCGATCTGCTGCCAGACGCCGGGATGCTCGTCGATGTTGAGCTTGGCGAGCTTCACCCGGCCGCCTGCCGCCCGCACGACCTTCTCGAGGACGGGGGTGAGCTGCTTGCACGGGCCGCACCAGGGCGCCCAGAAATCGACGATGACCGGCTGGTTCATCGATTCGGCGATGACGTCCTGCCGGAACCCCGCCGTGGTGGTGTCCTTGATGAGGCCGTCGGCGGCGGGCGCGCCGGCGGCGGCGTTGGCTTCGAGCATGGAGCCCTCAAACAGTCTTGCAAACGGCCTGGAACACGCTTCCGCGTGCGTTGCACCGGGCCCATAACATGGGACCCGGCTTACATGGGGCCTGACGACGCAGCTGACCAGACGTTTTCGGGATGGCCCAGGGTCGAGATCGGATCAGGGCTTGGGCGGCTGGCCCGCAGCGCCCTGCTTGGCGTCCTGTGTGGCGTCCTTGCCATCCGCCTTGGCGTCGGTGACGAACACGCCCGCATAGGTCTTGCCCTGCGAAGTCGCCTCGCAGGCAATCATGGTCTTGCCGGGCTCGGGTGACGAGAACTTGCAGGAGCCCACCGCCGGGGCGGGATTGCGGACGATGCCCTCCTTGTTCTTCATGCCCGGCACCACGAGGCTGACCGGCTGAAGCTGCTCGGTCTCCTCGGTGCGCTCATGCTGCGCGCCGGAACCGCTGAAGCTCAGGGTCTGGCCGTCCCAGGCGGCGAAATCGAAGCTGGTGCGCCCGCGCGAGACCGAGTTGGCGAGCTCTTCCTTGCAGTTCTGGGTGATGTCCTGGCCGGCGATCACCAGCCGCTCGCACCGGCCGGTCATCTTCACCTCGGCCCCCTGCTGAGCCAGGGCCGGCCCGGCGGACAGAAGCGGAAGCAGCGCGAGCAAGGCATAGCGCGAGCGGGTCGTCATGGCGGGGTGTTCCTCCTCATCGGCGCCCGGATCGCGGGGGCGCCTCGTTCTGATGGGCGGATGCTATCTTGCTCCGCGGCCGGCAAGTTCAACGCCCGAAGCGCAGGGCGCGGTCGTTGGGCGCATCGAAATGCAGCTCCGGCCCCAGGGGCACGATCCCGGTCGGGTTGATGCCCGCGTGGCTGCCGTAATAGTGGCGCTTGATGTGGTCGAGATTCACCGTCTCGGCGACGCCCGGCAGGGCGTAGAGGTCGCGCAAATAGTGCGAGAGATTGGGGTAGTCGGCGATCCGCTGCCGGTTGCACTTGAAGTGCCCGACATAGACCGCATCGAACCGCACCAGGGTGGTGAACAGGCGGATATCGGCCTCGGTCAGGTCGCCCCCACACAGGTAACGCTGCCGGTCGAGCTGTGCCTCCAGGGCGTCGAGTTCGGAGAACAGCGCAGTGAAGGCCTCCTCGTAGGCCTCCTGGGTGGTGGCGAAGCCCGCCTTGTAGACGCCGTTATTGACCCGGTCGTAGACGCGGGCATTCACCGCATCGATCGCGCCGCGCAACGCCTCCGGGTAGAGGTCGGGCCCTCCCTCGCCGAAACCGTCGTTGAGCATGCGCACGATCTCGGCCGATTCGTTCGAGACGATGGTGCCCCGCTCCCTGTCCCACAGCACCTGCACGGTGACGCGGCCGGAATAATCGGGCTTGGCCTGCCGGTAGATCTCGTAGAGGCGGGACGCGCCGAACAGCGGCTCGGCCGTCGCCCCCGGCACGCCGCCCTCCTCAGCCGGATGAAACACCCAGCCCTCCTCGCGCATATACGGCGAGACGACGGAAACCGTGATCGCCTCCTCGAGCCCCTTGAGCCGGCGCAGGATCAGGGTGCGGTGCGCCCAGGGGCAGGCGAGCGAAACGATGAGGTGGTAGCGCCCCGCCTCGCCCTTGAACCCACCCTCTCCCGAAGGTCCGGGGCTTCCGTCCGCCGTCACCCAGTTGCGGAACGCAGCCGCCGAACGCTCGAAGCGCCCGCCGGATTTGGCGGTGTCGTAGCCCTTGTCGTGCCACACGCCCTCGACCAGCAAACCCATCCCGAACGCTCCTGACACTCCGCCCGTGAGGAGATGGGGGAGACCGGCGGCGGGGAAAGGCCATCGGGCCTTAAGTCCGGCCCATCGGCCCGCCGGGGGCTGGTGGCCGGGGACCGCGCATCCCAGATAGGCCGCCGACCCCGAAGCCCGTCCCGGAGCCCGCCGATGTCCGCCCGCCTGTTCGAGCCCCTGCGCCTCGACGATCTGGAACTCGAGAACCGCATCGTCATCGCGCCGATGTGCCAATACTCGGCCCTGGGCGGGGCGGCGACCGACTGGCACCTGATGCATCTCGGCCAGCTCGCCCAGTCCGGCGCCGGACTCCTGACCCTGGAGGCGACGGCGATCTCGCCCGAGGCGCGGATCTCGCCCGCCGATCTCGGCCTCTACGACGACGCCACCGAGCGGGCGCTCGGACGCGTGCTCGACGCCGTGCGCGGCTATGCGCCGATCCCGGTGGCGATCCAGATCAACCATGCCGGCCGCAAGGCGTCGAGCCGGGCGCCCTGGGAGGGCGGCGCCCAGATCGCCCCGGAGGCTGCCGATGGCTGGCGCACCGAGGCGCCCTCCGCCCTGGCCCATGCCGAGGGTGAGATTCCGCCCCACGCCCTCGATGCCGAGGGCCTGAAGCGGGTGCGCGACGGCTTCGTCGCCACGGCGCGACGCGCCATGCGGCTCGGCATCGACGGGGTCGAGCTGCACGGCGCCCACGGTTACCTGCTGCACCAGTTCCTGTCGCCGCTCTCCAACCGCCGCGAGGACCGGTATGGCGGCAGCCTGGAGAACCGGATGCGCTTCCCCCTGGAATGCTTCGAGGCGGTGCGCGAGGCCGTGCCCGCCGGCAAGCCGGTCTGGATGCGCGTTTCGGCCACCGATTGGGTCGAGGAGGGCTGGGACCTCGACCAGACGCTCGAACTCGCCCGCGCCCTCAAGAGCCGCGGCGCGGCGGCGATCCACGTCTCGACGGGGGGCCTCTCCCCCGCGCAGAAAATCCCCGTGGGGCCGGGCTATCAGGTGCCCTTCGCCGAGCGCATCAAGGCGGAGACGGGGCTCACCACCATCGCCGTCGGCCTCATCACCGAGCCGCGCCAGGCGGAGGCGATCCTGGCCGAGGGCAAGGCCGATGCGATCTCGCTCGCCCGCGCCGTGCTCTACGATCCCCGCTGGCCCTGGCACGCGGCGGCCGAACTCGGCGCGCAGGTGCGGGCCCCGAAGCAGTACTGGCGCAGCCAGCCGCACCAGTACAAGGACCTGTTCAAGAGCGCGGCCTTCGGGCAGCGGTGAGAGGTTCTTCTTCTCCCCCCGTCCTGAGCGCCAGCGATGCGGCGCCTCAGGACCGGGAACGCGGGCTGGAAGGACAATCCGTCTGCCGCGCCGTCTACCGCGCCACCGCTCCCACCAGCGGCCCGAGCGGGCGGCTGAGATCGGAGCGGCCGAGGCCCGGCGCGTAGAGGCTCGACACGCTGCCGTCGAGGAACAGGGCGTTGCGGCAGCCGAGGGTGTCCTTGAACAGGCGGGCGAAGGCGCCGAACGTCACGGGATGTTCCGAGATGGCGAAGATCGCCGTGCGGCCGCCATCGCGCACGCCGACGCCGTTGCGGATCTTCTGGCTCGGCCCGTCCGTCGAGATCTTGGGGTGGATCTTGCCCTCGATCACCAGCATCGGGCCCGATTGGGTGGCGAAATCCGGGTTCGGCTTGGCGCGTAGGTATCGGGCGGTGTCGAGCACCCCGGCCCGATCGCCCTTCACGTAGAAGATGCCGTTGGGCTTGAGGTGGAAGTTGCCGGGCCCGTTCGCGGTCGAGACGCCCTTCATCTCGCGGCCCTCCTCCACGTAGAGTCCGACCGGGGCCTGCCCCTTGTCGTACATGCCGGCATTCATCGCGAAGCTGAGGCGCGGCCCCTGCCGGCCGGCGAGGTTCGACAGCGAGGAATAGGGCAGCCCGTCCGGCCCGAGCCAGAACAGCCGCACCCGCTCGCGGGTGAGGTCGACGGTGCAGACGGTGTAGGGCTGCCCCTCCGCTTCGACCGCCCGGCACGGCCCCTTCGCGGCGGCCTGCG
>NZ_NKUI01000138.1 GCF_014845115.1 Methylorubrum zatmanii | reverse complement strand
ATTTCGATCTGGGCGCGGGCGTGATCGTCGAGCCGGTGGTTCAGTACGTGGTCAATCCGAACTCGTTCTGGAACCCCTTCACCGCGCGCCGGGCCAAGGACGGCTTCTATGCCGGCGCCACCCTGGTCGTTCCTCTCGGAACCCTCCTCGGCCTCGCCCCGGGCTAGCCTCAGACCCGAGCCGGAACGCGAGACGGCCCTTCCGGTCATGCCGACCGGAAGGGCTTGATCGCCTCAGGCGCGCCGGTCGCGCGCCTCCTCGAGCCGGCGCAGGAACGCGGCGGCCTGCCGCCCGCGCTCGGTCGCGTCCTCGCTGCCCCGGCGCAGCACGATGCGGCCGTCACGGATGGTGACCTCGTCGGAAACCGGGATCATGGGTGCGGTCCTGTCCGGATGGAAGTCCGCCGCGATCCCCTGCGGGCCGCCGCTGAGGCGGGCGATGCCGAGGGCGAGGCAGCCGATCCGCAGGGCGGCCAGGGTGAACAGGGCCTCGACCGGAGCCGGCATCGGCCCGAACCGGTCCTCGATCTCGTCGCGCAGGGCATCGATCTCGCCTTCCGTCCGCAGGCGCAGCAGGCGCGTGTACAGGCTCAGGCGGATCTCCGGCTCGGGGATGTAATCGGCCGGCACCCGCCCGCTGAGCCCGATCCGCACCTCCGGGCTCCAATCCTCGGCGGCCTCACCCTTCGCCGCCCGCAGGGCGAGCTGCAGCAGGTGCTGATACAGGCCGAGGCCGACGAGCTTGACGTGGCCGGCCTGGGCATCGCCGACGAGATCGCCCGCCCCGCGCAGATCGAGATCGCGGGCGGAGATGGCGAAGCCCGCTCCCAGCCGGTCGAGGGCCTCCAGCGTCCGCAACCGCTTCTCGGTCGAGGGGCTGAGCGGCTTCTGGGGATGTCCGAACAGATACACCACTCCCCGCCGCTGGCCGCGTCCGACCCGGCCGCGCAGCTGGTGCAGCTGCGCGAGGCCGAACCGTTCCGCGTCCCAGACCAGCATCGTATTGGCCCGGGGCACGTCGAGCCCGCTCTCGATGATGCTGGTGGCGAGCAGCACGTCGCCCTCGCCCTCCGCGAAGCGGACCATGGCGTCGTCCATCTCGGCGGGCTTCATCTCGCCATGCGCCGTCACGAGGGTGAGGCCCGGCACGAGCTCGCCCAGGCGCTTCGCCATCGGCGCGATGTCCTCGATGCGCGGGCAGACCACGAAACTCTGGCCGCCGCGACGATGCTCGCGCTTGAGCGCCGCCGCCAGGATCTCGCCCTCGAAGGGCGCGATGACCGTGCGGATCGGCTGGCGCACCGCCGGCGGCGTGGCGATCACGCTGAGGCTCTGAAGCCCGACCATCGCCGCCTGGAGTGTGCGCGGGATCGGGGTCGCGCTCAAGGTCAGGATGTGGGCGTCGCCCGCCGCCTTGCGCAGGCTCGCCTTGGTCTTGGCCCCGAAGCGCTGCTCCTCGTCGATGATCGCGAGGCCGAGATCGTGGAAGCGCACGCCGCGCCCGGCAAGCGCCTGGGTGCCGACGACGAGGCGCACCGTGCCCTCGGCGAGGCCCTGCTTCACCCGCTTGGCCTCGGCCGGCGAGACGAGACGGGAGAGATGCGCCACCTCGATGCCGAAGCGGGCGAAGCGCCGCCGGAAGGTTTCGACATGCTGGCGCACCAGCACCGTGGTCGGCGCCATCACGGCGACCTGACGGCCGGCGAAGATCGCCGCCGCGGCGGCCCGGAGAGCCACTTCGGTCTTGCCGAAGCCGACATCGCCGCAGACCAGCCGGTCCATCGGCTCGTGGCGGGCGAGATCGGCCAGGGTTTCCTCGACCGCCCGGGCCTGATCCCCGGTGAGCGGATATCCGAAGCCGGCGGCGAAGCGCTCCCGCTCGCGCTCGGAGGCCTCGATCCGTGGGGCCCGCGCTGTCCGGCGGGCCTCGGCGGCCTCCAGCATCGTCCGCGCCGCCCTGGCCAGGGTCGCTTCCGCCTCCAGCCGGCGCCGGCCCCAGGTGCCGCCATCGAGCCGGTCGAGGGTGACGGCCTCGGCATCCGAGCCGTAGCGCCAGATGCGGTCGGCCTGGGTCACCGGCACCATCAGCACCGCATCGTCTGCGAAGCGCAGGCGCAGGGCATCCTCGCCCGCGGCTCCGCCGGCTTTCTCACCCTCCTCGCCGCCGATCGCCTCCAGTCCCTCGAACACGCACAGACCGTGGTCGCGGTCGATCGCCACATCGCCGACCCGCAGCTCGACCTCGCCGATCGGCAGCACGGCGGCCCGCCGCTCCGCGCCCGCGCTCACCTGCCCGAGCAGGTCGGCGGCGGCGATCACCGTGGCGCCGGCATCCGGGACGTGGAAGCCGGCCTCGACCGGCGCCTCGATCGCCAGCATCGCGCCGGGCTCCGCCGCCGCGACCTCGGCCCAGGCATCGATCAGGCGTACCGTCCGCTCCTCGGCCGCGGCCGCCGCCCGCACCAGCCGGCGCAGGGGCGCCTTCGGCCCGGCCAGCACGATGCGGTCGCCGGCCTTCAGCCGCGCGCGCAGGGTCTTGGCGAAGGCCGCCTCCGGCCGGCGCTCGCGGATGAAGGGTGAGAGCGCGACGCGGTCCGCTTCCGCCCGGGTCGCCGTGGCGAGGCTATGCGCCTGCAGAAGCGCCGTCCACTCGTCCGGGGAGAGATAGAGGTCCGTCGATCCGGCGGCGGTGTGCGGCCCCGTCCCGCTGCCCTCGCGGCCCTCGGCGATCTGCTCGAAGAACGCGGCGGCGCGCTCCTCCGCCCCGGCCTCGACCACGAGGCGCGCCTCGGGAACGTAGTCGAGCACGGTCACGAGGGCCGGGTAGAACCGGGCCAGCCGGTGCTCCTGGCCGGTGAAGGGTTCGAGGCGCGTGTCCGAATCCGGATCCAGGATGATCTCGGTGGCGGGATCGATCACCAGGGTCTCGGTTTCGACCCGCGAACGCTGCGACACCGGATCGTAGGAGCGGATCGCGGTGATGCGGGCGCCGTCATGCTCGACCCGACAGGGGAGGGGGGCTGCGGCCGGGAACACGTCGATGGTCCGGCCCCGGATCGCGACCTCGCCCGGCTCGTCGACCCGGTCGTCGAGGATATAGCCGAGACGCCGCAACCGGGCCGCCAGTTCGTCCGGGTCGAGCGGATCGCCCACCGTCAGCTCGACATGGGCCGAGGCCCAGATGGACGGTGGCGGCACCCGCTGCAACAGGGCGGGGGCGGTGGTGAGCACGAGATCCGGCTGCGCCGCTTGGTCGGTGAGCCAGCGCAGCACGCCGGTGCGGGCGCCCATGGTGCCGCGCGAGGGCGAGGCGCGGTCGAAGGGCAGGCAGTCCCATTCGGGATAGACGGCCACCGTCCGCTCCGGTGCGAGGGCCCGGATCACGGCGGCGATCTCGTCGAGGCGCCGTCCGTCGCGCGCCACGTGGAACAGCGGCCGTGCCGCCTGCGTGAAGCCGAGCAGCGCGACCGCGAGAGCCCCGGTCGGGATCAGCGGCGCGACGGCCGTGTCCTGTTCGGTGTCCGGGAGAGGGGCCTGATCGTCATGGCGCTTCGCAATCCGTGGCTTTGCCATCGCTGTTCCGTCGGTGGCGACTCTCTTGGCCGGCTCTCGAGGCCGGCCATCGGGAACGCCGGGCGGTGGGCACCGGGTTCCTCCCAAGGTCGCCCCTGCGGCGTCACGATCCCCAGTTTTGGCGGCATCGTTCACAGGAGCCGGCCTTGCGTCCCCATTGCGTCCCTCTCGCCGAGAGTCGTCCCGGCGACGCGGCGGGGATGAAATCGCTGTCTCGAACGTATCGAAAAGCTCGATCTTTGCCGAGATAGACTGGAAAAGGATCCGGGAACTTCTGTCTTGGAGGAGCGTCAACGGTCATTCCCCGATGAAGAGGCCCTGCATTGATTGAAGCCCCCGCGATCCGTGTCCTCGGCGAGACCCGCTGCCATCTCGGCGAGGGTCCGAGCTACGATCCGGCGACCGACACGGCCTGGTGGGTCGATATTTTGGAGGCACGCCTGTTCGCGTTCTCGCTGCGCGACGGCGTGACCCGGACTCACACGCTGCCGTTCCTGGCGAGCCATGTCGCCGCCATCGACCCGGAGCGGCAGCTGCTCGCGGCGGAGGACGGGCTCTACATCCGGTCGATCCGCGACGGGGCCTTGAGCCTCCAGTGTCCCCTGGAGGCGGAGGAGGCGGGCACGCGCTCCAATGACGGCCGGGTCCATCCGTCCGGTGCCCTGTGGATCAGCACCATGGGCCGGCATGCCGAGCCGGGGCGTGGGACGATCTACCATGTCGCCGGCACCCGGATCACGCGGCTCTACGGCGGCCTCACCATCCCGAACGGCATCGCCTTCTCGCCGGACGGCGCCACCGGCTACTTCGTCGATACCGACGAGGGCGTGCTGCGGCGCGTCGCCCTCGATCCGGCCACGGGGCAGCCCGTCGCCGAGCCCGAGACCCATTACGACCACAGCGCCGGCAAGGGTGGCATCGACGGAGCGGCCGTCGATGCCGAGGGGCTGATCTGGACCGCCCGCTTCGGCGCGGGCTGCCTCGATGCCTACAGCCCCGAGGGCGAGCGGGTGCGCACCGTCCCGGTTCCCGCCCGCCAGCCGACCTGCCCGACCTTCGCCGGCCGCGCCCTCGACCGCCTGCTGGTCACCACCGCCTACGAGGGCATGGACGAGGCCGAGCGCCGGGAAGACCCGGAGCATGGCCGCACCCTCCTGATCGATCTCGGCATTCGCGGCCTGCTGGAACCGGCCTTCCGCCTCGCCGCCTGAGCCCGGCCCCGCTTCTCTCTCCACCTCAAGCAGGGCGGCCGGCTCGCGGCGCCCCAGGAACGACCATGTCCGACTTCGAAGATCGCCCGTACCAGCCGATCGAGGCCTATGCCCTGCTGAGCAATTGCGAGGGCAGCGCCCTGGTCGCCCGGGACGGGGGCATCGATTGGGCCTGCCTGGAGCGCTTCGACGCGGACCCCGCCTTCTCGCGCCTGCTCGACCGCGCGCGGGGCGGCCATTTCACGATCCGGCCGACGGAGCGCTTCGAGACCGCGCGGCACTATCTCAGTCGCAGCAACGTCTTGGAGACCACCTTCACCACGGCGACGGGCTTCGTCACCCTGCACGACTTCATGGTCGGGCCGGAAGGGGGAGACGGCCGTCCCCGGCTGGTGCGCCGCGTCACCGGTGTGTCCGGCCGCGTGCCGATGAGGGCGGCCTATCGTCCGCTCGCCGGATTCGCCGAGGGTTTCGCGCCGCTGGAGGTCGAGGGCGGCCGCGTCACCGCCGCCGGCTGCCCCGGCCTCGTCTCCGACGTGACGTTCGCCCCCGAAGGCGATGTCGCCGTGGCGCGGTTCACCGTGGAGGGCGGGCAGGACCGGAGCTTCGCCCTCTATTGCGGGGCGCTTCCCCGCACCTGCCCCGATGCCAGGGCGCTGATGGAGGCCACCCGTCGCGCCTGGACCCTGTGGACCGAGGGCGCCGCCTATGTCGGGCCGCTCGCGGACGAATTGATGCGCTCGGCCCTGGTCCTGAAGGGGCTGACCTACGAGCCGACGGGCGCGATGGTCGCCGCGCCCACGACCTCCCTGCCGGAGGAGGTCGGCGGCGTCCGCAACTGGGATTACCGCTTCTGCTGGATCCGTGACGCCTGCCTGTCCTTCTACGTGCTGAAGAAGTTCGGCATGACCCGAGAGGCGGAGGCCTTCTTCGGTTTCGTGACCGAATTGTGCGAGCGGGAGGAAAGCCGGCTCAAGCCTCTCTACAGCATCTCCGGCGAAGCCGATCTCAGGGAGATCCGGGTCGGGCATTTCGAGGGCTGGCGCGGCAGCGCGCCGGTGCGCCACGGCAACGAGGCCGCCGAGCAGCATCAGGCCGATGCCTATGGGCAGGTGCTCGATCTTCTCTACCTCTACCAGCGCCTGGGCGGCACGATCCCGGAGGCGATGCGGACCCACGGCGCGCGCCTCGCCGACATCTCGGCGGCCCATTGGCACGAGCCCGATGCGGGCCTGTGGGAGCCGCGCAAGCCCGAGCAGCGCTACCTGCACGCGGCGATCATGAACTGGGTCGCCCTCGACCGGGCGATCCGCCTGTTCGGCGAGCGGGAGGAATGGTGCCGCGAGCGCGACCGGATCGTCGCCTGCGTCAACGGCGAGGGCCTCCACCGCGACGGCTACTACCCGCAATATCTCGGCGGGGACGAGGTCGACGCCGCCCTGCTGATCGCGCCGATGGTGGGCTTTCCCGTGGACGAGGCGGCCTTCGCCCGCACCGTCGATGGGGTGATCGAGCGGCTCGGCCACGGCCATCTCGTCTACCGCTACAAGAACGACGACGGGCTGCCCGGCCACGAGGGCACCTTCCTGCTCTGCGCCTTCTGGCTCGTGGATGCCCTGCTCTGGCTCGGGCGCGGGGAGGAGGCGCGGACCCGCTTCCAGGCCCTGCGCGCGATGCAGAACGATGTCGGCCTCTATGCCGAGGAGGCGGCGGAGGACGGCACCTTCCTCGGCAATTTCCCGCAGGCCTTCAGCCATCTCGGCTTCATCCACTCCGCGCTGGTGCTCGACCTGTTCGAGCATGGCGGCCGCGCGGCGGTGCAGGGCACCTACGCCGACCGCTCGTTGCGGGAGACGGAAGCGCGCCGGGCGCCCAGCATCGTCGGCGCGCAGTGAGGAGGAGCGCATGACCCGGATCGGCTATCACGCCTCCCACGAGCAGCACGCCCCCTCCGCCCTCCTGCGCCACGTGCGGGCGGCGGAGGCCGCGGGGTTCGCCTGCGCCATGTCGTCGGAGCATTTCAAACCCTGGAGCCGCGCCCAGGGTCATTCGGGCCATGCCTGGTCCTGGCTCGGCGCGGCACTGGCGGTGACGCGGCTGCCCTTCGGCATCATCACCGCCCCGGGCTACCGGCACCATCCGGCGGTGTTGGCGCAAGCGGCGGCAACCTTGTCCGAGATGTTCCCCGAGCGTCTGTGGCTCGCCCTCGGCAGCGGCCAGCGCCTCAACGAGGACATCACCGGCCTGCCCTGGCCCGAGAAGGCGGAGCGCAACGCGCGGCTCGCCGAATGCGCCGCGATCATCCGCGCGCTGCTGGCGGGCGAGACCGTGACCCATCGCGGCCGGGTCACGGTGGTGGAGGCCCGGCTCTACTCACGGCCGGAGCGGGCGCCGCTCCTGATCGGCGCAGCGGCCACCGCCGCCACCGCCCGTGCCGTCGGCGCCTGGGCGGACGGCCTCGTCACCGTCGGGATCGAGCCTGAAAAACTGCGCCCGGTCCTGGACGCCTTTCGCGAAGGCGGCGGCGCCGGAAAGCCGGTCTTCCTGCAGACGAAGGTCTGCTGGGATCCCGACCCCGCGCGGGCCCTGGCGGAGGCCCACGCGCAATGGTCGAGCAATGCCATCGAGGGCGAGGTGAACTGGGAGCTGTCGCGGCCGGAGGATTTCGAGACCGCGACCCGCTTCGTCCGGCCCGAGGACATGCACGGCTGCGTGCGCATCTCGCACGATCTCGGCCGGCACGCCGCCTGGCTCGCCGAGCTGGCGGAGATGGGATTGGCCGAGATCATCGTCCATCAGGTCGGCACCCGCCAGGAGGCCTTCATCGACGCCTTCGGGCACACGGTGCTGCCCCGGATCTCGCCGTGAGGGACCGCCACGGCCGATGGCGGCAGAGCGACAAGCATCTGGGCACGGTCAGAGACCGATCTTGCGCCGCGCCTGCGCCGGATCTGGGCCGACGCGGGCCAGCGCGTCGGTGACGATCCGTACATCGGCGATCCGCTCGGACATGCCCTTCCCATGAGGCCCGCGACGCGAGGATCCGCGTCGAGAAGGGGCCGCCGAAGGTCCAGGGGCCGGAGCCGCCTGGAAGGCGGTCCTGAGGAAGACCGACCGCGATCGGTGCCGATCCTGCCGGATCATGACCCAAACGGCATTGGACGCAGCCTCCGTCCCGTCCGTAGATCGGATCGTCTGGCGGACAGATCGACCGGTCACCGCCCCAGGTTGGGAGAAATGGCATCCGTCATGAGTGCGGATCACCGCGGCGAACGCCCTCATCTGCGCGTCCTGACGGGGGATGCCTCCCGCGGCCGGGGCAGCGCTCCAGGCCGGCGCGGCGCACCGGCCCCAACCGACGTGATCCGGCAGATCGACACCGACATCCTGGGCGGCCGGCTCAACGCGGTGATCGACGAGATGGCCACCGTCCTGGTGCGCACCAGCCTCAGTCCCGTCATCAACGAGGTGCTCGATTTCGCTTGCTCGGTCTGCGACGCCGAGGGACGGCTGATCGCCCAGACCAACGGCATCACCATCCTGACCGGCACGATCTCGTGTCAGCTCGCGGCGATCCGGCGGAAATTCGCCGGTGCGATCCGCTCCGGCGACGTGTTCATCAGCAACGATCCCTATGGCGGCGGCACCCACATCGCCGACATCACCCTGGTGAAGCCGCTGTTCTTCGAGGGCGAGCTCGTCTGCTTCGTCACGGTGACGGCGCATTGCAACGAGCTCGGCGGCAAGGTCGCCGGCAGCCTGTCGCCGGACGCCTCCGACATCTTCCAGGAGGGCCTGCGCATTCCGGCGCTGCGGATCGTGCGGGAGGGCATCCGCCAGGACGACCTGATCGAGATGATCGCGGGCAATGTCCGCCTGCCCGAGATGACGGTGGCCGATCTCTCGGCCCAGCTCGCCGTGGTGCGGCTCGGGGATCTACGCCTGCGCGAACTCTGCGAGAGCTACGGAGCCGACCGGCTGAAGGCGAGCTTCGCCCGCGCCCTCGATCTCGGCGAGGCCCTGAGCCGGGCGGCGATCCGGCTTCTGCCCAACGGCACCTATTCGGCCCGGGACTGGATCGACGGCGACGGCAACGACGACGAGCGCCTGCCGATCCAGGTGAGGGTCACGATCTCGGGCGACGCCGTCCGTGCCGACTTCACCGGCTCCGCCCCCCAGCGGGCCGCGCCGATCAACTGCACCCGCGCCGTGCTGGAGGCCGCGGCCAAGACGGCGCTGCTCGCCGTGGTGCGGCCGGAGACGCCGGCCAATGACGGCTGGTTTCGCCCGCTCACCGTGATCGCCCCCGAGGGGACGGTGTTCACCGCCACCGATGCGGCCCCGACCGGCTGGTGCTACGAGACGGCGGCCCAGGCGATCGACCTCGTCTGGAAGGCGCTGGCGCAGGGCATGCCGGAGCGCGTGAGCGCGGGCAACTATACCAGCCTCTGCGTCACCTATCTCGGCGGCCGCAAGGCGGACGGCGCCTCGGATTTCGTGCTGGTCGAGCCGCATGTCGGGGGCTGGGGCGGCCTGTCGGGCGCGGATGGGGCCAGCGCCCTGATCGCCCCGGCGGATGGCGACACCTTCAGCCATTCCGTCGAGCTGTTCGAGGCCGAGCATCCGATCCGGATCACCCGCTACGGTCTCGCGCCCGGCGGCGCGGCGGGGGCCGGCCGCCACCGCGGCGGCCTCGGCATCCTGCGCGAATACGAGATCCTGGCCGACGGGATCTTCTTCTACAGCAGCTTCGGCCGTTCCCGCACGGAGCCCTGGGGCCTGGAGGGTGGGGAGCCCGGCGGCCTCAACCATGTCGAGGTCGAGAGCGGCGGCACCGTCGAGCGCGGCGCCCGCATCCCGTTCCGCCGCCTGAGGGCCGGGGACCGGGTGCGGGTCGTGACCGGCAGCGGCGGCGGCTATGGCGACCCGCTCGGCCGCAGCCCCGCCGCCGTGCTGGAGGACGTGCGCAACGGCTATGTCGATCTCGACACGGCGCGCGACGTCTACGGCGTCGCCCTGATTCCGGGACGGGACGGCCGCCCCGGCGCCATCGACGCGGAGGCGACCGCCGTCCTGCGCAAACGGGGAGTCGGCCGATGGGACCGCTGACGGTCGACATGGGCGGCACCTTCACGGATGCCGTCTATCTCGACGAGGCGAGCGGGACGCTCCGCACCGCCAAGGCGCTCACCCGCGCCGGCGACTTCGTGGCGAGCCTCGTCGAGGTTCTCGACCGGCTCGCGGTCAGCCCGGAGCAGGTCAGCTACTTCGCCTTCGGCAGCACGGTGGCGATCAACGCCATCCTGGAACGTACCGGCGCGCGGACCGCCCTCGTCACCACGGCCGGTTTCCGCGACGTGCTGGAGACCGATCGCGGCAACCGGCCCGACCTCTACAATTTCCGCTACCGCAAGCCCCCGCCCTTCGTACCCCGCGCCCTGTGCTTCGAGGTGCGCGAGCGCCTCGACCCCCGCGGCGCGACGGTGACGCCGCTCAACCTCGACGATGTCGACGAGGTCGCCCGGCGCTGCCGCGCGGAAGGGGTCGAGGCGATCGCGATCCAGTTCCTGCACAGCTATGCCGCGCCGCATCACGAGGCCCGGGCCGCCGCCCGCCTGCGCGATCTCTGCCCCGGCCTCGCGGTCACCGCCTCCCACGAGATCTGCCGGGAATGGGGTGAATACGAGCGCGCGAGCACCGCCGTGTTCAATGCCTATCTGCAGCCCGTGGTGCGGCGGCAGCTGGAGGGCGTCGAGCGGGCGCTCAAGGAGCGCGGCTTCCGCTGCCCCTTCTTCGCGCTCCAGTCGAACGGCGGCATCGCGCGCTTCGCCGATGCGATCCGTCATCCGGTCAGCCTGCTGGAGGCGGGGCCGTCCGCCGGGATCAACGGGGCGGCCTATCTCGGTGAGGCCTGCGGCGAGGACAGGATCCTCTATCTCGATATCGGCGGCACCACCGCCAAATGCTCGCTCATCGATGCCTGTCGACCGCGCATCACCGAGCAGTACTGGATCGGCCGCACCCGCGACTGTCCGGGCTATCCGGTCAAGGTCCCGGTCGTCGACGTCGTCGAGATCCCCGTCGGCGGCGGCTCGGTCGGCTGGATCGACCAGGGCGGATGCCTCCGGGTCGGACCGCGCAGCGCCGGGGCGGATCCGGGACCGGCCTGCTATGGCCGCGGCGGCGGCGAGCCGACCCTCACCGATGCCAACCTCGTCGCAAGCCGGATCCGTCCCGACTATTTCGCCGACGGGCGCCTGCCCCTCGATGCCGGCCTCGCCCGGACGGCGCTGGAGGAACTCGGCCGGCCGCTCGGCCTCGATGCCGAGGCGGTGGCCGGCGCCATGCTGCGGGTCGGCGAGGCGGCGATCATCAACGCCCTGAAGCTCGTCTCGGTCCAGCGCGGCCACGATCCGCGCGACTTCGTGCTTCTGGTCGCGGGCGGCTGCGGGCCGCTCCACGCCGCCCGGCTCGGCCAGGAACTCGGGGTGCGCGAGATCATCGTTCCACGCCATCCGGGCTACGCCTCCGCCTTCGGCATGCTGGTCACCCAGCCGCGGCGGGATTTCGTGCGCACCCTGCCCCGGGCGGTCGAGGCGGTGGAGGCCGCCTTCCTGCCCGGCCTGTTCGCGGGTCTCGAGGCGGAGGCGCGGGAGGCCTTCGCCGGGCTACCGGAGATCGCCGCCGCGGAGGTGTCGTTCGAATACCGGATCGATTTGCGCTATGTCGGCCAGCAGCATTGTCTGACCCTGCGGCTCGATTCACCCGAGGACCGGCCCGGGGATCTCGCCCGCCGCTTCGCCGAGGCCCACGAGCGCGCCTTCACCTTCGAGCTGGAGGGCCATCCGGTCGAGTTCGTGGCCTACCGGCTCTCGGCCTCCGTCGAGGCGGCGCGCCCGCCCCTGGCCCATCCCCGCCTCGGTCTCCAGTCCCTGGAGGCGGCGCTGCAGGGGGAGCGTTGGGTCGAGATTCCGGGCCACGGCTCGCAGAAGGTCCGGGTCTTCAACCGCGACAGGCTCCCGGTTGCCCTCGAATGCGCGGGGCCGGCCCTCGTCGAGGAAGCCTCGACCACCACCCTGGTCCTACCCGGCCAGCGCCTGTTCATCGACGAGGCCGGGCTCCTCCACATCCTGCCGGCGGAAGCGTCCTCATGAGGCCGCGCCCGCGCGCAGGCTGCGGAGCGCCACGGGCTCGGAGCCGGAGCCGGCCGCGAAGCGCGCCACCAGGGCGGCGAAATCGGTCACGATCCGGGATGTGTTCTCCCGATGCCAGGCACAGTGAAGATCGAAGCTGAGCGGCGTGTCCACGAGGGGCCGCAGCACGACACCGCTGCGCGCGCTCGTGGACACGCCGGCCGGGCAGACGCCGATGCCCGCCTCCGCCGCCACGAAGGCGAGCAGCGCATCCAGGTGCGGAACCTCCTGGTGGAGGTTGGGCAGGAAGCCGGCCTTCAGGCAGAGGCGTCGAAGGCTCTCCCAGGCGCTGCCGCCGCAGGTCACGAAGCGCTCGCGGGCGAGGTCCGGCAGAGTGACCTTCGTCTTCAGGGACAGGCGGTGCGAGACCGGCATGACCACGACCGGCGGGTCGGAATGGAGGCAGCGGGCATCGAGCCGCACATCGCGGACCGGGCCCGGCACGAAGCCGCAATCGATCCGGCGGTCGGCGAGCAGCTGCAGCACCGTCTCCGGGCTGCCCTGGACGAGCTCCAGCTTGGCGCTCGGGTTCTCCCGGCGGAAGCGGCGGATGAGCTCCGGCATCGGCCCGCACAGGGCGGCATCGGCGTAGGCGACCGAGAGGAGGCCGGTTTCGCCCCGGCCCATGCGCTGGGTCGCCTGCACGGCATCCTGCATCTGCCGCATCAGCTTGCCGAACTGGTCGCGGAAGAGCTGTCCGGCCGGCGTCAGCTGCACGCTGCGGGTGCTGCGTTCGAGAAGCTGGACCCCGAGGAGCGCTTCGAGGTTCTGGATCGTCCGGCTGAGCGCCGGCTGGGCGATGTTGAGCTGATTCGCGGCCCGGCCGAAATGCAGTTCGGACGCGACGGCCAGGAACGCCCTGACGTGGCGGATTTCGATGACCACGGGCGGCAATCCCTCTTCTCGGACCGCCGCGATGCCAGCAAGAACAATGCCGGGTCGGACTGTGCCGCCCCGCCCACGCTCCGCAGGATTTGAGGAGGGGGCGTTCAGCAGGAAGCACAACCTCAGACCCAATCCGGCTGATCCCTTCGGGATGGCGGATTGGGGCTTCGCTCGAACGCCGCGCGGGCTTGCCGAGAGGGAACCCGCTCCGATCAAGCGGAGGCCCGTATCGCATCAAAGGTCGGCGGGTCCGGAATGCTTGTGTGACCTTCCGGGACATCCTCGCCATCGGGGATGCCTCGGAGACATGGGCGAGCGGGGAGATCCCCAGGCCCTTCGAAGGGCCCGACGCCGACCCCGCGCTTCCCCTCGCCGCCGGTCCTGAATGATGCTGCCGCTCGATGAGCGACCCTTCCATCGGCATTGGCGGCGGCGGGAAGGGCGCTCTAGCCTCGCGGGAATCGACAGCGCCGGGACGGCCGCCCTCTTCGCCGAGGACAGCCCCCGGCGCGCCTGAGCCGACACCATTCACGAGACGAGGAAGCAGGGATGTCGACACCCCCTCCGGCCTTCGAGGGAACGGCGGAGCTGACCGCCGTGACCCACGAGATCATTCAGGGCAAGCTGCTGTCGGCCGTCGATGAGATGGCCATCGTGATGGCCCGCACCAGCATGAGCCCGGTCATCTACGAGGTGCTGGATTTCGCCTGCGGCCTCTGCCGCGCCGACGGCGCGCTCGTCGCCCAGGCCAACGGCATCACCCTGTTCACCGGCACCTTCTCGACCCAGGTCCGCGCGCTGATGCGTCGGTTCGGCGACGACCTGGCGCCCGGAGACATGCTGGTGACCAACGATCCGTTCAGCGGCGGCACCCATGCCTGCGACTTCGCCCTGGTCCGGCCGATCTTCTTCGACGGCCGGGTGATCGCCTTCGCGGTCAACGTCGCCCATTGGCTCGATGTCGGCGGCGCGGTTCCGGGCAGCCTGCCGCCGGACGCCGGTTCCGTGTTCCAGGAGGGGCTGCGCCTGCCCGGCATCCGCATCGCCCGGGGCGACGTCCTGATCCCGGAGATCGTCCGCATCATCACCGAGAACGTGCGCATGCCCGATCTCGCGCTGGGCGACCTCAACGCTCAGGTCGCGACCTTGCGCGTGGCCGAGAAGCGGATGCTCGAGATCGTGGGACGCTACGGCCTGCCCGTGACGCAGGCCTCGATCGACCGGCTGCTCGACGACAGCGAGGCCCGCGCCCGCGCCGCCATCGCCGCCCTGCCGGACGGCACCTACCGCGCCACGGACGTCATCGACGGTGACGGCGCCACGGACGCGGCCATCGCCACGCAGGTCGCCGTGACGATCCGCGGCGACACGATGACCGTCGATTACACCGGCTGCCCCGCTGCCCGGCCCGGGCCGATCAACTGCTCCCGCGGCGCCCTCGAATCCGCAGTCAAGACCGTGTTCAAGGCGCTGGTCGCCCCGCACGAGCCCTCGAACGAGGGCTGGTTCCGGCCCCTCACCGTCGTGGCCGAGGCCGGCACCCTGTTCACGGCGGAGAAGCCCTCGCCCACCGGCTGGTACTACGAGGGCTCGGTCCACGCCTCCGAACTGCTCTGGAAGGCGGTGGCCGGCCTCGTGCCCGAGCGGATGTCGGCGGGTTCCTACACCAGCCTCTGCGTCACCTACATCGCGGGCGAGGGCGGCGACGGCCGGCCCTTCGTGCATATCGAGCCGCATCACGGCGGCTGGGGCGCCTGCCGCGACCGGGACGGCGCCAGCGGCCTGATCGCGCTCACCGACGGCGACACCTACAATTACTCGGTCGAGGTCATCGAGACCAAGTTCCCGCTCCTCGTCCGCCAATATGCCTACAACACCGCCGGAGGCACCGGCGCCGGCCGCTTCCGCGGCGGGTTCGGGCTGGTGCGCGACTACGAGATCCTGAGCGACACGGCGCAGGTCCATTGCGGCATCGGGCGCACCCGCACCGCCCCCTGGGGCATGGAAGGCGGCGCGGACGGAAGCTGCAACGGGCTCGACCTGCTCTCGCCCGAAGGGGGCCGCACCGCGCTGACCCGCTCGCCGCCCCGGGCCCTGAACCGCGCCGACGTGGTGCGCATCCGGACCGGCGGCGGCGGCGGCTGGGGGCCCTCCGCCGAGCGGGACGGCGCCGCCATCGCCGCGGACATCGCCGACGGCTTCCTCACCCCTGACGAGGCCCTGCGCCTCTACGGCCGGACCGGCCCCTCGGATGCGGCCCCGGAGGCCTTGCACGCATGATCCGTCTCGCAACCGATGTCGGCGGCACCTTCACCGATCTGATCGGCTATGACGAGCGCGAGGGCCGGCTCTACACCGCCAAGGTGCTCACCACCACCGACGACCAGTCCCGCGGCGTGATGGACGCCATCGCCCGAGCGGGGGAGAGCCAGGGCCTCGACCCTACCGAGGTGCGCTTCTTCGTCCATGGCGGCACCACGGTCATCAACGCCATCACCGAGCGTAAGGGCGTGCGCACGGCTTTGCTGACCACCCGCGGCTTCCGCGACGTGCTCGCCATCGGCCGGGGTACGCGCCCCGATCTCTACAATCTGCGTGCGAAGACGCCCGACGCCTTCGTGCCGCGCCATCTCCGCTTCGAGGTCAGCGAGCGCCTGAACGCGGCCGGCGCGGTGGTGGAGCCCCTGAACGAGGACGACGTGCGCGCCTGCGCCGAGGCCTGCAGGGCGCAGGGCGTCGAGACGATCGGCATCGTGCTCCTGCACAGCTACGCCAATCCGGCCCACGAGGAGCGCTGTGCGCAGATCCTGCGCGCATGCCTGCCGAACGTGACGGTCTGCGCCAGCCACGAGATCTCGCGGCAATGGCGCGAATACGAGCGCTCCAACACCGTGGCGCTCAACGCCTACGTCCAGCCGATCGTGCAGCGCTACTTCGCCAATCTCGAACGCTCGCTGGCCGGGGGCCGTCTCGCGGGCCCCTATTACGCCATGCAGTCGAACGGCGGCATCGCCCGCTTCGACCAGGCGGCGCGGGCGCCCCTCACCCTGATCGAATCCGGCCCGGCCGGGGGCGTGGCCGGCGCGGCGCGCATCGCGCAGGTGCTGGACGAGCCCGACCTGATCTATCTCGATGTCGGCGGCACCACGGCGAAATGCTCGGTGATCCGCGGCGGGCAGCCGAGCCTCGCTCCCGACTACAAGCTCGAGAAGACCCGCACCTCCCCCGGCTACACCGTACAGGTGCCGGTGGTGGACATCGTCGAGGTCGGTGCCGGCGGCGGCTCCATCGCCTGGCTCGACGCGGGCAACCGCCTGCGCGTCGGCCCGCACAGCGCCGGCTCGAATCCCGGCCCCGCCTGCTATGGCCTCGGCGGCACCCGGCCGACCGTGACCGACGCCAAGCTCGTCACCGGCGTGATCGATCCGGCCACCTTCGGCGAGGGCCGCATCGCCCTCGACCGGGAGGCGGCGCGCCGGGCCGTGGCCACCATCGCCGACCCCCTCGGCATGAGCGTGGAGGAAGCGGCCTCCGCCCTGATCGAGGTGGCCGAGGAGACCATGATCAGCGCCCTGAAGCTGATCAGCATCCAGCGCGGCCACGACCCGCGGGACTTCGCCCTCCTCGTCTCCGGGGGCGCCGGGCCGCTGCTCGCCGCCAAGCTCGCCCGGGAGATGAGCGTGCGCGCCTGCATCATCCCGACTCAGCCCGGCATCTTCTCGGCCTGGGGGATGCTCGCGGCGCGCCCGCGGATCGACCTGCGCCGCATGATCCTCGCGGGCATCGACGACGGGCTGGCCGAGCGGCTGCCGGCCCTGTTCGCCGAGCTGGCGAAGGAGGCGGCGGCCTATTTCGGTGTCGACGACGCGGAGACGCTGGTGCTGACCCCCCTCGTCGAGGGCCGCTACCGCAACCAGGAGCATAGCGTCGCCTTCGACTGCCCGCCCGATTCCTCGCCGGCGGAGGTGCTGGAGCGGTTCCACGCCGCCCATCGGAAGGCCTTCACCTTCGACCTGCCCGGCGTCGCCGCCGAGCTGACCACGATCCACCTGCAGGTCGAGGCGCCGGTCGAGACCGTGCCCGTGCCGCGCAGCACCGATCGCAGCAGCGCGCCGCCGGTGCCGGACCGGCACCGGCCCCTGTATCTCGATGGTCAGGGCTGGGCCGACAGCCCGGTCTATCGCCGCGAGGGCCTACGCCCCGGCCAGACCGTCTTGGGTCCGGCCCTCGTCGAGGAGGCGACCACCACCACCCTGGTCCTGCCGGGACAGATCTGCGCCATGGACCCCACGGGCCAGATGATCATCCGCGAGGAGGCTGCCTGCTGACGCTCGGATGCAAGGCCTCCGCGGATCGGTTCGGGCCGCGCCCGATGCTCGATTTCTCGGTTGAAGCGGAGGCCTCCGGCTTCGATTCCGTCTTCATCGGCGACTACGGCATCCGCTTGATCGGAGCGGTTCCCGTATCGGCAGGCCCGCGCGGCGCTATAAGTCCGCGCGGCGCCTGAGCGAAGCCCCAATCCGCCATCCCGAAGGGATCGCCCGGATTGGGTATGAATGGGGCGCTCGGGGCGCGGGCCGGCTGCGTCGTCGTGGCACGAGCGGCTCATGCCGACCTGCCGCTTACCCTCCTTCCATCGCCGCCCATCACTGCCCATGCCTTCGGAACGTTCGGGGCGCTCTTCCCCGGCCGGGTCGTCCTCGGCATCGTGCCGGGCCGGGGGATGACGCCGGCCGCAACGGAGGCACTGATCCGACGTTGCGGTCGGGGGCCTGTCCCGCGCACGACCCTCCACGGCGCCGATCCTGGGGAACGCCGCCGCGCTCACCATGCGGCCGGAGCCCTCCGCTTCGCGGGATGGCGCCACGTGAAAAGCTCGCGGAGGCGCATCCCCGAAGCGATGCGACATCCGCCTGGTCGAGGCGCGGCCCGTATCGGCAGGCCCAGACGGCGTTCGAGCGAACCGTTCTCGCGTTGAACCCCAGCCCGCCATCCTGAGGAATCACCCGGCTTCGGTATGATCCGCCCCCCGATATCCCTTCGGCATGGCGGATTGGGACATCGCTCGGGCTGGCCGAGCGGGCTTGCCGATACGGGATCGCTTCGATCAAGCGGATCCCATCTCATCCGCCTCCTGCCTGTCCGAAACAAAGGTTACGTGACATCGGGGGCGGCTTTTCCCGGGTGACGGCATGACGATCGGCAACTTAGTGCTGGATTCGTCTCGCGTTCAGGTAGTATCGGAAGGCGGCACCACACAGCCCTCTGAAGCGGGTGCATTTTATTTTGTCATCAATCGCTTTTCTCTTGAGCGGACTGCATAATATAACGGCTGTGATTATCAAAGGATATTTTATATAAACCGAAGATCAATCTTCGGGAGAAAAGGGGGCTCCAAGGTCATGTCTCGTTTATCGCTGTCTCGGTTCGTCTCGTTCGCGGCCGGTGCGACTTTCGCCTGTGCCGCCGCCGCCGCCGACCTGCCTAAGAAGGATGCACCGCCTGTGCCGGCGGCAGCGCCGTCCTTCTTCCTCTTCTCAGACACGCAGGTGAGCTATTTTTATCTGGCGGATGCGCGTGAGCCGGGCGTGACCGGTGGCCGGGCCGGCACCTCCCTCGCCGGTCGCTCGATCCCGAAGAACGTGCTCAACATCTCGCATGCCGACGCCTGGGCCTACGGCACCAACTTCTTCTCCCTCGACATCCTGCAATCCGGCTCGCAGGATCCGGCCGGAACCGGCGCCCCGCGCTTCGGCCTGTTCGATTACGGCGCGACCGAAGCCTACGGCCTGTATCGCGGCACGCTCGGCGGCAACGAGATCTTCAAAACCAACGTCTTCAGCATTGCCGGCTTGGTGAAGAACGTCTCGCTCGGCTACGGCTTCGACGCCAGCACCAAGAACACCCAGTTCGGCCCCGAGACGCGCAAGCTGCTCGCCGGCGCGGTCTTCTCCTTCGACGTGCCGGCCGGCTTCATGAACCTGGGCGTCTATGTCCAGAAGGAATGGAACCGCAACGGCTTCGTGACCGAACCCTTCCGCAGCGTCGAGTTCGACGCGGTCCCGCATTTCGAACTGGTCTACAACTTCCCGCTGCCCTTCACCGGCCTGCCGCTCAGCCTCGCCGGCTTCAACAACGTCAATCTGCCCAAGGGCAAGGACGGCTTCGGCGCCAAGACCGAGATCGAGTTCCTGTCGCGCACCAACCTCGTGCTCGATGTGGGCAAGCTCGTCTGGAACCAGCCCGGCAAGCTCGATGCCTTCGTCGGCTTTCAATATTGGCTGAACAAGTTCGGCAACAGCAGCGCCACGGTGCCGGGTTCCGAGGAGAAAACCTTCCTCGCCGGTGTCTCGATCCACGTCTTCTGAGAGCGGCGGGACAACGCCCGACCTCGATCGGTCCCGGCCGGGAAGCCGGGGCCGATCCCGTGGGGGAGGGGGTGATCCGCGCCCTCAGCCGCCGGGTGTCCAGTCGATCCTGGGCCTCTGCGACAGGATCCGCTCGAAGTAATTGGCGACGGCCTGCGCGCCGTCCGCATGCATCATGGCGACGGGATGGGCGAGGTAGGCCCGCGCGAGGTCGAGCGGGATCTCGCCGGCCTGAAGCGCCCCGAGCACCGCATCGATGAAGGCGTCGGTGGCCTCGTTGAAATCGCTCGACAGCTTCTTGCGGTCGTTCAGGGCCTTGATCGGCATCGTGCGGCACGTCCTCTCGTGGGAGATGCGGAGGGCTCGGCTGCGGTGGGCGCGATGCCTCCTCGATACAGCCGAAACCGGCCGCTCCCCATACACGAAACGACGCGATATCTCCCTTCGCTCCCGAGGGGCCGGCATCCGGCGGAGCCGAAAAGGGCCTCATACCCAATCCGGTCGATCCCTTCGGGAGGGCGGATCTGGGCTTCGCTCAGGCGCCGCGCGGACTTAGAGTGCCGCGCGGGCTTGCCGAGACGGGACCTCTCCGATCAAGCGGATTCCGTATCGGATCTCAACCAAGCCCTGGACCTGGGATGGCCGGCCCGACAGCCCGGTCAACGAGCTGTCGGGGGAGGATCAGCCCGAAGACGGGTGGCGCGCGCCGCAAGCCGGTGTCGCCCCGGCCAAGTCGGCGATGTGCGTCGCGATCGCACCGGCCGTGGTGAGCCAGACCGTGTCCCGGTGCCGGGCGATCCGTTCGAGGGCCTGCCGCAGGGGACGCAGCCGGTGCGGCTGGCCGACGATGTAGGGATGCAGGGCGATGCCCATGACCAGCGGCGCTTGGCGCGACTGGTCGAGCATCTCCTCGAAGGCGTCCTCGATGGCCTCGGCGAATTCCCGCCCCGTGTCCTTGCGGGCGACGATGGCCGGGATGTCGTTCAGTTCCTGCGGATAGGGCACCGAGAGGATGCGTCCGCCGTCGCGCGTCGCGAACCAGACCGGCTGGTCGTCGTGGCACCAGTCGAGCAGGTAGCGGTAGCCCGCCTCCGCCAGCAGGTCCGGCGTGACCCGCGATTGCGAGATCCAGGGACCGAGCCAGCCCGCCGGCGCCTTGCCCTCCTCCCGCGTCAGCACCGCCGTCGCCTCGGCGATGAGGGCGCGCTCTTCCGCCTCCGGCAGGGTGCCCTGCCGCTCGGCATTGCTGCGGCCGTGCCCGACGATCTCGTCGCCGCGGGCGCGAAAGGCCTCGATCAGGCCAGGGCAATCCCGATAGATCCGGCTGTTGACCAGGATGCTCGCCGGCAGGCCCAGTGCGTCGAGCAGGTCGCGGATGCGCCACGCCCCGACCCGGTTGCCCCAGTCGCGCCAGGCGAAGTTCAGGACGTCCGGCTGCGGCCCGCCCGGCGCCAGTTCGGCTCCGAGGCCGGCGCCGAAGTCGAAGGTTTCGAGGTTCAGGGCGATGTAGACGGCGAGCCGCCTGCCGCCGGGCCAGTCGTAGACGGGCCGATCCGGCAGGGCGGAATAGGCGTAGCGGCCATGGCCCTGCATTGTCGGGGCCGATGTCGTTTCGGGCATGGTCTCGATCCTGGGGTGAAGGCAAGCGCGGGGGCGGCCACCGTGACCATTCATGGGGTGAGCCCGGCCACGGGATGACGGTGGCGCCAGCGTCCCTCCGCCTCAAGCGGCGCGGCGAGCGCGAGAAGCCTCGCTTCTCCGCCCATCGGTGCGAGCAGCTGGACGGGAAGCGGCAGGCCGTCGCGATCCTCGCCGAAGGGCAGCGTCAGCGCGGGGAAGCCGGAGACGTTGGCGAGGGGCGCCAGCGGTGCGAAGGCGAGCATGCGCCTGAAATGCAGGTCGATGTCGCGGTGATCGTGGGGAAAGCTGCCGAGCGGCCTGGGCGCGCTGGCCAGCATCGGGGTGAGCAGGATGTCGATCCCCTCAAAGATCTGCCAGAGATCGTGACCGACGAGGATCATCTCGCGCATCAATGCCCAGATCTCGGCGGCGCTCATCGCCCGGCCGTTTTCGGCGACGGCTTGCGTCACGTTTTCCGCCAGCGACAGGTCGAGGCAAAGGCGCGCCGCGAGTTCGGTGAGGTTGACGGCGACGATCCCGGCGAAGATGCGGCCGCTGGCGAGGACCATCGGCGCGACGGCCTCGTATCTCAGTGGGACGAGGCGGTGCCCGAGGCGCTCCAGGGCGCGCCCGGCGGCGTCCACGGCCTCCGAGCGTTTCGGATCGGTCGGCAGGTCGGCGCCCGTTTCCGTGAGAAGGCCGATGCGCAGCGGCGCGTCCACGTCGGGCGGCGCGAAGGCCGGCGGGGGAAAGGGCCCTCTCACCCCGCCCGCGATCGCCCGAAAGGCCGTCGCGGCATCGCGCACCGAGCGGCAGACCGCGAATTCGCTGGCGAGGCCACCGACATGGTTGCCATAGGCCGGGCCGCCCGGCACCGAACCCCGCCCCGGCTTCAGGCCGACGAGCCCGCAGCAGGCGGCGGGAACGCGGATCGAGCCGCCCGCATCCGTCGCGTGGGCGATCGCGACGATCCCGGCCGCGACGGCGGCCGCAGCCCCGCCCGAGGAGCCGCCGGCGGAGCGCCCGGGCGCGAGTGGATTGCGGCTGGCGGGACCGGCGGCCGGCTCGCTGGCGAGCGAAAGCCCGAATTCAGGGCTGGTGGTCAGGCCGAAGGGACAGAGGCCGGCCGCCCGGAACCGGGAGGCCAACTCGCTGTCGGGAGCGCCGTCGAGCCGGGGCCGGGTGCGCGATCCCGCCGCCACCGGCAGGCCGGCGAAGGGGCCGCCGAGATCCTTGGCAAGGGTCGGAACGCCGGCGAACGGCATCGTCGCCCGGGGCGCGGCATCGGCGCTCATCGCGTCGATGCGCTCCGCCGCAGCTCGCCCGAGTGCGGGCGCGGTGAACACGATCGCACCGAGGGGGCCGCGCGCCTCGCCGGCGGCGATCGCCGCTTCCATGGCCGCCGCCGCCGTGAGGCGTCCGGAGGCGATGGCTTCGGCCAGCGCGGTGGCGTCGTCGTTCATTCCGCTTCTTCCGTCCAGGGCGGGCCGGGGCCGTTCAGCCGTCGGCCATCGCGTTGTAGCGGTAGGAGGCCGACGGCCCGGTCTCCCGGGCGCGGTGATAGGCGTCCAGATGGGCGACGAGGCTTTCGGCCGCCTCGACGGCCGCCCGTTCGTCCGCCGTCTCGGGCCGTTCGAGGATGGCCGCGACCTCGCGCATGACCGCTTCGCGGTCGATGCCAACGACGCGGCCCTCGTCCACGACGAGGCGGCCGCCCACGAAGACCTGACGGATGGCATGGCGGCCGCCGCGATGGAGCACGGCCTCCGCCGCCGGCGTCCGGGGGCTGATCGCGGGGGCGGCGAGCCGCCTGCGGTCCATCAGGACGATGTCCGCCTGCCAGCCCGGTTCGAGCCGGCCGGCGAGGCCGCCGAAGCCGACCGTGCGCGCACCGTGCTCGGTCGCCATCTGCAGCACGGCGGCGGCATCCGGCCCCTCGCTCCACATGCCGGTCTCGCGGTGCAGCGCCCAGACGAGCTTCATCTCCAGCGTCATGTCGCGGTCGTCGGCGATGTTCGACTGGTCGATGCCGAGCGCCACCGGGATGCCGCGCCGGCGCATCGCGTTGACCGGCGCGATGCCGCTGCCGAGCCGGAGGCCCGAGGAGGCGTTGTGGCAGACGGAGCAGCCGCATTCGGCGAGGATGTCGAGATCGGCCCGGTCCATCCAGTTGCCGTGGCCGAGGGTCATCTCCGGGCCGAGGCAGCCGAGCGCCTTCAGATGCGCGACCGCGCTGCGGCCGAAGGTGCGTTTGGCATAGTCCGCCTGCCGCTCGGTCTCGACGAGATGCATGTGGATCTGCGAGCCGCCGGCGCGGGCCGTCTCGGCGATCGCCTGGAGAGCCTCGTCGCTGCACCAGTGCAGGTTGGCGGGGGCGAGATTAATCCGCACATGGTCGGGCTCGGCGGTCAGCCAGCGCGCGCGCAGCGCCCCGACGAAGTCCATCAGCTCGCCGACCGGGATCATGGCCGCGGCGAGCTTCGGTGCGATCCAGGCGCGCGTCTGCGCGGGCAGGCCGGCCAGGATGGTTTCGTCGGCGTCGTAGGCGAGGAGATTGCGGTCGCGGACCATGAAGGAGAAGCCGGCCCGCATGCCGATCTCGCGATAGGCGCCGAGCACCGCATCCGCCGATGCCGTCCATTGCTCGGGCGTGCCCGACAGGCCGCTATGGATGTGATGCACGGTGGTCGTGCCGCTCTCCAGCATCTCGATCGCCGAGAAGAGCGTGTCGAGGCGCGGATCGACGGCGCGCATCGCGCGGAAGCGTGGCAGCCAGAGTTCCAGGGCTGCGAAGGGCACGCCCTGCATCAGCGGCGTGACGCCGAAGTGATGGTGGCCGTTCACGAGGCCGGGCAGCGCGATCATCTCGCGCGAGCCGAAGCGCGGCAGGTCGCCGTAGCCGTAGCTGACGGCCTCCAGCGGGCCGATCTGCGCGATCATCCCCTTCTCGACGCGGACCGCCGCGTCGTGCCGCAGACCCATGGTGCCGTCCGGCCCGAGACCGGACAGGATCGTGCCTGCCTCGATGATGCAGTCCGTGCCCGTCGTCATCGCGCGTAATCTCCGATGAGGCCGACGCGGCGGGCGGCGGCGACACGGTACAGGGGATCGCCGTAGACGGCCATCTCCGCGCCGGCCGAGAAGACGAGACTGATGTCGTGCTCGTCGAAGCTCGCCGCGGCGGCGGCACGGATCTCAGGCCAGTCCGGGACGGGAAGCCGGCGCCAGCGCTCGACCGTGTCCGGATCGGGCAGGCTGGGAAAACCCAGCTCGCCGGACAGGGCGGCGACACTCTGCCAGAACACGCGCAGCATCAACTGGAGGACCGGCGCGTTGCAATGCGGCGCGAGCAGGCGGATCCAGTGGAGACCGGTGACGACGTGGAGCGCGGCGAAATGCTGGGTCGCGGCGAACAGGACGAGGCCGGTCGCGGCCATCGCCGCCATCGTGTCGGGCCCGACCTCCAGCCAGTCCACCACCGGGGCGAAGTCCGGCACGGCCGCGGCGTCGCGGATGTTCTGCCAGAGCAACTCGTGCAGCGGCAGATGATGCAGCGCCTCGATCGAGGCCACGCGGCGCAGCACCTCGGCGGGGTCGGCGGTGATGGGGGGCGCCCCGGTGGAAGGCGGCAGGGGCAGATAGGTCGCGGCCCAGTAGGCGAGAGCGATCGCGACATCCGTCTCGCTGGTGCGGAACACGCCGTAGGCGGTGCGCATCAGCGCGTGAAAGGCGCTGGCCGCGATGCCCGGCGCCAGGACGGGCAGGTGGCACCGGAGCGCGCCGTCGATGCCGAGGCGCGCGACCTCCGCCGCGAAGTAGAGCCGGAGATCCGGCTCGCGCTCGCGCCGGCCGAGGGCCGTCGTCCAGTTCCCGGCGTCGAGGCGCGCGTGCGGAGAGCCGAACGGCGTGAGCCGCTTGGCGTCGCGGTAGTGATCGAAGAACCGGCGCAGCTGCGTGTCGGTCCCACCGATCTCCCGGAGGGCGGCGAGCACCATCGGCGCGTGATTGGCGAAGGTGCGTTCGAATTCCGAGCCGAAGCCCGGCATCGATGCCATCAACGCATCGAAGGTGCTGCCATCCGTCCCGGTGGCGTTTACGGGGGCCGTTCTCATAGCGAGGCACCTCTCCGGCTCTGCCGCGTCGCGTGGGCGGAAGCCTGCTCTGACCGGGGCCGCTCGCGGACGGACGGCCCCCTGGAATCTGTCGTGAGCGCCAGCGGCAGAGGCGGCGGCGTCCACCTGTCGCGACGGCCCGGCGGCCGGGCAGCGATCATGCCTGGACCTGCGGCGCGGCGCAGCCGGAAAGGCGGGCCTCGAAATCGTCGGCCACGTGCAGTTCCGGCACCGCGTAATCCGCGAGGAACGGCAGGAGGCCGCCCTCCGCGTCGAGGAGCAGGCGCCGCTCCACGCCGCGCACGAGGCGCGGCAGGGCGTGGCGATGGCCGCTGATCGAGGTGGAATGCGGTCCGTGGCTGACGATCGAACTCACGTTGAAGGCGAAGACCCGAGCGACCCAGGCATCGTCCGCCGTCCTGGGCAGGAAGGCGAAGTGGCGGTCGAGATAGGGCAGGCTGGCGAGGCGCTCGTCCGCCTCCTCGGGCGCGGGGCGGAAGCGCTCACCCCAGAGCGCGACCTTGTCGTGCAGGGTCGCGAGTTCCGGCCGTGCGGCGAGGTCGACCGCCATGCCCGTCGCGAGGATCAGGTGGTCGAAGACGAGGGGGCCGGCGGGCGTGTCGACTTCGATGGCGCCGTCCCGCTCGCGCAGGCCGAGCCAGGGCGTGGCCGGCCGCAGGCGGAGGCCCGGCTGCGCGAGCGCCGTCTCGAAGGTCCGCAACGGCGGCGGCTGGTCCTGGCGGCGGAAGAAGCGCGCGATCCGCCAGCGCGTCTCGTCCGCCAGATCCGAGTAATGGGTCATCAGGGCGGCATTCTCGAGCGCCCGGTGCGGGTTGATCCGCGGCAGACGGGGGCGGCGGAAGCAGAGATCGACGCTCGCCGCTCCGGTGCGAAGCGCCGTGATTGCGTTGTCGAAGGCGGAGGCCCCGTGGCCGAGGATGCCGATCCGCGCGCCCCTGAGCCGCTCGAAATCGATCGGACCGTTGCTGTGGTCGTAGCGGTCGCGCGGCAGGGCGTCGGACACGAAGGTGGGCACCCGCCACGCGCCGGCGCCGTCGAGGCCCGTGGCGAGCACGACGGTGCGTGCGAGATGCCGCTCGATCCGCCCCTCGCGCCGGACGGTGAGGGCGACCAGCGCGCCCTCGGGGGCGACGTCCAGCACCTCGCTGCCGTGCCGGACCGGCAGATCGAAGACCGCAGCGTACCAGTCGAGATAGGCCTTCCATTCGGTGCGCGGGATCGCCGGGAGGTCGGCCCAGGCCTGGGCGCCGTGGCGGCTCTCGTACCAGCGGCGAACGGACAGATTGGGGACGTTGAACTCGGATCCGACCTGGGTCTTCGGCGATCGCAGGGTTTGCATCCTGGCAAAGGTCGTCCACGGCCCTTCCGCGCCGGGGGCGGCGCCGTCGAAGATGCGGATGTCCGTCAACCCGTCCCATTTCAGCGCCGCCGCCGCGATGAGGCCGGACTGACCGGCGCCGACGATGGCGACCTCGGCGACGTCCGCGGGGCCCGGCCCGGTGAGCGCGGGCAGCCAGGCCGGGGCGGGGAAGCCGAGGGCCGCGAGGTCGTCGCGGGCCGCGCGCGTCAGGTGCTCGGGCGTCGGAAGGGGAGGGGGCGAGGTCGACATCGGCGATCCTTGAGGACAGGGCGGAGCCGCGCCGGCGGCCACGGCGGAAGAGGTCGGAGGCGATGATGGTCGCGGCCGTCAGGGCGAGGACGACCCGCATGGCGTTGAGGGCGGGCTTCGGCTCACGCCGGAACTCCGAGGCGACGATCAAGGATAGGGGCTGGACGCGCCCGGCCAGGCACATCGAGACGGTCGGGTCGCCCAGCGGCCAGCCGCCGGTCGAGGCGGATGAGCATGGCCAAGACGATCACGGTGACGATTACGGTGGTGAAGGGGAGCGCCATCAGCGTCTGGGCCGCGATCAGCGCGGGCGCGCCGCGGGAGAGGCCGGTCCAGCTCAGCAGCACGGTCTTCGGCACCAGGAACGGCAGCAGCAACAGCCCGGCGAAGACGAGGCGCCCGCGCAGGCGCGGGGCAGCGAGGCCGAGGGCTGCGCAGGGGCCGGCGCCGATCCCGCCGAGAGCCCTGCGCCGATTCATGGATGCAGACATCATCATCCCACCGCCCCTTGGCGATCCGATGCCGGTTGTCTTGGAGGAGGAAGGCGCCTTCGCCTATATCGCGAACACAATACCGGGTATTGGCGTTGCGCTGCTGCGGGCGAACCAATTGAAATTATATCGACTTAGTCGGAATGTTGCCCGCCTTGCCATCGATCCCATGCGGCGCCCGCGCGATGATCGATGGGGCGGTCAGACCGCGCAGAGCGGCATGGCAGACCTCGCTTCGGTGTCGGGCAGGGCCGGATCAAGGGCGCGGATATCGGCCGCGACCGAGCGGATGGTGCGGCGGAGCCAGGCATGGGCCGGCGAGTGATGCTTGCAGTCGTGCCAGAGCATGTAGAAGCTCATGCGGCCGAGTTCCTCCGGCGCATCCACGAGCGAGAACGCGAAGGACTGCGCGATCTGCTCGGCGAAGTGGCGCCCCGTCGTGAACAGCAGGTCGGATTGGGCGAGCATGTAGGGCACCATCGCGTATTCCGGCACGGTGACGGCGATGCGCCGCTTCAGGCCGAGCTCGATCAGACGCCCGTCGATCGGGCTGAGCTGGGCGTTCCGGTCCGAGGTCGGCGAAAGATGCCCCTCGGCCAGGAAGTCGGCGAGGTCGATCCGTCCCTCCCTGCGCGCGAGGCGATGGTTCGGCCGCATCACGCAGACGATGTCCGTGCTGAGCAGCGTCGAGATGCGCAGGTGGCTGGGCGGCTGCGGCCAGTTGCCGATCACGGCATCGATCGCGCCTTCCGCCATCTGGCGCAGCAGATCCTCCATCGGCGGCGTCTGGCCGACCTCGACCGTGACGCCGGGGGCGGCACGGCGGATCGTTCGCACCAGGGGCGGCAGGAAGACCGAGCCGAGGCAATTGTTCGCCGCCAGCCTGAAGGTCCGATCCGAGTGGGCGGGATCGAAGGTCGGGTGCGGGGTGAGGCGCGCGTCGATCTCTGAGAGGATCGCTTCGAGCGAAACCTTGAGGTCGAGGCCGCGCTCGGTCGGAACGAGGGAACCGCCGTACCGCACCAGGAGCGGATCGCCCAGCATCTCGCGCAGCCGCTTCAAGGCCAAGCTCACCGTGGGCTGCGCTTGGCCGAGGCGTTCGGCGGCGCGCGAGACATTGCACTCGGTCAGAAGCACGAGCAGCGTGCGCATCGCGCGGACATCGAGGGTAGCGGGGGCGACTTTCTTCATGGGGGCGCTCGTTCCGGGCTCGGGCCAGGCCGTTCGACGGGCGGGTGCAAGCGCCGTGCAAGAGCCCATTCCGCCGGCATGGCGGCCGGTTCGGCGCAAGAAGGCTTGCTGGAGCAGGAGCCCGGACAGGCGGCTCAATCCTGATCGTGAGCGCAATCCCGATCTTGAGCGAAGGAGGATCCGGCATCGAGAAGAGCGGCAGGTCCCGGTCGATGATGCCAGAAGGGCGAGAGGGAAGACCGAACACCCAACGGGGGCGTGCTTTGTAGCCTGCCGTCATGCGCAGTAAGCAAGAGGCGAGGTGGGTTTCCGTCGAGTGTCGCCGGCATGATCGTCACGTCGGATGGGGGCTGAGAACGCCGACGATGCCCTGTGATGGCAGGGTCGATCATCCGGAGAGGCGATGGCCTGAGGCGAGATCGAGCACCCTGGTCGTCCGCACAGCGCCTCCCGAGGGCATGCCGGCCTTTGATCGGGAATAGAATAAGAAAATAAAATTCCGGATCTCGGGAAGGTCGAAGGCGTGAACCATCTCGAATCGGAACAGACTAAAGACGCTTTAAATTCCGATGAGTCAAGGTTGATCGGGTGACGGAAGGCGGTAATCTGAGGCGCTCGTCGATTCGATGATCGGAATACCGACCGCCCCGACGCATGACTTTGACGACTGCTCAGATCCTCGATCTCGCGCCTGACGCGGCGAGCCGTAAGGCGGGCCAAGCTCAGTCCAAGCCGGCCAGTTGGCTCGGCCTCGGCCGGGCGGGGACGGTGATCTGGGGTGAGATCAAGGGCAGTGGGGCGAGCCCCTACCGCACGGTCGCGGATCTGGCCGGCCCCGCTTCGAAATGCACCTGCCCGAGCCGCAAGTTCCCCTGCAAGCACGCCCTCGGCCTGATGCTGGTCGATGCGGCGGCGGCGATTGCCGAGGCCGAGCCGCCGGATTGGGCCGCCGCCTGGATGAAGGGGCGCGAGAGCCGTGCCGCTGCGGCCGAGACCCGGGCGCAGGCGCCGGTCAAGCCAGTCGATGAAAAGGCACAGGCCAAGCGCCGGCAGGCCCGCGAGGATCGGGTCGCCGCCGCCCTCGACGAGGTCGATCTCTGGCTGCGCGACCTGATGCGGCGCGGGCTCTCCGCCCTGCGCAGCGAACCTTACGCCTTCTGGGATCGCATGGCCGGGCGCCTCGTGGACGGTCAGGTTCCCGGCCTCGCCCGCCGCGTGCGTGCCCTGCCGGGGCTGATCGCCGCCGCGCCCCAGCCCGGCGCCTCCCGGCCGGAGGCGGCCCTCGGGCTCGGCCTCGGCCGCCTCGCCCTGCTGGTCCGGGCTGCGCGCCGCCTCGATGCGCTGGCGCCCGAGCAGGCGGCGGGCGTGCGTGCCGCCCTCGGCTATTCCGTCACCGCCGAGGAGATGGCGATCCGGCCGGGCCAAACCGACGACTGGGCGGTGCTGGCGCACGCGATCGAGGAGGAGGATCGGCTCACCGCCCGCTCCGTCTGGCTCGTCGGCCGGGCGAGCGGCGCCCTGGCCCAGGTGCTCGATTACGGCAGCGCCGGCTCGCCCCTGCCGCCGGCCCCCGCCGCCGGCCAGGACTTTCGCGGCGCGCTCGCCTTCCTGCCCGGTGACCCGCCCCTGCGCGCGGTGTTCCGCGAGGGGCGCAGCGGCCCGGCGGCGGAGGCGGTGCTCCCCGGCGCGGCCAGCGTCGCGGCGGCGCGGGACGCGTTCGCCGAAGCGTTGGCGCGCGCCCCCTGGACCGAGCGCTGGCCGGTGCGGCTGAAGGGCGTGCGGCTCGGGCGCCTCGCGGCGACGGGCGGCACGACAGATCACAAGGCAGGTCACCGGCCCGCCTTCGCGGCGGGGGATGCCGGCGGATGCCTCGCGCTGCGGGCCGATCCGCGCCTGCCGAGCCTGCTCGCGGTGGCGGCGGGCCGGCCGGTCGACCTGTTCGGCCTCTATGACGGCGCCGGCCTCAGCCCCCTCGCCCTCGTCTCGGAAGGACGCCTCTACGCGATGCCGGCGCAGGGCGCGCAACCGGTCCTGCTGCAGGTGGCCTGATGGAGGCCGTGGACCGTTCCGCCGCCCCGTCGGCCGGCTTCGCCGCAGATGGCTGGGAGCCGACGCTCGCCGCCGCGCTCCTCGGGGCCGAGCGGGCACCGCCCGCCGTTCCCGGTCCGCTTGCCGATCTCGTCGCCGCTTCCGGGGCGGCGGCCGATCCCGGTGCCGCCCTGCTGGCGCGGCTCGCGGCGGAAGGCATCCACCATCTCGCCGGCACCGGATTCGGGCCGGAGGCGCTGGCGCCGACCGAGCCTCGGGAGGCATTCGGGCCCGAATGTCCGCCCGCCGCCGCGACGCGGCTCTACGGCCTCCTCGTCGACGGCCAGGCCGCACGCAACCGCGTCGCGGAATGGTTCGACCTCGCTGCCGCGGCGGGGCTGCGCCCTCCGGCTTGGCTGTTCCAGGCGCTGATGCTCCACCGCGACAGCCTGCCGGCGACAGCTTCCGCCGTCGTCGGCAGTGAGCTCGCCTGGCTCGCCCGCGCCTGCGGCGAGGCCCCGGACGAGCCCCTCGTCGGGGCGCCGGACGTGTCGGACTGGACCACGGGAACGCTGGCCGAGCGCCGCGCCGCCTTCGCCGCGCTGCGCGCGCGCGATCCCGAGGGCGCCCGCGCCGCCCTGGAACCGGTCTTCCGCAAGGAGAAGGCCGATCTCCGCGAGGCCCTGGTCCATGCGCTGGAGACCGGCCTGTCGGCGGCCGACGAGCCCTTCCTCGAAGCCTGCCTCGACGACCGCGCCGGCGGCGTGCGGCTCGCCGCGCAGCAACTGCTGCAGGGGCTTCCCGGCTCGCGCTACGCCGAGCGCATGGCGGCGCGGGCACGGGCCGCGCTGAGCATCGAGAGCAAGCGCCGGCTGCTCGGACGGAGCACGCACACGCTCGTCGTCACCCTGCCGGAGGAGAGCGCGGAGCTTGCCCGCGACGGCGTCGAGGCGAGCGACTGGGAGCGGCGGGGCGGCGGGGCCCGGGCCGCCCTTCTGAGGGCGATCCTCGCCCGCGCGCCGCTCCACGCCTTCGCCGACCACCCGCCGCGGCTCTGGATCGAGCTGGCCCTGCGCAGCGAGTGGGCCGAGCCGGTCTTCCGTGGATTGTTCTCGGCCACCGCGCGTGCGCGCGACCCGGCCTGGACCGAGGCGATGGCCGACGTCACGGCCGAGGCGTCCGAGGGCAGGATCTCCGGCGTCCGGCGCACCGACGAGCTTCTGAGAATGTGGGCGGAGGCGCTCGCGCTCCTGCCCGGCGCCGAGTGGGAGGCCCGGGTCGCGGCGCTGATCCGCGCCCGCAAGATCGAAGGAGTGCTGGCCGTGCTCGGCTCCGGGCCGGAGCACTTTTCGGAACCCTTCAGCGCCGCCTTGCTCGATTGGCTCGCCTTCGTCACCCGCGGCTCGGATGCCCTGCGGCGCGACCTCGCCAAGCCCTGGGTGATCGCCGGTCTCGGCGACCGGCTCTGGCCGGGCGACGACACAGCCGCCTCCGCCGCCGCCATCCTGGCGCGCCTGCCGGAGGAGGAGGGCGACCGCCTCCGCACGCAACTCACCGGAATGACCGGGACGCTGGAACTGCGCGCCGCGATCCGGCGCGACTTCCGGCCGGAGACCACAGTAGGGGGGAACGCCCGAGGATGACATCGACCAACGGAGTCAAGGCCGCGCAGCTGCGCCAGGCCGCCGAGGATGCCTTCGCCGAGGAGATCGCGGCCCTGCGGGACTCCGACGACCGGCCGCGCCCGCCGAACTGGCAGATGTCGCCGCAGGCCGTCGTCACCTACCTCCTGGGCGGGCGGCTCCCCTCCGGCTTCGAGGTCACGCCGAAATATATCGGAGACCGGCGCCTGATGGAGGTTGCGGTGGCGACGCTCGCCACCGACCGGGCGCTGCTGCTCCTCGGCGTGCCGGGCACCGCCAAGAGCTGGGTCAGCGAGCATCTGGCGGCGGCGATCTGCGGCACCTCGCGCCTGATCGTCCAGGGCACCGCCGGCACCAGCGAGGAGGCGATCCGCTACGGCTGGAACTACGCGCTGCTGCTCGCCAAGGGCCCGAGCCGCGAGGCGGTGGTCGGCTCGCCGGTGATGCGCGCGATGAGCGAAGGCCGCATCGCCCGCGTCGAGGAACTGACCCGCATCCCCTCCGAGACCCAGGACAGCTTCATCACCATCCTCTCGGAAAAGACCCTGCCGATCCCCGAGCTGAACGAGGAGGTGCCGGCGCAAAAGGGCTTCAACCTCATCGCCACGGCCAACAACCGGGATCGCGGCGTCAACGAATTGTCGAGCGCGCTCAAGCGGCGTTTCAACACCGTGGTGCTGCCGCCGCCCGCCACCATCGAGGCGGAGATCGCCATCGTCGAGACGCGGGTCGCCTCGCTCGGGCGCGCCTTCGAGATTCCGGCCGAGCCGCCGGGGGCCGAGCAGATCCGCCGCGTCGTCACGATCTTCCGCGAGCTGCGCGAGGGCGTGACCGTGGACGGCAAGAGCAAGGTGAAGCAGCCCTCCGGCACGCTCTCGACGGCGGAGGCCATCAGCGTCGTCGGCAGCGGGCTGGCGCTTGCCGCGCATTTCGGCGACGGCCGCCTCTCGGCCCAGGACCTCGTCTCCGGGATCAGTGGCGCCGTGGTGAAGGACCCGGTGCAGGACGCCATCGTCTGGCGCGAATATCTCGAGACCGTGGTCAAGGAGCGGGACGGCTGGAAGGATTTCTACAAGGCCGCCCGCGCGAGCGCGTGACCTGAGCGATGCCCGACATCCGCCTCTTCGGCATCCGCCATCACGGCCCCGGCTCGGCCCGCTCGCTCCGGACGGCGCTCGACGGCTTCGCACCCGATTGCCTGCTGATCGAGGGGCCGCCGGATGCCGACGCGCTGATCCCGCAGAGCCTCCACGAGGCGATGGCGCCGCCCGTGGCGCTCCTCGTCTACCGGACCGACCGGCCGCGGGATTGCGCCTTCTTCCCCTTCGCGGCCTTCTCGCCGGAATGGGTGGCGATGCGCTTCGGGGTCGCGGCCGGCGCCGCCGTGCGCTTCATCGACCTGCCGCACGCGATCCAGCTCGCCGACGGTTTCGGCGTATCGGAGGCTCCCCCGGACGCCGCACCGATCGATGCCGATCCGGTCGCCGAGGCGGCGGAAGGTCCGCCCGATCACGGACCCGCCCCGGCAAAAGCCGCGATCCGGCGCGACCCGCTCGGTGAACTGGCGGCGGTGGCCGGCTACCCGGACGGTGAGCGCTGGTGGGACGCGCTGGTCGAGAGCCGGGCGGGCGCGGACGGCGACGTCTTCGCCGCGATTGCCGAGGCGATGGCGGCTTTGCGTGAGGGCGCCGAGTCCGACCCCGATGACGCGTTTCGGGAGGAGGCGCGCGAGGCGCATATGCGCGCGGCGATCCGCAAGGCGGCCAAGGAGGGGTTCGAGCGCATCGCCGTGGTCTGCGGCGCGTGGCACGTGCCGGCGCTCGCCCGCCACGACGCCAAGGGCCAGGCAAGCGCCGATGCCGCAACCCTGAAAAACCTGCCCAAGACCAAGGTTGCCGCCGCCTGGGCGCCCTGGTCCTACGAGCGGCTGGCCACCGCCTCCGGCTACCGCGCAGGGGTGCTCTCTCCGGAATGGTACGACACCCTGTGGCATCACGAGGGCCGGGTCGCCGCCCGCTGGCTCGCCCGCGCCGCCGCTTTGCTGCGGGACAACGATCTCGACGCGTCGCCGGCCTCGGTGATCGAGGCCGCACGGCTCGCGGAGGCTCTGGCGGGTTTCCGCGGCCGGGCGCGGCCCTCCCTCGACGACCTCGACGAGGCGGCCCAGGCCACGCTCTGCTTCGCCGATCCGGCGCCGATGGGGCTGATCCGGCGCAAGCTCGTCATCGGCGAGCGCCTCGGAGCCACTCCGCCCGACAGCCCCGGCACGCCGGTGGAGGCGGATTTCGAGGCGCAGTGCCGGCGTTTGCGCCTGAAGCCCGGCGCGGCGGCCGGCGAACTCACCCTCGACCTGCGCAAGGAGACCGACCTCGCCCGCAGCCATTTCCTCAACCGGCTGAGCCTGATCGGCATTCCCTGGGGGACGCGGCGGGAGGCGCGCGGTCGCGGCACCTTCAAGGAGGGCTGGTTCCTCTCCTGGCAGCCGGAATGGGTGGTGGAGCTGGTGGCGGCCTCGGCCGAGGGGGGCACCGTCGCCGAGGCCGCCGCCGGCCGGGTGCGGAGCCGCGCGCGGGAAGCGACCCGCGTCGCCGAACTCTCCGGCCTGATCGGCACGCTGCTCGACGCCGACCTCGCCGATGCCAGCGCCGAGGTGATCCGCGCGCTCAACGACCGCGCCGCGGTCTCGACCGACGTGTTCGACCTGATGGAGGCGCTGCCCCCCCTCGCCGAGCTGGCCCGCTACGGCTCGGTGCGCTCCTCCGACACCGCGCCGGTGCTCGCGGTGGTGCGGGGCCTCGTGCCGCGGGCCGCCGCCGGACTGGTCGCCGCCTGTCAGAGCCTCGACGACGACGCGGCGGCGGCAGCCAAGGCACGCATCGTCGCCGTCTCGGGCGCGGTCGCGCTCATCGAGGTGCCTGAGCTGAAGGCGCTCTGGCAGGAGGCCCTGCGGGCGCTGGCCGATCAGGAGCACGTCCACGGCCGCGTCGTCGGTCGCGCCGTGCGCCTGCTGTTCGACGCGCGCGCCCTCCCGGCGGCGCAGGCCGGCGAGCGCCTGCGCCTCGCCCTGTCGCGCGCCATCGGCGCGGGACCCGCCGCCGCCTGGATCGAGGGGTTTCTCGAGGACAGCGGCACGGTGCTGATCCACGGGCGCGAGTTGCTCGCGGTGGTCGACGCATGGCTCTGCGGCCTCGACGGGGACCTCTTCACCGAATTGCTGCCGCTGGTGCGCCGCACCTTCGCGACGCTGGCGCCGGCCGAGCGCCGGGCGCTCGGCGAGGCGCTGGCCCGGCCGGGCGAGGCAGCCCCCGGCGAGGGAGAGGGGCCTCGGGTCTTCGATCCGGCGCGGGCGGCCAAGGTGCTGCCGATCCTGCGTCTGCTGCTGGGCCCCGAGCCCGGACCTGCACACGAAACCACCGGAGATGCGGCATGAGCGGGAGCGACGCGGAACGCCTGCGCCGCTGGCGCCTCGTTCTCGGCGGCGGGGCCGCCGAGGGGACCGGCTGCACCCTGACCGAGCGCGACCAGCGCCTCGACGGGACGCTGGGCGCCCTCTACGATTCCGATCGCAAGGGAGGCTTGGGCGCCTCCGCCCCCTCCGTCCCGCGCTGGCTCGGCGACATCCGCGACTACTTCCCGGCCTCCGTGGTGCAGGTGATGCAGCGCGACGCCTTCGAGCGGCTCGACCTCAAGCGGATGCTGACCGAGCCGGAGATGCTGGAGGCGGTCCAGCCCGATGTCAGCCTCGTCTCGACCCTGATCTCGATGCGCGGCCTGCTCGGCGGGCGCACCCGGGAGACCGCCCGCCTCGTGGTGCGCAAGGTCGTGGACGCGCTGATGCAGCGGCTGGAGGAACCGCTGCGGCAGGCGGTGACCGGGGCGATCGACCGCGCCAGCATCAACCGCCGGCCGCGCCACGCCGAGATCGACTGGAACCGCACCATCCGGGCGAACCTGCGCCACTATCAGGCGGAGTACCGCACCATCATCCCGGAGACCCGCCTCGGCCACGGCCGCAAGAGCCGCGGTTCGCTCAAGGACGTGATCCTGTGCATCGACCAATCGGGTTCGATGGCCAATTCGGTGGTCTATTCGAGCATCTTCGGGGCGGTGATGGCCTCGCTGCCGGCGGTCTCGACCCGGCTCGTGGTGTTCGACACCGAGGTGGTCGATCTCTCCGACGAGATGGACGATCCGGTCGAGGTGCTGTTCTCGGTCCAGCTCGGCGGCGGCACCGACATCAACCGGGCGGTCGGTTACTGCGCCTCGCGCATCACCCGGCCCGAGGACACGGTGCTTGTGCTGATTTCCGACCTCTACGAGGGCGGGGTCGAGGCTGGCCTGCTCGCCCAGGCACAGCGTCTCGTCGGCGCGGGCGTGCAGGTGGTGGCGCTGCTGGCCCTGTCCGACGAGGGCGCGCCGGCCTATGACCGGGGGCTGGCCGCGCGGCTCGCCGGCCTCGGCGTGCCCGCCTTCGCCTGCACGCCGGACCTCTTCCCCGACATGATGGCGGCGGCGATCCGCAAGCAGGATCTCACCGCCTGGGCCGCAGGCGCCGGCATCGCCGCGGTTCCGGCCGCGGCGCGCGACGGGTGAACAATTCCGGCCTCTGCGGAGCGCGAATCCGGAGGCCCGTTCTGCCAGCGGCCTCCGGCGGCCTCACCGACTTCCGGCGGAGCGCCGGGTCCGGCGTTCGGCCTTGCGCGTCGCCGTCTCCCGCAGGTGATGCTCGATGGCATCGTTGGCGCGTCGGCGCATGTGCCGGATCGCCTCCACATCGTCGAACGTGTCCGGGAAGCGCCGTGAGAGCCAGAGATAGGCGCTGGCCAGCTTCACCGTGCGCTCCTGGTAATCCAGTTCGCCGGCAAGGCTGGCCCGCAGGGCGGGAACCGTCGCTCCGGCCGCCCGGGCCTGGCTCCAGCGTTCCAGCATGCCCATCGCGATCTCGTCGCGCCGGTTGATCGGGCAGACCGAGAAGGCGAATTTCTCCTCGATCGGCAGGCGGGCGCGGTCGATGGTCCGGGCGATGTCCAGAACCTCCTCCAGAGCCGAGGGCTGGAACGGCGAGCCCGCGTAGAAGGTGGCGCGCGCGAAATGCGTCATCACCTCGTAGAGGCTGTTCGTCCGCATCTCCTCCGACACGGAGCGGATCGCCGTCAGATCCGGGCGCACGTAGAAGCGCGTATCGGCGGCCGGCGCCGTGGGCGCGCCCGCCAGCGCGACCCGGATGGGCTCGATGGCGGTCTCCTCCGTCGCCGCGACGTAGCCGACCTCATGGTGTCCGTAGCGCCCGGCCCGGCCGGCGATCTGCCGGATCTCGGAATTCGTGAGTGCGCGCTCCGCGACCCCGTCCCATTTGCGCACGGCCGAGAACACGATCCGTTTCAGGGGGCCGAGATTGAGCCCCATGCCGATGGCATCCGTGGTCACCAGGACATTGGCCTCGCCGGATCGAAACCGCGCCGCCTCGGCGCGGCGGACCTCCGGCGACAGGGCACCGTAGATGGTCGCCACCCGGTGCCCCCGGGCCACGAGGATTTCCCGGTTCTCGTGCACCGCGCGACGGGAGAAGGCGACGACCGCGTCGCCCGGCTCGACCTTCTCCAGCGGGACCGCCTCATCCAGAAGCACGAGAGGCGACTTGCGCTCGAAGGTGATCACCTCCAGCGACTCGTTGGCCGCCTCGGCCGCGCGGCGGACAGAGGACAGGGCATCGTCCGAGCCGCAGACGATGACCGTCTTGGCCGGGACGCCGAACAGGGCATTGGTCCAGGCCCAGCCCCGGTCCGGGTCCGAGAGCATCTGGATCTCGTCGATCACGGCGACATCGATCGGGCGGGTCAGGTCGGCGGTCTCGATCGTCCGGGCCGTATGGGTCGGATCGGGCTCCCCCAGCACTTCCTCGCCGGTGACCATGCCGGCGCGCAGGCCGCGCTCGCGCAAGGCCTCGTAATTCTCCAGCGCCAGCAGCCGCAGCGGCGCCAGATAGGCGCCGGTGGAGGCGGCGGTCAGGATCTGCAGGGCGGCGTAGGTCTTCCCCGAATTCGTCGGCCCCATATGGAAGAGGATCCGCCGGTTCAGGCGCCGGGCCACCGAGAACTTCTCGATATACGCCCCGAACCCGACCTGATCCCGCAGGCGCCGCAGACGGGAGCCCTCCCGCGCCACGGCCTTGGCCCGTTGGCGAACCGGCGTCAGGGCATCGGAGAGAGAGCGGGCCAGCCTCGGACCGAAGCGGAACTGCCGGGAGCGCAGGGAACGATCCATGTGATCGAGATAGGCCGCGGCATCGGCCCCCACCTCGCGGAGGTCGGCGAGAATCTGGGAGCGCAGGCGATCGATCGGCTTGCGCAGCGCACGGGTGGTCTCGGCCGCCGTCTCCGCCACCGCCGCGCGCAGCTCGTCCAGGCGGCGCGTCGGATCGTTCCGCGCGGCCATTCCGTCGAGGATCCCGGTGGTGGCCGCATCGGGGGCGACCTCCACGCGGAGATCCATGCGGCCGGCTTCCAGCAGCGGAATGCCGACCCGGATGCTCCAGGTCACGGCATGGTCCTTGGTGACCGTGGCCTTGAGGGCAGGAACCGCCTGCCTGAGGGCCGGGATGCCGGTCTCCGCGAACGCCCTTGCCGCCCGCATCTCCCGCAGTGCCCGCGCGACCCGGTCGTCCTCCACCGCCGCCCCGAATTCCGGCAGTTCGAGATGGGCGCGCAAAGCTTCGAGATCGACGGCCTTCGGAGAAAGGCCGAGCCGTGCGACGGCCTCGATCAGGCTCTCGCTGGTGGGATGGAGACGCTTGCGCGCCATGGATCAACCTCCGCCGCCTGCGGCCGCACCGAATGTCCTGTGTGGATGGCTC
>NZ_NKUI01000137.1 GCF_014845115.1 Methylorubrum zatmanii | reverse complement strand
GCCCGACCCGGCGGCTCTGGCCGCGATCCTGCGCCCGCATTTCCGGCCGCTGGGCCTCAAGCCCGTCTTCGAGATCGGGCGGATGATCGCCGGCAATGCCGGCATCCTTGTCACCCGCGTGGTCTACGTGAAGCCGACCGAGGGCAAGACCTTCGTGATCGTCGACGGGGCGATGAACGACCTGATCCGCCCGACGCTCTACGAGGCCTTCCACGCCCTGCGCCCGCTGAGCGAGCCCGGCCCCGACACGCCCCGGCTGACGGCGGACGTGGTCGGCCCGGTCTGCGAGAGCGGCGACTATCTCGCTCTCGGGCGCGAGATGCCCGAGGTCTCCCCCGGTGACCTGATCGCGGTGATGAGCGCGGGCGCCTACGGCGCGGTCCAGGCCGGCACCTATAACAGCCGCCGCCTCGTGCCGGAGGTGCTGGTGCGCGGCGATCAGGCGGCCGTGGTGCGTCCGCGCCCGAGCTACGACGACCTGATCCGCCTCGACCGCCTGCCCGGCTGGCTCGCCTGACGGTGTTGACGGGACCGCTCGCGCGCCCATCCTGAGATGCCGCCCGATGCTTCGGCCTCGGGGGCCGGTGCGAGCCGGCCCGCTTTCCGAAAAGACCGCCCCATGAAGACCGCCGATTGCGACATCCTGATCCTGCCCGGCTATGCCGGCTCCGAGGAGGATCACTGGCAGGCCCGCTGGGCGGCCCGGCTCAAGACCGCCCGGATCGTCGAGCAGGCCGATTGGCATAACCCCGATCCCGAGTCCTGGCGCGACCGGATCGCGGAGGCGGTCGCGGCGGCGACCCGCCCGGTGGTGCTCATCGCCCATAGCCTCGGTGTCGTGGCGGCGGTGGAGGCCGCACCGCGTTTTCCCGCCGGTGTGGTGCGCGGGGCCCTGCTCGTGGCCTTCCCCGATATCGAGGCCGGGGCGAGTCTGCCGGAGAGCGTGCGCGCCTTCGCGCCGGTGCCGCGCGATCCCCTGCCCTTCCCCTCGCTGCTGGTGGCGAGCCGCACCGACCCGCACTGCACCTACGCGCGAGCGGAGGATTACGCCTATGCCTGGGGTTCGGCGCTGGTGGATGCGGGCGAGTCGGGCCACATCAATGTCGCCAGTGGGCACGGCCCCTGGCCCGAGGGTCTGATGCGTCTCGCCGGCTTCCTGGCTCCGCTCTAATCCGTTTCCGGGCCGAAAAGGTTCGGCCGGAACGGCAGAGCGCGGCTCAAAACAGGGACTTATGCGCCGTTCCAATCAAATGTTCTGAGAAGCGGGCCTGAAAAGTTTCTTTGATCTAGGAGAAATCGGGAACTTAATTTTCCTTAATTGCTTTCTCCGGGCACACCGGTCGGCAAAGCCGTCCGGACAATTTCGGAGGGACGCACTCGTGACGCTGACGAAGACCATCGCTACCGCCACCGCTTTCGCCTTCATCGCCGGCTCCGCGCTTGCAGCCCCGTGCAACACCGGCAGCACCAACAAGGCGCCGGGCGATTCCAAGGCCGAGAACAGCAGCACCGGCAGCGGCGCGGATTCGGGCTCGAAGAACCTCGCGGGCGGCCAGCAGCCGGCCTCCCCCGGCACCATCGGCGCGATGAACAATGTCGGCGCCGGCCAGGGCGTCGGCAACAAGCCCGGCTCCGAGCAGACCGCCTCCGCCAAGAACACCGCCGGTGGCGACCAGCCGGCCGCGCCGGGCACCGTCGGCGCGATGAACGCGGCCGGCCACGATCAGAAGCTCGGCGACAAGAAGGGCGGCGACGACTGCTGATCGCCTGCCTTCACCGCACGGAGAACGCCCCCGCACCGGCCGGTGCGGGGGGTTTTTTATGCCTTCGCCTTAGGGCGCCGCCTTGTCCTCGCCGACGCGAAACAGCTGGCCCGCCACGTCGTTGACGGTGGGAGGGCTCACGCGGACGAAGGGCAGCGGCCGGCACACCGCCAGGGCCGCGAGCCCGAAGCGGGCGGTCATCAGGCCGTTGAGCACGCCCTCGCCGAGCTTGGCCGAGACGCGGGCGGCGAGGCCGAGGCCGAGCACCTGATGCAGCATGCCCTCCCCCACCGCCATGCCGCCGGTGACGGTGAGATGGGCGAGCGCCGCCCGGGCGAGCCGCAGGAAGCCGAGCAGGCCGGGGCGGCCGCCATAGATCGCCGCGATCCGGCGCAGCAGCCGGGCGGCGGAGAACACCACGAAGGCGACATCGACGATGGCCCGCGGGCTCAGCGCGGTCACCGCCGAAACCTGGCTCGCCGCCTGGGCGATGGCCGCCTTGGCCTGCCGGTCGAGGGGACTGAGCAGCTCGCCCTCGGCCAGGGCCAGCCGGTCGTCCACGTCGAGGATCGCGTCGCCCACCGCATCGAGCCGCCGGATACCGGCGGCCAGGGCCGGCCGGTCGGCGTAGAAGCCACGCAGCTCCTGCACCACGCCCTGCGCGGCGGTGTGGTCGCGGGTGGAGAGGGCGGCCAGCGCCCGCTCGCGCAGGACTTCGATCTTGCGCTCGCGCCAGACGCCGAGCGCCTCGCGGGCGACGAGGGCGGTGAGCGCGATGCCCGCGATCACGAGGAGCGCGAGGGCGACCCAGCCGAGCCAGGGAGCGGTGGCAAACAGGTCGGTGATCAGCCGCTCGATCGAGAGCCCCACCGCGATGCCGACGAGGCCGCCGAGGGCGCTGAACAGGATCGAGAGCCATGGTGCCCGGCTTTTGGGCGCCACCGGCACGGCGACACCGTCGGCGGCATCCACGATCTCGTAGGGCTCGTCGACGAGGCGCCGCCACGACCC
>NZ_NKUI01000136.1 GCF_014845115.1 Methylorubrum zatmanii | reverse complement strand
GGCAAAGTCCCGGTGCCCAAGGTCTTGGCCGGCGTCATCTTCCGCGACGGGACCGAGGTCACCGCGAGCCCAGATCACCGCGCCGCCTGACCGCCTCCGTCACCTAAAATCCTGCATAGCTCCCGTTGCGGCTCTGTGTGGACATGCATTGATGTGCTATGGAGTGCGGGGAGGACGACACATCAGGATGCGGTCCATCGGTCAGCACCTCGTCGATGCGTGGCCGCGCCTGTTCCGCTACGCGCTAGCCCTGACGCGTGAGCCCGACGCCGCACGTGACCTGATGCAGCAGAGTGCTCTCAAGGCGCTTTCCACGCGTACGACTCCCAGTGAGCCTCACGCGGCCCGCGCCTACCTGTTCCAGATCGTGCGCCACGCCTGGATCGACCGGATCCGCCGGACCCGCCTCCACCACGAGGATGAGCTCCTCGATTGGCCCGACGAGGGGTTCGACGACCGCCTGATCGAGGCGATCGCCGTGCGCCAAGCCTTCGCCGCTCTCGATATGCCCTGCCGGGCTGTCGTGACTTGCGTGGACGTCGAAGGCTTGAGCTACCGGGAGACCGCCGAACGGCTCGGCATTCCCGTCGGCACGGTCATGAGCCGTCTGCACAGGGCGAGGCGGATCATGCTGCACCGGATCGCCGGGTCGTCCGATGGGAGCGAGGGGCCGTGATGCGCTGGGAGACCCTCAATGCCTACGTCGATGGGGAACTCGATCCGCAGGACCGGCGCGCAGTCGCGGAGACGCTGGCCCGCGATCCGGTCCTGGCCGCGCGGGTCGCGACCCTGACCCGGCTGAAGCAGGGAGTGAAACAGGAGGTGAAGGCTGCGGCCGTGCCGCCCCGGCGCGCGCCGATCGCCCGCGCCTCCCTCGGATGGGCGTGCGCCGCGGCCCTGGTCGTCCTCGTCGGCGCCGGCTGGCTCGCCCTGTCGTCTCGCCCGCCGGCCGACCCCGCGCGCGCGGCCTTCACGGCATGGGGTGCGGCGGGCTCACCCGCGAACGACGTGCGGCCCGCGGGCGGCCCGAATGGCTTCCCCCTCGATCTGGGGGCGGCAGGCTTCCGCTTGGTCTACCTGTCCCCGGACGACGGTTCGGCCGGTCGGCTCGCAGGTTACGAGGGGCGTCACGGTTGCCGGCTCGCCATCTGGAGCGGACCGTCGCGCGGGCAGGCCGGTCTGGAGATCGCGCAAGGGGACAGCGGCCCGCGTGTGGCGCGCTGGGATAGCGAGGGGCGGCGATACGTCCTCCTGACCGAGACGGTACCGGCCGAACGGTTCGCCCTGCTGGCCGAGGCGGCCGCGCTGCTCACGACGCCGGACAGGACGGACCGCCTGCGGCTTGCCCTGGACCGGGCCACCGGACTCTCGGCGCGCCCCTGCACCGGCTGACCGGGGCGAGCAGCGAATTTATTTCGGCCCGCCGCGAATAGACCGCGGGCGACGTGCGTCTCCTCCTCCGCACGTCGCGGGCCCGGTCGCCGGAGTCACGCGCGGACAGGGGAGGACTTCGGATGCTCGACAGACGCGATCTCATCAGGCGGGCGGGCCTCACCGCCCTGGCGGGCCTCGGCGGTGGCACTTTCGCGTCCTTGCGCACGCTCGCGGGCGACAACGCCACGCTGCCCTTCGGCAACGGCGAACGGCCCCTGGTGGCCTATCCGGGCAAGCGCCCGCTGCTCCAGATGACCGCGCGTCCGCCGCAGCTGGAGACTCCGTTCTCGGTGTTCGACGAGGGCGCGATCACGCCCAACGACGCGTTCTTCGTGCGCTACCATCTCGCCGACATCCCGACCGAGATCGATCCCGAGACCTACCGCGTCGCGATCAAGGGCCATGTCGAGCGGGAGGTCTCGCTCTCGCTCGCCGACCTGAAGGCGATGCCGACGACCGAGATCGTCGCGGTCAACCAGTGCTCGGGCAATTCCCGCGGCTTCTTCGAACCGCGCATGGCCGGCGGGCAGCTCGCCAACGGCGCCATGGGCTGCGCCCGCTGGACCGGCGTGCCGCTGAAGGCCGTGCTCGACAAGGCCGGGGTGAAGGCGGGCGCCGTGGAGGTCGCCTTCACCGGGCTCGACGGCCCGGTGATCCCGGAGACGCCGGACTTCGCCAAGTCGCTCAAGCTCGACCACGCCCGCGACGGGCAGGTGATGCTCGCCTGGGGCATGAACGGGCAGGACCTGCCCTGGCTCAACGGCTATCCCCTGCGCCTCGTCGTGCCGGGCTTCTACGGCACCTACTGGGTCAAGCACCTGGAGAGCATCAGCGTGCTCGACAAACCCTTCGACGGCTTCTGGATGCAGAAGGCCTATCGCATCCCCGACAACGATTGCGCCTGCACCGAGCCCGGCAAGGCGGCGGACAAGACCGTGCCGATCAACCGCTTCACGGTGCGCTCCTTCCTGACCAACCTGACCGACGGGGCGCAGGTGAAGTCCGGGCGCACGCCCTTGCGCGGCATCGCCTTTGACGGCGGCTCCGGGATCAAGGCGGTGGCGGTCTCGACCGACGACGGCAAGACCTGGACGGAGGCGCGGCTCGGGCAGGATCTCGGCCCCTACGCCTTCCGGCCCTGGACCCTCGACACGGACTTGGCGCCGGGGACGCACGCGATCCGGGTGCGGGCGACCGCCAACGACGGGGCGAGCCAGCCGATGGAGCCGCGCTGGAACCCGGCCGGGTACCTGCGCAACGTGGTCGAGACCACCCGCGTGCGCGCGGCCTGAGGGAGTGACGACGATGACCCGCATCACCCTCGCCCTGGCGGCGGCGCTTGCCCTCGCGACCGGCGCGGCGCTCGCCGCGCCGAAATCCTACGCGGTGCCGGAGCCGACCGCGGAGCTGCGGGCGCCGAAGGCCGGCACGCACGCGGAAGGCTTCGAGGCGGCCCAGGCGAACTGCCTCGTCTGCCATTCGGTGGACTACATCGCGATGCAGCCGCCGGGCAAAGGCGCGGCCTTCTGGGAGTCCGAAGTGACCAAGATGGTCAAGGTCTACCACGCGCCGATCGACGAGGCGCAAGCCAAGGCCATCGCCGCCTACCTCGCCGACACCTACTGATACTAAGCGGCACGGAACAGGACCGATGGTCCTGCTCCGTGCGTCCGGCGGACGACCGCCGCCGCGCAGTCGCGCGGGCAATCGGCGATGAGTCATTGTCATCGCCGATTGGTATGAGGCGCGGCGCGCGACAGGGGGCGGTCCGGCGACCGCCCCCTCGTCCCGTCTCGTCAGCGCGGTGCCTGGGTCTGGACCGTCGCGCCGGTCTCGCCGGGCTTGCCCTCGACGATGACGAGGCTGCGCCGTGCGGCCTCGTTCGCGTTCTGCGTCACCTGCCGGATCGGGCCGACGGCGTTGACGATGGCCGCGCCCGCCGGGTTCGTCATGAAGGCGGCCAGTGGCTCCAGCGGCCCGGCGCCCTTCGGATCGGCCGAGAGGGCCAGCACGTAGGGCTTCTTCGGCGTGAGGCCCGTCACCGCCGCCTGCAGGGTCTGCAGCACGCCCTGGTCGAACAGCGTGACCTGCGTGGCCGCCTTGCCGTCCGGCCCGGCCAGCGTCAGCGTGCTCGATTGGCCCGCCGCGCCCAGCGGCTGGAGGTTCGGCGCGCCGCCCCCCTCCGGCACCGCTTCCGGGACGTAGGCCACCCCCTGCGGCCCCTGGCCAATCGGGATCGTGGCGATGACCGCGTTGCTACCGGTATCGATCACCGCGACCGCATCGGCATTCTCCAGGCCGACATAGATCCGCGAACCGTCGCCCGAGGGCCAGAGGCCGTGCGGGAGCGCGCCGGTGGGAATCGTCGCGACCTGCGAGAAGTCGTCGGTGCGGAACACCTTCACTTGGTTCAGGCCGCCGATCGTCACGTAGGCGAACTGCCCAGCCTTCGTGCGCGCGATGTTGACGTGGTTGGTGATCGGTCCGGTCTCGATGGTCTTGAGCACCTTGAACGGCGGCGTGGCCTCGAACACCTGGACGCGGCCGACGTCCTTGAGGGTGAACCACACCTGCTTGCCGTCGGGCGTCGCCGCGATGTCGGGGCAGAACGGGCTCTCCTGCTTGATCCGCCCGACGATCTCGCGGCTCTTCACGTCGATGGCGACCGTCTCGGGGCTGAAGCTGGAGCAGACGTAGCCGTAACGCCCGTCGGGTGAGAAGATCGTCATGCCGGGCCCGTTCGGCACCGTGATCCGACCCGTCTCCTTGCCGGTCCCCGCGTCGAGGATCGCGACGTAGTCCTCGCCGCGCACGCTGACCCAGACCTCGCGCCCGTCCGGTGTGAAGAACGCCTCGTGCGGCGAGCGGCCGACATAGGTCGTGCGGCGCACCGTGTTGGTGGCGGTGTCGATGAAGCTGACCGAGTTCGAGCCGATCGAGACGGCGAGCAGGGTCTTGCGGTCAGGCGAGAAGCCCATGCCGTGGACGAGGAGCTGGCCGCGATAGAGCGGGCTCAGGTTCGCGGGCGTCGTGTCGCCGAGGCGGATCACGCCGAGGAGCGTGTTGGCGGCGGGATCAATCACCGAGACCGTGTTGGAGAACTGGTCCGAGGTATAGAACCGGTCGCGCGGGCCGACCGGCACGTCCGGCGCCGAGGCGGGCCCCGGCGCTTGGCCCGCAAGCGCAGTCCCGCCGAGGAGGGCGATCAGCAGGGTCGCCGGAATGAGGTGTCGCATCGTGAAGGTCTCTTCGCGTTGATGGTCGGGACGGGGGACGGCAATCCGCTCAGTGACGGTGGTGGGCCGGCGGCTGCGTCGGTGGGGTCTGCGCGACCGGTCGCTCGGCCAGGGCGCGGCGCATGACCTCGATCTCCTGCGCCTGCTCGACGATGATGCCCTGCGCGAGCCGGCGCAGGACCGGGTCGCGGCCGTAGGCGAGTTCGGCCTTCGCCATCTCGATCGCGCCCTGATGGTGCGGGATCATCATGGCGGCGAAGTCCCGGTCGGGGTCGCCGGACGGCGCCACCGCCATGTCCGCGTGCATCCGCGCCATCGATTGGGCCATCATCGCATCGAAGCCGCCGGGGGCGGTCTCCGCATGCCCGGCGCGCATCATCATGCCGCCACCCAAGATCCCCCCGGCCATCAGGAGGGTGATGAGGATCGCCGTCGGTGCTCCGCGCATGGTCTCTCCCGCAGTGTCGAGGTCACGCGGGGAGAGATGCCGGCCGGGCCGGAATATTCCCCACCGCTCCCGGCCAATCGGTCACGGATGCGTGACCGGCTTGCCGGGGCGAGGCTTGGAATAGTTCGACTGATTCCGGCATCTCTCGTCCGAACGGCGGCGCGGGCATTGCCGTCGCCGCGAACCGGAGACCGCCCTTGGACGACCTCGCCGTCCTGATCGAACCGCAAATTCCGGCCCTGCGGCGCTACGCGACCGCGCTGCTGCGGCAGCGCGAGGCGGCCGACGACCTCGTTCAGGACACTCTGGAGCGGGCGATCCGCGCCTGGCCGCAGCGCCGCGAGGGCGACCTGCGGGCGTGGCTGTTCGCGATTCTGCGCAACCGCTACCTCGAAGGCATCCGCCGCCGCCGGGGCATCGAGGTCGGCCCGGAGGCGCTGATGGAGATCGCGGAGGCCGGGGTCGATCCCGAGGCGGCCGTGGGGGCGCGGGACGTGCTCGACGGAATCACCGCGCTTCCCGAGGAACAGCGATCCGTCCTGCTCCTCGTCGCGGTCGAGGACATGACCTATGCCGAGGTCGCCGCCGTGCTCGCAGTCCCCATCGGCACGGTGATGTCGCGCCTCAGCCGGGCCCGCGGCCGGATGCGCACTTTCCTCGATCAGGCCCCCACGATCGTCACCGGGCATCTGCGGAGGGTAAAATGACCGCGTCCGACCCGCGTCCCGTCGGCGAGGATGACCTGCACGCCTTCGTGGACGGACGGCTCGATCCGGGCCGCCGCGCCCGCGTCGAGGTGTGGCTGGCCGCGCATCCGGAGGCGGCCGCCCGGGTTGCCGCCGACCGGGAGGTGCGGGACCGCCTGCGCGCGCGCCTCGCGCCCGTGGCGGACGAGCCGATCCCCGCCCGCCTGCGCATCGCGAACCTCGCAGGCCCGCGCCGGAGGCGCATCCCGCGCGGGTGGCCGAACGCCGCGGCGGCGGCGCTCCTGCTCGCCCTCGGCGGTGCGGTCGGGTGGGTCGGGCGCGGCGCCGTGCCGGGTTCGGCCCCGGCCGAACCGATGACGCAGGCAGCCGTCTCCGCCTTCCGCACCTACGTGGTCGAGGCCGCTCATCCGGTCGAGGTCCGCGCCGACGGTTCGACCGACCTCGTGCGATGGCTCAGCGCGCGCCTTCGCCGGCCCGTCGTCGTGCCGGACCTGCGGGCACAGGGCTTCCGGCTGATGGGCGGGCGCCTGCTTCCCGCCGGAGACGAGCCGGCGGCGATGCTGATGTACGACGACGACCGGGGCACCCGCCTGACCCTCTACAGCCGCGCCGGGCCGACCGGCGGGCGCGGCGTGTTCCGCTACGCCCGCGCCGACGACGTGGCCGCCTTCTCCTGGATCGACGCCGGGATGTCCTACGTGGTGACGGCCCGCACGGACGAGGCGCGGCTGCTCCAGGTCGCCGAGGCGGTCGATGCGCAGGCCTCGGGCAAGCGCGAGGGCGCGCGGTGACGCTCGTGTCCGAACCCTGCCGTACCACGGCCCCCGCCGAGCCCGAGACGCCATGACCCTCGACCAGTTGCGCATCTTCGTGGCGGTCGCCGAGCGCCAGCACGTCACGCGGGCGGCCGAGGCGCTGAACCTCGTCCAGTCGGCGGTCAGCGCCGCCATCAACGCCCTGGAGAGCCGGCACGCCGTCAAGCTGTTCCACCGGGTCGGCCGGGGCATCGAGTTGACCGAGGCGGGCGGCGTCTTTCTCGGCGAGGCTCGCGCGGTGCTCGCCCGCGCCCAAGCGGCCGAACTCGTGCTCGCGGACCTCAGCGGCATGCGGCGCGGCACGCTGGCCATTCAGGCGAGTCAGACCATCGCCAGCCACTGGCTCCCCCGGCACCTCGTCGCCTTCCGGGCGGCCTATCCCGACATCGTCCTGCGGCTCGGCATCGGCAACACCGCAGAGGCCGCCGAGGCGGTCCGGGCGGGGACGGCGGAACTCGCTTTCGTGGAGGGCGCGATCGACGACGGCAGCCTCGCGAGCACCCCGATCGCCGAGGATCGGCTGGTCCTCGTGGTCTCGCCCGGCCACCCGTTGGCCGCATGCGCGCGGCCGGGACGATTGGACCTCGCTTCGGTCTCCTGGGTGCTGCGCGAACCCGGATCGGGCACGCGCTCCGCCTTCGAGGCGGCGATCGTCGCGCTGGGCATCGCGCCGGACGCACTCACCGTTGCCCTCGAACTGCCGTCGAACGAGGCGGTCCTCGCCGCCGTCGTGGCAGGGGCCGGGGCGAGCGTTCTGTCCGAAGCGGTGGTCGGACCCTCGCTGCGAACCAGAGCTCTCGTTGCCGTGTCCTTCGCCCTGCCGACGCGGACCTTCCGGGTCCTGCGCCACAAGGAGCGCTACCGCAGCCGCGCCGCCGACGCGCTGCTCGACCTGATCCGTGCCGCTCCTTGATCCGTCGCGGAACTCAGGCGACCTCGACCCTCACACAGTGCCAGGAGGCGCTGAGATAGCCCTTGAAGTTCCACGTCTCGTCCGGCCGCGCCGGTTGGGTCTGCCCAGCGGCGTCCCAGGCGCGCACCACGAGGTCGCGCTCGCCGGACGGAAGGTCCAGCACGATCTCCCAGAACGTCCAGGCGAAGGGGGCGCCGGCCTCGTGTTCCAGCACGGCTTGATGCCAGGACCGACCGCCATCGCTTGAGACATCGACGCGCACGACCGCCCGGTCTCCCGCGATGGCGTACCCGCGGACGGTGGTCTCGCCCATCTTGAGCCGGGCTCCGCGTGCGGGCTCGCAGATCGCGGCGTTGAGCGGCATCGTCTCGATGGTGTGGCCTTTCGCCGGATCGGCGGTCTCGGCCGTCACGTCCGGCGGGAACAGCTTGTAGTCGTCGGCTTGCATCGGGTTGGTCGAGGGGTGGTCCTGCACCGTGATGCGCTTCAGCCATTTCGGGCTGCGCACGCCTGCGAAGCCCGGCACGACGGCTCGCACGGGGAAGCCGTGTTCGGGCAACAGCGGGGCCCCGTTCATCGCGAAGGCCAGCAGTGTCTCGTCGGCGACCGCCTTGGCGAGCGGGATCGAGACGCCGTAGAACTGGCCCTCGACCACATCGTGGCTCTCGAAGGCCACGTGGAGGTCCGAGTGGAGGTTCGCTCCCGGCGCTACGCCCGCCGCACGCAGGACGTCGCCGAGGCGGATTCCGGTCCAGTCCGCCGTCCCGATGGCGCCGCCGTCCCAGGGATCGCCCGAGACCGGGGCCACCGCCCGCATATCGGCGCGGCGGTTGCCGGCGCACTGCATCGTGGCCGTGACGGTCGCCTCGGGAAAACGCGCGCGCAGATCCGCCAGCGACAGATCGAGGGGGCCGACACCCGCGCCGTCGATGGACAGACGCCATGTGGCGGGGTCGATCTCCGGCAGGTCGCCGTGGGAGCGGACGTAGAAGTCTTCCGCAGGGGTCCGGTAACGGGCCCGCAGGCGAGTCAGCGGCGGCTCGGCGTTGTAGGGGCGCTCCCCATGAACGATCAGGCGCGCCATACGCTCGGTCAAGCTCGACATCGGGTGTCTCTATCGCAGAAGGTCGGAGCTCAACGCGCGCGGACGCGCCAGGTGGCAGGCCTCTGTCAGGCGATGCCGAGCAGGCGGATCAGCCCGAGGCTCACGGCCGTGAGGGCGGCGAGCGAAGCGACCACCGCCAGGGTGACGCGCGGTCCCGCCTTGGCGACGCTGCGCACGTCGACGCCGAGGCCGAGGGCCGCCATCGACACGATGGTCAGCGCGTTCGCCGTCGCGGCCATGGGGTGCAGAGCCCCTTCGGGAACGAGCCCCGCCGAGCGAAGACCCGCCAGGGCCAGGAAGGCTAGGATGAACCACGGCACCAGCCGGTGCAGCGGCATCCGGCCCGGGGCGGGGCGCTCATCGACCGCCTGGGACGGTACGGTCGCGTCCGTTTCCGCCCGCAGCCGGCCGATCCCGAGCGAGAGAGCCAGGACCACCGGCCCGAGCATCAGCACGCGGACCAGCTTGACCAGGGTGCCGACCTGGACGCTGAGGGCGGCCACCGGCGCGGTTGCGGCGAGAACCTGCGGCACGGCGTAGACCGTCAGCCCCGCGAGCACGCCGTACTGCATCGGCGAGAGGCCGAGCAGGGGCACGAGCAGGGGCAAGCCGAGAACGACGAGAACGCCGAGCACGGCGGTGAAGGCGATGGACGAGGCGACGTCCTCGCCGTCCGCGTCGATCACCGGGGCCGCCGCCGCGATCGCCGAGTTTCCGCAGATCGAGTTGCCGCAGGCCACGAGGATGGCGAGACGCGGGGCCAGCCCGAGAGCCCGGCCAATGCCGTAGCTCGCCGCGATGGCGAGAGCCACCACCACCGCGATGCCGACGAGAAGCCCCGGCCCGGCCGCGAGCAGCGTCCCGAGGCTGAGCGAGGCGCCGAGCAGGACGACGGCGATTTCCAGGACGGTCTTGGCGCCGAACGCGATACCGTGAACGAAGCGCCGACCTGGGCTCCAGGCCGTGCGGACGGCCGTGCCCAGCACGATGGCGAGGACCAGAGCCTCCAGCCACGCACGGCCGAAGATATGTTTCTCGACCCTCTCCAGCCCGAGGGCGACGCCCGTCACCGCGAGGCAAAGGCTCAGGCCGGGCAGGATGGAAGGCAGGGCAAGCGCGCGTGATCGGAGAAAGGCTGCTGCGGGCATGGTGCGTGCACCTCGTGGAATGGATCTGCCACGACCATGACCGCATCCATTCGTTCGCTCCAACGGAACGTATCGATCGTTTTGATCACATGATGCGATGATTTGGCTGGCGACGACGAACGTCGTGCTTCGGACTGAAGCGAGCCTTGTCGATCGGGCAACCCGAGTTTGTGGCTTCGCTGATATGCAAGGAACGTTGCAGATCCCCGCTGACTGGGTCTCCGGAGACACAAGCCGTTGAGGTCAGCGGCGGGCCGTCAGGTCGGTGAACGGGCGCGTCAATTGGATGCCTGAGTGACGGCACGGTCGATGTTCACCCTCTCCGCCCAGTCCTTGGCCTCGGACTGACCCTTGAGGTTGATCAGCCGGGCACCGCTGACGTCGACGTTCTTGAAGTCCGCGCCCGTGACCGTAGCACCGGTCAAATTGGCCCCGGACAAGTCCGATCCCATCAGCACCACGCCGGTGAGATCGGCATCCTTGAGATTCGCATACTCCAGGCGTGACCGGCCGAGGTTGGCTCCCCTGAGGTTCGCGCCCGACAGGTTCACCGAGGTGAACACCGCCCGCATCAGACCCATGGACTGATTCTTGATGTCGGCTCCGCCCTTGAGATCGACCAGCGTGGCGCCGCTCATGTTGGCGCCCTTGAAATCGCCGATGGGCATGGACCGGCTGAGGTCGGCCTCGCTGAGGTTGGCGTCCCGCGCCGTGATGCCGAACATCTTCGCGTCTGCGAGCTTGGCGCCGGAAAGGTCTGCCTTCAGGAGCCATGCCTGTTCGAGGTTTGCGCCGCTGAGATCGGCGCCGCGCAGATTGGCCTTGTTCAGGCGCGCAGTGCGTAAGTTGACGCCCCGGAGATTCAGCCCCGAGAGATCGAGCCCCGACAGCGCCTTGTCGTGCAGGTCGATGGGCTTTCCGTTCGCGTCCTGGATCATCGCCTCGACGTCGGCGCGGCTCATCTCGGCCTTCGTCATGGCGGGTGAGGACATATCGGCACCGAGCAGCAGATCTTGTTCGGCCGCGGCAGGGCCGGCAGCGAAGACGGCGAGCATGAAGCTGAGGGCGAAACGGCGCATCGGTTTACTCCCGGCGGGCGCCACGCATGGCGGGCACCCTTATCGTGTTCGTTGTGTCGCGATGCTATGCCGGGCCGCTGCACCCGGTCGGTGACCCCGGTCACACAAATCCGGCGCGGCGGGAGAAAAACGCAACGCGCGCCGGACGATCAACCCGTCGTCATGGCCGGGGGACCACGCCAGCCATGACGGATGCCCAGAAGGTCGAGCGGTGGATCGATCGGTTTCCGCTCCTACAGGCTCTCAGCCCGGCGCACCTTCAGATCGCTCGGGGAACCGTGCATTTCCCGGTGCTGGATGCAGGCGCCATCGCCTACGAACTGAATGGCGAGTGTGCCAACTACCTGATGTGCCTGGAGGGACGCACGCGGATCTTCCGGATGTCGGAGGGCGGACGCGAGGTGCTGATCTACAAGGTTGGCCCGGGTGGCACCTGCGCCCTGACCACCCAGTGTCTCCTGTCTGGCGGCACCTTTCCAGCGCAGAGCGTGGCCGAGGAGCGGACCGAGCTCGCGGCCCTGCCGGACAGCACGTTCCAGCACCTGATGGGCGACAGCGCGGCGTTCCGCAGCTTCGTCATGGATGATTACACGCGATTGATGTCCGGCCTGTTCACGCTGATCGACGAGGTCGCGTTCGCACCGCTGAAGCAGCGCCTCGCGCAACGGCTCCTGGCCGAGGCTGATCCGCGGGGCGTCGCCGCGGTGACTCATCAGAAACTCGCGGACGATGTCGGCAGCGTGCGCGAGGTGGTGAGCCGCATCCTGGCACAATGGGCCGAGGCGGGCCTAATCGAACTTCGTCGAGGCGCGGTCGAGATTGTTGACCGGACCCGCTTGGAGGCCGCAGGGCGGCGGTGACTGGCGGCGTGCTGGTGTCCATTTTTGAGGCCGACGCCAATCGAGCTTTACGACTGGGTTGGTTCGGCAGGACCTTGTCTGCTCTTTTTGGCAAGCCCTCCCCAGAGCAGACAGGCCACTACTGGCCAGAAGTTGCCGAACCGGGTCCATTGAACTGCCTGGAAGCGGACATTCCGACCGTCTGCAATGGGTCAAACTGAGGCATCCGTTTGGGCCGTGCCGAATGTCCGCATTCTCGCAGGCCACGTTCCAGAGTGGACAGGTGGTGTTCGGCTTGGCTCGGTCCGACCCTCGACTGAGCAGGATTTACCGTAGCAGCCCCTTCCGCTGCGAACCGAGGTTTCGGTTCATGGGGCTGCCGTCTGATGTGTTCGCACGGGGTTTGGTACCGTACCCATGCCTGTGCGGCATCGCATCCGAAGGAAACGGCCTCCTCGCCTTTGATCACAGAAGCGCCACCGCCGACACCTTGAGCCTCGGCGGTTGCGCTGATCCCAACTACGCGTTGCGCCGACGGAGGTCAGCGATGCGCGCGGTCAGCACGGCGCGCAGGTGCTCGACCTCGGTGTAGGCGGCCTCCGCCTTCTCGAACGCGCCGAGACCCTCGCGGCGGATCTCCTGTGTCAGTGCCTCGATGCGCCTCACCGCCGAGAGGAAGCTCCGCGTCTCGTGTGCAGCGGTCATGTCGGTACGGGTCGTGGTCATGATGGGGTTCTTCTCGTGATGGGTCAGTGGGTGGTTGCGTAGCGTGTGGATGTGGGCCGGGCTTCGACCCGGGCGGGCACGACGCCGTCCGGGAAGTGCAGCAGCAGCTCTGCCGCCGCGCGGGCCTGCTCAGCCATGGTGACGACCCGGCCTGTCCCGGCCGCGATCACCAGCGTCAGCGCATCGCTCAGGAGAACGTCCTCCCCGGTCTCGTCGAGCAGGGCAGCCTGATCGAGAGGGTCGGTCCCGGCGGTGTTGGCGCCCGACGCGGACTTCGCGTTGACACCGGTGGCTGTGGCGAGGTTGGCGAGCAGGCTCTGCTCGACCGCTTGGCCGAGCTGACTCAGCCGATCATCGGCCAGATCGGCGAGATCGCGCAGCGTCTGATCGAAGGTAGCTGAAGCCCGTGCCAGGATGATGCGGCCCGCCGCCTTCAGCTCCGCCTCGATCGCGGCATCGAGGTCGGCCAGCGCCCGTTCGGCCCGGGCCCCGGTGCGCTCGACGAGCTGGCGCACCCGCATCGCCGCCGCCGTCGGGGTCGGTTCCGAGCGCGCCGCCACCACATCGAGCGCGGTGCATGGCGAGCCGGCGTGGCCGAGGCCGGTGATCAGGTTCGGAACCTCAGGGTGCGCGGCCGCGTTCGCTGTCCCGAAGGCGTTGAGAGGCCGGAACGCCTCGACCGGTCCGCCGCCCCGGCAAACCAGTGTCGCGGAGAGGCTGTGCTCCCGCTGCAGGCCCGCCACCCGGGCGAAGGCCTCGGCGAGCGAGCGCTCCGCCCCCGCGCCTTCGAAGATCGCCCAGACCCGGTGGATCCGGATCAATCCGGCCTCTTCCAGCGGCTGGAGCACGTGCTCGACGTCGCGGCGCACCTCGCCGTGCTCGGAGACGACGAGGGCGATCTGGTAGGGATCCTCCGGCTCGCTCCAGGTCTCGGGTCCAAAGCGCCGCCCCTCCAGGCGGAGCCGCTGCAGCGTGCGCTCGCGGTCGAGATCGGCCTCGAGCGGGACCTGGCCGACGGAGAGCAAGGCCATGACCTTGGCCTGGACGCCAGCCCCGCGGCCGAAGCGCTGGCGCAGGCTGGTGCGCAAGCTGAGCGTGACCGTGCGGTTGACGAGCCCGGCGGGATCGAAGTCCGAACCGTGCTCAGCTCGGATCTGGGCGAGTTCGGCCGCGTCGAGCCGGGCCTTCAGCCGGGGCGGATCGTTGGTGAGGCGGGCCTCGGCCTCGCCGAGCAGAATAAGATAGCTGTCGGGCCCATTCGGCTCCGCGGTGAGCACGCTGGCCCGCACCGTGTGCTCGCCGCGCAGGCGCTGGCGCAGCCAGCCGATGAGGTCGCGCAGCTCGCCGACGACCGCCGCGTCGGCGTGAACCGCATCGTTCGCATCGGGCAAGCTTCGGCGGGCGCCGTCCGGCAGTGAGGCCGGGCGCGGCGGTCGGGGCGGTGCGTCCGGCCCGTGGTGGAATCTGTGATGGCGCATGGGGGTGTCGGGATCCGTGTTGGGGTGAGGGTGTCGCTAGCGCACGGGCTCGCGTGCGGAGGGTCGAGGAGCAGCGTGAGACGATCTGCCTGAGAGGATTGGATCCGGCCGCCCAGAAACGGGCAGCCGGATCGACATTGGGACGGCGTCAGTCGAACAGCGGGCCCTGACGGGCGGGGCTCGGATCGGGGGGAGCGTCGGACACTGAAGCAGGCACTGGCGCGGCTGGATCTGGACCGAGCGCGCGGGCGATCGCGGTGAGGCGGGCGTAGCCCCCGGTGCGGAGTTCGCCGCGCAGGATCCCGGTGAGATCGGCGAGCAGCGCCTCGGCGGTGCCGCAGGCGCGGAAGGCCACGCCGTCGAGAAGGGTCGGCGCGCCGGCCCGGCGGAACAGCACTGGCACCGGCAGCACCGCGATGCGGCGCATCAACCCCTCGTCCGAGAGCACGCGGTGGGCGAAGCCGAGGCCTGGCTCGACCACGACCGCGTCGAGGGTGCCCCAGTCCCATTGGTCGAACACCGCCCCGAAGGCCTCGTGCAGCGCAACGACCGAGCCCGGCTCCTCGTAAGCGACGGGCAGGCGGATCAGCTCGAGCAGACCTTGCTCGTACCAGCGGGAGAGCGTCGCCCCGAGCGGGTGCGGCGTGCCGTCGTCGGGCTCGATCAGCACGACCCGTCGGAGCTTGTGCGGGGCCGGCAGCTTGCGCTGGCGCTCCCAGAGACCGTGCGCCTGGAGCGCGGCCTGCGCGGTCGCGTCCTGTTCGCGCCAGGCCTGGAGGAACGCGCCGCGCTCGAGCCCGAGCACCTGCCCGGTCAGGCCGAGCAGCGGATCGACCACCAGGGTGAGCAGCAGGGTGTGCTCGCCCACGAGGTGGTCCGGGTCGAGCAGGACGCCCGAGGCCGCCTCGATCTGGCGCAGGAAGGTGCCGGAGAGGACGGCGCTGAGCCGACCCGGGCGATGCGGATCGAGCGGCTCGAGCGCGAGGAGCAGCCCGTCCCGGTGCCGGCGCGATTGCCGGACCTGGGCACGGACCCACAGGCCGGTCGGGGCAAGCGGGCAGCCGGGCTCGTTCGCGCCGGAGGGCGCGTCGTGATCTGTCATGGTGGGAGACTTTCGTGATGCGGGGTCAGGGGATCGAAGGAGCCTCGCCGACCTCGAGCGGACGCTGTACGAGCGTCGCCCTCCGTCATCCCGTCGTCAGGTCATTCCGGGGTTTCGAGCGAAGGTGCCTTCGCCCTGCTTCCCCACCCTTGTTCTCGTCCTCGCCTGTTCCCGTCCTCGATCGTCACCGATCCCCCACCCAAGCCGGTACCGCGTCCCCGGCGGCACCGGCTCCAGTGAGCACGCCATTGTCCAGCCCGTCGTGTGTTGTCCAACGCAGGGACAAGTCCTTGCCGCACAACCGGCATTGGTCCTTACGTGTTGTCCAACGCACCCACCCTGCCGACGCGTAACGCAGCGCCATCCGTCTCGGCGTCGTACCCCAATCCCAGTTGCCGGATCCCATCGATCCGGCAGCCCCCGCTTCATCTCATCGCTCGGATCGACAGGCGTCTGACTCAAGCTTCCGTTCCGGTCACCGCCTCACTCGGTCCTGGCCCGGCATGAGACGGGCAGAGCTGGGGCCAATCGTACCGGCTGATCAGCCACCAGCTCCGCTCGACGATCCACTCGCCCATCCAGTCGGCGTTCCAGGCGAAAGTCTCCAACACGGTCTTGTCGCGTGCCTCGTCATGAACGGTGAGTGCCGCCCGCAGGCCGGCCAGGCTCAAGTAGCCGCACGCCACCATGTCCAGGCCGACATGGATCAGATCGGCGCGATCCTGCAGCAGCACGGCCATCACCTCGCGACGCAGGCGCTCGCACAGCACCGAATCGGTCAAGACGAGCAGGGCGTCGCCGCGGAGCCCGGCCAGCACCTCGAGTGGGCCCTTCCGCGTTCGTCCGGCCCGAAAGGCGACGACCAGATTCCTCCTGTCCGCGTCCTGGCCCTCGGCGAGCGTGTGCCGGCGCAGCCAGAGATCGGCGGTGGGCGCGTCCCAGAGATCGAGCGGTGTCTTCGGCCTCGAGGGCTTGGGCGGCCAGTTCTTCATCCACTCGGCGACATCCGCGATGGTCCAGCGCTCCAGCGCCCGGGCGCCCGGCACCAACGGGAGGTCCCAGCAGGGATGATGCTCCACGATCTGCGCCGGTGGACGCCCGCGGAAGCCGAGATCGAACGGTGCCTCGGCGAATGGCCGCTGCTCAGGCGGCAGCAGGGTGAGGTCGCGGCAGGCCGCGCGGGCATCGCGGAAGGCGTCGGAGGCGAACACCTCGGGCAGGGCACGCACGATCTCGGGATCGGTCAACGGCATCGGAGCATCGAGGCGCGCCTTCCAGACAGCCGGGTCGAGACCGGCGTTCTGCGCGAGTGCGTAGAGGATCGGGCGCATCCGCGCGTTCAAGCTGTCCCGCGCCGCATGGCGGCGCGACGCCTCGGAGCCAGTGGGTGCTGCAACGTCGCGGGGTGGCTGCCCGACACCGCCATCCGTTACGGCGTGCCGGTCCGCTGTCGCCGTGGCGGCCTTCGAAGGCTTCGCGCCCACAAGGGCCAAGCGGAAGCGCTGGCTCGCGACGCCCTCGCGCATGTGATCGAGGACCGATGCGATGGCCGCTGGGGGTCGAGAGTGATCCCGATCGATGTTGGGATCGTAGATCTGGCGCTTGTTCGACATGATCGTGGGTTCCTTGTGCTCATGCTGCGGGATGGTGGGTGCCCCGGCAGCGCAGCACCCGGGGATGGGGCCGGCCGGCGGGGCGTGGCGCTGAGGATCGAGGCTGGAGGCGGGGCGGTCTTCGTCCGGCCTCCGGGGTGAGACGCCGGAGCGCTCGCGGCTGCAGAGGCGCCGTGATGCTGGAGCGCCGAGATGCCGTGATGCCGAAGCGTCACGATGCCGGAGCGTCACGGCATCGAGGCGTCGTGATGCCGGGGCGCTCGGGATCGAGGCCTGAGCGGGGTCAGCTCGTGTCCCGGTGGACCGGGGACGGCAGGTGGCCGCTCTCGCGCAGGACCGCCTCCGCGCCCTCGACCAGCAGGTCGTTGACCTTGCAGTCGCGGGCGAGCGCGAGCTCCTTCAGCCGCCGCAGCATCGCCGCGGACAGGTAGACCGAGGTGCGCCGCGTCGCCGCGGAGCCTCGGCCCGGGGCCGGGCACACCTCGCTCCGCTCCGCCGGACGGCGCTCTACCGGAATGGCCGACGGGCCGGAGCCGGGCGGTGCCCCCCCCAGATCGTCCAGGCTGCCGAGCAGGTCGAGCCGCTTCCGCGGGGGCCGGGTCGGATCGCTCATCGCGGCATCTCCGTCAGGCGCTGCGCGGTCCAGGCCCAGAGCGCGCGGATCTCGGCCGCCGCCTTGCCGGCCGGCGCGAACTCGGTGACGGCCTGCCCGCCGAGCAGCGCGTCCTGATGGTCGACCCGCTGGGTCAGCGGCGGCTCGGCGAGATGCCCCCAGCGGCGCAGGCGCTCGGCGTAGCCGGCGGTGCGCGCCCCCCCTTGCGGCGGGCACTGGCTCAGAACGAGCGCCACGCGCGCGGCGAGGCCGATCTGGGCGAGCGCGCGCAGCGTCGGCTCGGTGGCGAGGAGATCGAGCAGGGTCGGCCGGGCCGGGACCAGGACGAGATGGGCCGCGCGCAGCGCCTGGTTGGCCGCGGGGCTCAGGGCCCCGGCGGTGTCGAGGACGACGAGGTCGAAGCCGCGTCGCGCGAGCGCGGCGAGGATCTCGGGCAATTGCCCGACCCGCTCGAGTCCGAGATGATCGACGGCCGGATCGTCCGCAGCACGGCGTGTGGCCCAGGCGGCGAGCGAGCCCTGCGGGTCGAGGTCGAGGGCGGCGACCCGCCGCCCGGCCTGATGGGCGGCGACCGCGAGGTTGACGGCAACCGTGGTCTTGCCGGAGCCGCCCTTCTGGGTGGCGATCGCGAGGACGTCCATCACGACGGCCCCCCGCGCACGGGCAGATCCAGAGTTGCCGCATCACGGCGCCCCGACGCTTCGGCATCGCGACGCCACGGCGTCACGGCGCTGCAGCGCCAGGGCATCGTGATGCGCCAGCGCCCTGGCGTCCCGGTGTCGTGGCGCCACGGCATCGCAGCGCTACGGCATCCTGGCCTCACAGCGCCATGACGTTGCAGCCTCGTCGTGCGGGGCCGGCCGCTCGCCGGGTGCGAGGCGGGCGGGCGATGTCGGGTCCGACGGGTACGGGGGTTCACTATCTCAGTCTCCGATCCCGCGACCGC
>NZ_NKUI01000135.1 GCF_014845115.1 Methylorubrum zatmanii | reverse complement strand
AGCGCGTGGCGGGGATGCTGAAGAACTACGACTTCGTCACCAAGGAAACGCTGGCCTATTTCGACAAGCGCCTGACCCAGGCGCCACGGGATGCCGACTTCGCCCTCGACTACGTCAAGCGCCACGCCACCACGCCGGAGCTGCAGCGGGCGGCGATGGATGCCCTGACCTTCAAGTGCACCGTGCTCTGGACCCAGCTCGACGCGCTGTACTTCGCCTATGTCTCCCCCGGCCTGGTCCCGCCGGATGCGTGGCAGCCGGGTGAAGGACTGGTGCCCGAGGCCAGCCCTGCTGCGGCGCCGACGGGCGTGCCCGCGGCCTTCTCGGGCAGCGACGTGCCGCGCCTGCCGCGCGGCGTGCGCCTGCGCTTCGACGAGGTCCGCAACAAGCACATCCTGCTCGCGCCCGAGCGCACCTTCGACCTCGACGACAATGCCGTCGCGGTCCTCAAGCTCGTCGACGGCCAGAGTTCCGTGTCGCAGATCGCCCGCACCCTGGGCCAGACCTACGACGCCGACCCGGCCGTCATCGAGGCCGACATCCTCGTGATGCTGGCCGGTCTCGCACAGAGAAGGGTTCTGGAGCGATGAATGCGCCGACCCCCGCCCCCACCCCCGCGGACGTGATTCCGGCACCGGTCGGTCTGCTCGCCGAGCTGACCCATCGCTGCCCGCTGCGCTGCCCTTACTGCTCGAATCCGCTGGAGCTCGACCGACGCTCGGCCGAGCTCGACACGGCGACGTGGCTGCGGGTGCTGACGGAGGCGGCGGGTCTCGGCGTGCTGCACGTCCATCTCTCCGGCGGCGAGCCGACCGCCCGCCCGGACATCGTCGAGATCACGGCCAAATGCGCCGAACTCGGCCTCTATTCGAACCTGATCACCTCCGGCGTCGGCGGAGCGCTCGCCAAGCTCGACGCGCTCTACGATGCCGGTCTCGACCACGTGCAGCTCTCGGTGCAGGGCGTGGACGCGGCGAACGCGGAAAAAATCGGCGGCCTGAAGAATGCGCAGCCGCAGAAGATGCAGTTCGCGGCCCGCGTCACCGAACTCGGCCTGCCGCTGACGCTGAATTCGGTGATCCACCGCGGCAACATCCACGAGGTGCCGGGCTTCATCGACCTCGCGGTCAAGCTCGGCGCCAAGCGGCTCGAAGTGGCGCACACGCAGTATTACGGCTGGGCCTACGTCAACCGGGCCGCGCTGATGCCGGACAAGCGGCAGGTCGACGAGTCGATCCGCATCGTCGAGGAGGCGCGCGAGCGGCTGAAGGGCCAGCTCGTCATCGACCTCGTGGTGCCGGATTACTACGCCAAATACCCGAAGGCCTGTGCCGGCGGCTGGGGCCGCAAGCTCATGAACGTCACACCGCAGGGCAAGGTGCTGCCCTGCCATGCCGCCGAGACCATTCCCGGCCTCGAATTCTGGTACGTGAACGATCATTCCCTCGGCGACATCTGGGCACACTCGCCGGCCTTCGCCGCCTATCGCGGCACGTCCTGGATGAAGGAGCCCTGCCGCTCCTGCGACCGGCGCGAGAAGGATTGGGGCGGCTGCCGCTGTCAGGCGCTGGCGCTCACGGGCGATGCCGCCAACACCGATCCGGCCTGCTCGCTGTCTCCGCTGCATGCAAAAATGCGGGATCTTGCCAAGGAAGAGGCTGCCGAGAACCCGCCTGACTATATATACCGCACCATCGGGACGAATGTGCAAAGCCCGTTGAGCGAAAAGGCACCCCTTTGAGACGATCCATTCTGGCGGTCGCCCTCTCGGCCGCTCTCTCGACCGCCCTGACCACGACACCTGTCGCCTGGGCGGCCAACGACACCGCCCCGGCAGCGGCCAAGGACGGCGCCGCGCCGGGATCCGAGGCGAAGGCCCAGCCGAGTGCCAGCGACCTGCTCTTCGAGCAGCCGCAGATGAAGAACACCGCGCCCGGCAGCACCCTGACCTACGATTACCTGCGCCGCAGCGGCATCGAGAACGGCCCCTACGGCCCGCCGCTCAACGACGCGATCAAGCTCACGGTCGAGCCGGGGGCGAATGCCGACAGCCGCAATATCCGCGTGCAGATGTTTTCCGGCAGCAACCGCATCCCCGCCGGCCCCTTCACCGACATGCCGGGCAATCCCGTGCTGACCCTGTTCCTGGAGAACCATCTCAAGGGCTTGGCCAGCCTGCTCGAGGCCAATCCGCGCTACATCAAGAACGCGATCCGCAAAGCCCTGCGCGACAAGGCGACGGTCACGCCGACCGAGATCTCCTTCAAGGGCAGGACGGTCGAGGGATGGCGCGTCGAGGTGAAACCCTTCGAGGGCGACCAGCAATCGTCGCGGATGCGCGGCTTCGACACCATCACCTACACCTTCGTCACCTCTCCGGCGGTGCCGGGCGAGATCGTGTCGATCCAGGCCCATGCCGCGAAGCCGGATGGGGGCGAACTCCTTCAGGAGAGTCTCGATTATGACCAGAAGGATTCCTGAGGCGTTTGCCGCCGCGCTGCTCGCGGCCGCGCTGCTCGCGGGCCCGGTCCGAGCCGAGGACAACGACTATCCGACCGATGCCCGCGCCGATTACGTGTTCGGCTGCATGGCCGCCAACGGCCAGACCCGCGAGGCGCTGGAGAAATGCTCCTGCTCCCTCGATGCCCTGGCGGCGATCCTGCCCTACGACAAATACGTGCAGGCCTCGACCATCCTCTCCATGCGCCAGGGCATCGGCCAGCGCACCACCGCCTTCAAGTCGACCAAGATGTTCGACGACAAGGTCGCCGACCTCCGCCGTGCCCAGGCCGAGGCGGAGATCCGCTGCTATCGCGGCGCCTCCTGAGACTGTCTCACGACACTCCCGCCGCGGCAGCGCGGCGGGAGTGTCGTGAGCGTGCCGGAGCCCGGCACGGAACGGATCAATGCCGGCGAAATGGATCTGGCTAAACCGGATGCGAGGGGCTAGGCCGGCATTTCCGGACCAGACGCATTCCGACCCGATGCCGCCCGTACCTTCTCCCCCCCCGCCGCGCCTGAACACCCTGCTACCGGATCTCGGCCGGCGCACGCTGGTGATGGGCATCCTCAACGTCACGCCGGACTCGTTCTCGGATGGCGGCCGCTTCCAGGGTGTCGAGGCGGCTCGTGCCCAGGCGGCCGCGCTGACCGGGGCCGGCGCCCATATCCTCGATATCGGCGGAGAATCGACCCGGCCGGGCCATCAGCCGGTCCCGGCCGAGGAGGAGCAGGCCCGCGTTCTGCCGGTGATCCGGGCGGTCGCCCCCGGCCTGTCCGTGCCGATCTCCATCGACACCTACAAGGCCTCGACGGCGGATCTCGCGCTCAAGGCCGGCGCCACCATCGTCAACGATGTCTGGGGCCTTCAGCGCGAGCCGGACATCGCCCGCGTCGCCGCCGATCACGGCGCCCCGGTCATCGTCATGCACAATCGCGAGACGATCGACGGCTCCCTCGACATCGTCGCGGACATGCTGCGCTTCTTCGAGCGCTCCCTCGCCATCGCCCGCCGCGCCGGTATCCCGGACGGCGACATCGTGCTCGATCCCGGCATCGGTTTCGGCAAGAGCTGGGAGCAGCATCTGGAGGCGCTCCGCCGCCTTCCCGAGATTCGCGCCCTCGGCTTCCCGCTCCTCGTCGGCGTCTCGCGGAAAAGCCTGCTCGGGCGCCTGCACGACCGTGAGACGGAGCCGCGCGACCGGCTGATCGGCTCCCTGGCCGCACATGTGCTCGCCGGCTCCCTCGGCGCCGACATCGTCCGCGTTCACGATGTCGCGCCGCATATCGAGGCCCTGCGCGTGCTCGACGCGGTGATGCGCCCCGGAACCGCCCATGACTGATCGCATCCTCGTTCACCGCATTGCGGTCTTCGCCCGGCACGGGTTGCTGCCGGAGGAGGAGCGGCTGGGCCAGCGTTTCTACATCTCCCTCGATTGCCGCCTCGACTTGTCCGAGGCGGGCCGGAGCGACGATGTGGCGGCCACGGTCAGCTACGCCGACCTGACGCAGATCGTCCTCGACATCGCCACCAACCGGCGTTTCGCCCTGATCGAGGCTCTGGCCGAGGCGATTGCGAGCGCCTGTCTCTCGCATTCTCCGCGCCTCGACACCGTGACGGTGCGCATCGACAAGCCGAGCGCGCCGATCCCTGCCGTGCTCGACTACGCCGCCATCGAGATCGTTCGGGGTCGCGCCACGACGGAGCGGACATGACGCGCGCCTATCTCGGCCTCGGCAGCAATATCGGCGACAAGGCCGCGATGCTGGCGGAGGCGGTCGCGCGTCTCGCGGCGACGCCCGGCATCACGCTCGCCGCGCGCTCGTCCGATTACCGGACCCCGCCCTGGGGCGACACGGACCAGGACTGGTTCCTCAACGCCGCCATCGCCATCGACACCGATCTCAGTCCGCACGCCCTGCTGGAGACTTGCCTGTCGATCGAGGCGGCCCTCGGCCGGGTGCGCGAGCGCCGCTGGGGTCCGCGCGCCATCGATATCGACGTGCTGGCCTATGAGGGCGCGCAGGTTTCCGACGAGCGGCTGGTGCTGCCGCACCGCTTCGTGCGTGAGCGGGCCTTCGTGCTGGTGCCGCTGGCGGAAATCGCCCCCGACCTCGTCATCGGCGGCGAGAGAGTGGCGGACGCTTTGGCCAAGCTCGACGCGACCGGGATCGAACGGGACGCATGAAAAAAGCCCGGGCCGGGACTCGGGCTTCGATCACTCGTCCGTCGCGTCGAGGAGCTTGTTGTCCTCTTCCGCGAGAAGAGGCACGTCGTACTCTTTCAGCACCTTCTCGATATCCGCCCGGCGCTTACGCAGCACGGTGTTGAGACTGCGCTTCCAGTCGTTCTCGTTGTGGCGTACGCCCATCGAAACGCGGAAGGTCAGCGCCGGACGGCCCGGCTCGTTGAGCAGCGGCACCACATCCATCGGCACGCCGCTCTGCTTGGCCAGCCAGCCCGCCGCCGGCCCCCACAGGATCGCCACGTCGATCTTCTTCTCGGCGAGGTTGGCGATCACCTCGGCGGCGACGGTCTGATGCTTGCGCTCCGCGCCGAAGGCGTAGGGAGCGTAGGCATGGATGCGCTCGCCGACCAGCTTCAGCTCGCTCAGACGGTTGGAGGGCGGCGTGCCGGCGATGATGCCGATCTGCCGGTCTTTCAGGCGCGGATCGTCGAGGCTCTTGATGTCCGGCAATTCGCCCTTACGCGAGACCAGGACGTAGGCCGAACGGTAATACGGATTGGTCGGCTGGACGATCTCGCCACCCGAGGTGCCGATGATCAGGTCGCACAGGCCGGTGCCGAGCGTGTTGCGGACGAAACCGGGACCCTGGGTCAGCCAGTAATAGCGCAGTTTGACCTTCAGTTCGTCGGCGACGATCTGCGCGATCTTGTTCTCGAACCCGTCGCCCTTACGCTCGGAGAAGGGCATGTTGCCCGGATCGCTGCAGACGCGCAGCACGTCGGGCGTAACGAGATCGGGCAAGTGCTGGGCGTGGGCGGGCCGCGCCCCTGCCGAAATCAGCAGGAGCGCGGCAACCGCCGCCTTGGGAACGAAAGAGCGTGCGCGGGACATCAGCCGCCCAGGCACTCCTTCTCGGCCGTCTTGGCAGCCTCGGGCTTCTCTTCCTTCTCGCCCGGGCGCGCGCGACCCCAGGCACCGGCGGCGCGGGCGCGCAGGTACACGTAGAGGTCGTTGGCGTAGCACATCACGTTCTTGTTGTCGCCGAAGGCCGGCATGACCTGGTTCGAGGTGTTGTTCACCTCCTGCTTGCCGCCGGCGAGGATGCCGTAGAATTCCTCGTAGGACAGGCGCTTCAGCGAATCCTTCAGAGCGGGCGCGTAGGTCGAGCCCATGCCGTCCGGGCCGTGGCAGACGTGGCACTCGGCATGGTAACGGCGGTACCCGGAATAGGTGTACCAATCGACCTTCTTGCCATCGTTGGTGATGTGGAAGGTCGGATGGCCGTCCTTGTCGAGGTACTTGCCGTCCTCGTCCTTCACCGCCGCGGCAGCCTTGAGCACCGGCTCATCGATCTCCTTGGCATTGGGATCGAGCTTGTTGGCGAGTTCGGGTTTGGCATCCTGGGCCAGAACGGCGGTGGTAACCGGAACCGCGCCGAGCAAGATTGCACCACAGAGACCAAGAAGAGCGTTTCTTTTCATCGCGGACAAACGACGTTCCTCCCAAGACCAAAATGCTGCACCGCAACATAGACCGTGCGGCAGACAAGAGGCCCTACAGCATAATCTTAAAATCATAAAGATGCCGGCGCGGGGTCCGCGCCGGCATCCTTTGGTCCAGTGTGTCGCGCTGCTGCTTAGTTGTTCGGCAGCGAGAACACGGTCAGCTGGCCGCCGAGGTTGGTGTAGCTCGACAGGGCCGCATAGCCACCCACCGCGCCGAGGCCGGCGTTCGGGTCGGTCAGGCCGGCCGCGAGGCCGATGCCGGCCCAGCCACCGACGCCCGACAGGACGGCGATGTACTGCTTGCCCTTGTTCTCGTAGGTCATCACGTTGCCGATGATGCCCGACGGGGTCTTGAACTTGTAGAGTTCCTTACCCGTCTTCGAGTCGACAGCCTTCAGGTAGCCCTCGAGGGTGCCGTAGAAGACCACGTCACCGGCGGTGGCGAGCGCACCCGACCACACCGAGAACTGCTCGGGGTTGGACCACTTGATCTTACCCTGGATGTTGTCCCAGGCGATGAAGTTGCCCATGCCGCCATGCGAGCCCGGAGCCGGGTACATGGAGAGCGTGGCACCGACATAGGGCTGGCCCGGGGTGTAGGTCACCCGGAACGGCTCGTAGTCCATGCAGACGTGGTTGGTCGGCACGTAGAACAGGCCGGTCTTCGGCGAGAAGGCAGCAGGCTGCTGGTCCTTGGTGCCGAGAGCCGCCGGGCAGATGCCCTTCGAGTTCACATCCTCACCGTTCTGCTCGGTCGAGTACTTCGACACGACCAGCGGACGGCCGTAGGTCTTGGAGCCCTTGTCGAGGTCGACCTTGGTGGCCCAGTTCACGACCGGATCGAACTTCTCGGCGACGAGAACCTCACCGGTGGCGCGATCGAGCGTGTAGCCGAAGCCGTTACGATCGAAGTGCGTCAGGAGCGGGCGGTCCTTGCCGTCGAACTTCTGATCCGTGAGGATCATCTCGTTGATGCCGTCGTAATCCCACTCGTCGTGGGGGGTCATCTGGTAGACCCACTTGGCGACGCCCGTGTCGGGGTTACGCGCCCAAATGGTCATCGACCACTTGTTGTCGCCCGGACGCTGCTTCGGGTTCCAGGTCGAGGGGTTGCCCGAGCCGTAATAGAAGAGGTCGAGCTTCGGATCGTAGGAGAACCAGCCCCAGGTGCAGCCGCCGCCGGTCTTCCACTGATCGCCTTCCCAGGTCTTGACCGAGGAATCCTTGCCGACCGGCTTGCCGAGCGAGGTGGTCTTCTCGGGGTCGACCAGGATCTGATCGTCCGGACCGATGGAGTAGCCGCGCCACACCTTCTTGCCCGACTTCAGGTCGTAGGCGGTGACGTGGCACTGCACGCCGAACTCGCCGCCGGAGATGCCGACGATGACCTTGTCCTTCACCGGGAGAACGGTGGCGGTGTTGGTCTCACCCTTGGACGGGTCGCCGTTCTTGACCGACCAGTTGACCTTGCCGGTCTTGGCATCGAGCGACACGACCGTGGTGTCGGCCTGGTGCAGGATGATCGCGCCGTCGGCATAGGCCAGACCACGGTTGACCGTGTCGCAGCACATCACCGGGATCACGGACGGATCCTGCTTCGGCTCGTACTTCCAAACGATCTTGGCGCCCTGGTCGAGGTCCAGCGCGTAGACGATGTTCGGGAAGGGGGTGTGGACGTACATGATGTTGCCCACGACGAGCGGAGCGCCCTCGTGGCCGCGCAGCACGCCGGTCGAGAAGGTCCAGGCAACCTGGAGGTTCTTGACGTTGGAGGCGTTGATCTGGTCGAGCTTGGAATAGCGGGTGTTGCCGTAATCGACCGTCTGGAGCACCTGCTCGGCCGGATTGGCGATGCCCTTCAGGACGCTTTCGTTGGCGAGGGCCGGGCTGGCAGCCGCGAGCCCCGCACCGAGTGCGAGGAGATGTACCGCTCTCATGGATTCCTCCGACAGGCCTTATCCGCCGCCGGACAGCACGAAGCGATCCGCCGTTGATTGACCTGTTGTTTGCGACAGGGACCGTATTCGCTCCGGCAGCTCGCGACTACCGCCTTCGAACGGAGATTATTCCGTTCTTCCGGCAACTTACCCGGCTGGGTCCGCATCCCCTGGCGGCCCCTCAGAACCGAAGCTTGAACGAACTCTAAGAAAATTTCCGGCGCCGTCAACTCGCATTCGCGGGTGGTTTGTCGCATGCGCCGAAGGCTTTTGCAGGAAATTTTCTAATCAAAACCTTCTTTTTGCGGTGCAAAATTTGATCTGCACCGCACAAGTCTCAAGTAGAATTTGAGCAATGCATCCCTGACACATGCGCAGCCGATGCGCTGCCGACATGGGACAATGGCCCTTTCGCGCCGAGCATGCGCGGGAAGCAATTTAGTTCCGGTTTTTGGCACGGAACGGAAGCTTGACCGTTGCTGCAACGCGAAGAGTGCAGGGGCCGCCGCGCGGTACGGCAGGTCGGCTCGCGAGCCGAAAGCTCCCGTCGACCGACGGGAAATTTTTGCATCCGGACGTTCCGTTTATCCTTAAGGGGCAGCCGTTCCCCCCTCGGAGATCGGATCGGCACAGGGCGTGGGTGCGGTTTCGCGTCGGGCACTTTCGGCAATCCAGCCGCCGGGAGAATCGACACGCTTCGAAGCGGCTTTCGTTCGACGACAGGCTCTCGTCATCGTGAAGCGATTCGACGCCGGCCGGCCTCGCGGGCGCCTAAGGCGCGACGATGTCGGGATAGCGCGTGGCCAGGATCCGGCGGGTCGCGTCGATCCAGGCACGGTCCCGCTCGGACCGCCGACGGTCGAGGGGCTCGCTCGCCAGCAGGCGCGCCGGCCGGGGCGTGACCAGCAGCAAGCGGTCGGCGATCTCGATGGCCTCGGCGACGTTGTGGGTGACCATCAGCACGCAGGTGCCGGAGCGGTTCACGGCATCGACGACGAGGCCGCGCAGGCCGGCGGCGGCGGCATCGTCGAGGGAGACGAAGGGTTCGTCGAGGACGAGGATGCGCGGCTCCAGGGCCAGCGCCCGCGCCAGAGCCACCCGCCGCTGCATCCCGAGGGAGAGCGCCCCGGGGAAATGCCCGCGCCAGGGACCGAGACCGAGGGAGGCGAACAATCCGTCGAGGTCGCGCCCCCGCCGCTCCCGCGGCAGGCCGAGACGCACGTTCTGCTCGATGGTGCGCCAGGGCAGCAGCCGGGGATCCTGAAACACCATGGCGATGCCGGCCCGCTCCGGCGCCGGCGTCACCGCGCCCTCGAAATCGCGGTCGAGGCCGAGAAGGATGCGCAGGGTGGTGGTCTTGCCCGCCCCCGAGGGTCCGATCAGGCAGGTGATCTCGCCCGCATGCAGGGAGAAGGCGAGGCCGCGCACGGCCTCCACCGCCTCGGTGCGGGCCTTGCGGTAGACCTTGCGGTCGACGCGCAGGGTCAGCAGCGGCGCGGGGTCAGCGCCAGCGGCGGACATGGGCATCGAGGGGCTGGAGGAGCAGGGCGTCGATGGCGAGCATCACGCTCATGAAGACGAGGCTGTAGCCGATCACGGCGGTGACGTCGAAGAGAGTGAAGTAATAGTTGATGGCGAATCCGACCCCGTTGGGGCGCCCGAGCAGTTCCACCACCAGCACGATCTTCCAGGCGAGCGAGATGCCTGAGCGCGCCGCCGCCACCATGAAGGGCTGAAGCTGCGGCATCAGCACATGGGCGATCCAGGTACGCCGGTCGAAGCGGTAGGTCGTCGCCATCTCCTCCAGGCCCGGATCGAGCCCGCGGGCACCCTCGCGCATGATCACCGCGACGTTGGGCAGCTTGTTGAGCGCCACCGCGACGATGGCGGCGGTCTCGTTGAGCCCGAGCCAGACATAGGCCAGCACGGTGATGACCAGGGCCGGCGTGTTGAGGACGACGAGGAGCGGCGTGTCGAGCAGCCGGTCGGCGAGGCGCGAGCGGCCCAGCGCGATACCGAGCAGCACGCCGAGGCTCATGGCGATCACGAAGGAGACCGCGACCCGGGCGAGGGTGACGCCGACATTGAACAGCAGGTCGCCGCCCCGCGCCTCCCGCAGGATGAAGGCGAGCACCGCGCTCGGCGCCGGCAGGCTGCGCATCTCGGCATAGGCGGACACGCCCTGCCACAGGGCGAGCAGCACGGCGAGCGAGAGAAGACGCGCGAGCAGGGCCATGCGGGCGGGTCAGCGGGCCGGGGCCGTCATCGCGCCGCCTCAGCCGTTGCCCGAGGCGTCGAGATAGAGGTTCGGCGGCAGGCCCTTGCCCGGCCCGAGAAGCTGCTGGCCGGCGAGCCGGGCCAGGGTCTCGTAGATGCGCTCGCCATCGGCCCGCTCGGCCCCGATCGGGCGGCGGGGGATGCCGGCGAGGAAGTCGCGCTTGAGGGTGGCGAAGGTGGCGTCGTCCTCCGCCGCCATCAGCGGGCGGACCGTGTCCCACAGGGCCGGCTCGTTCGCCAGGGCGTCCTTGGCGGCGGCGGAGGCGCGGGCGAAGCCGCGCACCACCTCACCCCGATCCGCCACGGTCTGGCCCTCGTAGAGATAGCCGATCAGGGCGACCGCCCCTTTCGCCCCGAAGGCCCGCATCACGTCGTCGGCCGAGATCAGGCGCTTGAAGCCCTTGGCTTCGAGGCGCGCACAGAATTGCCAGTAGAGCAGCGCCGCGTCGAGTTCGCCGCTCTCCAGCTTCTGCGCCAGCAGCGGCGGCGCGCCGTAGGCGATCTGCGCGGCGGCCTCCAGATCGAGCCCCGCCGTCTCGCGGGCCTGCGCCTTCAACAGGATCCAGTTCTTGTCGAGCGCCCCGCCCGCCACGCCGAGCCGCTTGCCGGACAGGCCCTTCAGATCGGGGATCGGGCTGCCGGCGGGCACCATCAGCGCGCCCTCGGTGGTCGAGTAGGGCGAGAAGCGCACGCCCCGCCCCTCGTTGCCGAGGCGGGCGGCGAAGATCAGGTCGCCGACGATGGCATCGACCTGGCCGCCGAGGAAGGCGATCCGGGCGGCGTCGTTGCCGGCGAGCTTGACGATTTCCAGGGTGAAGCCGTTGGCGACGTCGAGGCCGCGCTCCTTGATGATCGCCGCCTCCCAGGAGGCGGTGCCGAAGGGGAGCACGCCGAGCCGGAACGCCTCACCGGCCGCCTGGGCGCGCCGGCTCGCCGGCAGGGCCGCCGCGAACGACAGGGCTGCGGTCGCGAGCACTGCGCGCCGTGACAGCATGGGCGTCCCTTCACCTATGGTCAGACCGCCCGGGCCTCCGCGGCGGCCCGAGCTTCTGTTGAATTTTTTAATAGGGAATCGCCCCCGCCCCGTCCACAGCCGGCCCCACCGTTTCCGCTGCGACATGCGGGCGTGCCGCCCCCGCGATCCCGCGCTTGCGCCTCGGAGGATCCCGACACAGGTTTCGTCCGAGGCAACGAGACCAGGGAGGATGACGATGACACAGGCACGCGAGGGTGTTCTCGACGATGCGACGGTCGAGCGGCGGCTCAAGGAAGAACTGCCGGCCTGGCGGCTGGAGGAGGGCTGGATCCGCCGGACCTACAAGACCGCGTCGTGGAAGAGCACGCTGATGGTCATCAACACGGTGGGCCATCTGGCGGAAGCCGCGTGGCACCACCCGGACATCACCGCCTCCTATGCCTGGGTCGAGGTGCGGCTGATGAACCATGCCGCCAAGGGCATCACCGAGAAGGATTTCGCCCTGGCCAAGAAGATCGAGGAGGTCGTCTCCTGGCAGCCGGGGTCGGAGGGCGGCGCTCTCGACGGCACGCCGACGGATCCGCGCTTCGCCTATATCAAGTACGACAAGTAGGCCTGTCGTCGAACGCGCCGGGGCGACCGAGAGGCGCCGGGAAGCGCGGCCGACTTGCCTGCGCAGGATGGCGGACAAGACAAGCCGCGCCCGACACGCAGCGCCCGCGCTTCCCGATCCTCGGGATGCGCACGCTCCGGCTTCGTCAAGTCTTCGCGGGCCGACCAAACCCTGAGTGTTTTTGCAGGGCGCGGCAGCGAAGCAGCCTCTCCGTACCGGCGGATGGCCTCATGCCTCCCACCGCAGGACGGCACTGCATCTTCGGCTTTATAATTCCAGATCTTATCGAGCTTTCACTGCCCGCATTAACCCGATTGTTACGCTGAAATCTTAAGAGGCCAGCACTCATAAACAGAGATGCAGAGCTGCGAAGGCCGCCACCATGTCGAAAGCTGCATTTTCGATCCGAAACACACTCATCGGGTCATTTGCGCTTCTGGGCGCGCTGATCGTCATCTTGTCGGCATCGGCTCTGAGTTTCATGGCCGACCTGTCGCAGGAGAACCGCAACCTCGGGCGAAACATCCTTCCGAGCGTTCGCTATGCCGCCGAATTACGGGGCAACGTCATCGACGTGCGCGTGAGCGTCGCCAACCATGTCCTCTATACGGAGGGGGATCGTATCGCCGCCGAGGAGAAGTCGCTGGCCGCGAAGATGGCGGCGGTCGAGCGGACGATGGCGACCTATGCTCCGCTCATCAGCCTGCCCGGTGAGCGCGCGCTGTACGAGACGTTCGAGCGCGAGTGGACGGCCTACGGCCATGCGGTGACGGCGGTGCTCGAACATTCCCGCGAAGGGCGGAAGAGCCTGGCCCAGGCCGAACTGACCGCGAATGTCCGCCCCCGGATCAAGGCGGCGGCGCAGGCGCTCGACGACATCGTCAAGCTCAACAACCAAGCGGCCGACGGCATCGTCGCTCAGAGCGAGGAGCTCGCCCGCTCGGCGCGCAACCTGATGCTCGCGGTGAGCGCCGGCGCGGTCCTCATCGCGGCGCTGATGGCCGTGGCGATCATCCGCCTGATCGGCTCGGGCATCCAATCGATCATCCGGCCGATGCGGCAGCTGGCGGATGGCGATCTCGGCGCCGAGGTGCCGCATCGCGGACGCCGGACCGAGATCGGCCTGATCGCCGACACGGTGCAGGTGTTCAAGGACGGCCTGATCCGGATGCGGCAGCTGGAACGCGAAACCGAGGAGGCGCGGGCCGGGGCCGAGGAGCAGCGCCGGGCCGCCATGCGCGCGATGGCCGAGGGCTTCGAGAATGCCGTGGGCGGAATCGTCGGCATGGTCTCCGCCTCGGCGACCGAGTTGCAGGCCACCGCGCAGCAGATGACCTCGACCGCACAGGAGACCGCCAGCCAGTCGAGCGCCGTGTCGTCGGCGGCCGAAGTCGCCGCCGCCAATGTCAACACGGTCGCCTCGGCGGCGGAGGAACTCGGGGCCTCGGTGCAGGAGATCGGCCGTCAGGTCTCCGGCTCGGCGGATCTCGCCCAGCAGGCGGTTCTTCAAGCCGATCGTACCGCGACTCTGATGCACGAATTGAGCACCGCCGTCTCGACGATCGGAGACGTCGTGCAGTTGATCTCGACCATCGCGGGGCAGACCAATCTGCTGGCCCTGAACGCCACGATTGAGGCCGCGCGGGCGGGCGAGGCGGGACGCGGCTTCGCGGTCGTCGCCGCCGAGGTGAAGGAGTTGGCCAATCAGACGGCCCGGGCGACGGACGACATCGCCCACCAGATCGGCCAGATCCAGGGTGCGACCGGGCAGGCCGCCGATGCGATCGGCGCGATCACGGCGCGGATCCGCGAGATCGATGCGGTCGCGACCACGATCGCGGCGGCGGTCGAGCAGCAGGGGGCGGCGACGCAGGAGATCGTGCGCAACGTGTCCGAGGCCTCCACGGGGACCCGCGAGGTGACGCACAACATCGCGGGCGTCGCCCGAGCTTCCGAGGAGACGGGCGCGGCGGCGAGCCAAGTGCTCGCCTCGGCCTCGGAGCTGTCGCGCCAGTCGGAACACCTTTCCGGAGAGGTGAGCCGCTTCCTGGCCACCGTCCGCGCCGGCTGATCTGGAATCCGCTTGATCGGAGCGGGTTTCGTCTCGGCAAGGCCGCGCGGCGTTTGAGCGAAGCCCCAATCCGCCATCCCGAGGGGATCGGCCGGGTTTGGGATGAGACCGGGCGCGCCCCGCCCCTTGCGGATGGGACATGCCGTCACGAAAATGGCCGGCGCGAGCCGGCCATCCCTTTCATTTGCTGTACGGAAAGCGTTTCGCCGGAAGCGCTTACTTCCCGCTCATCGCGTCGGCCTTCTGGATCAGCGCCTCGGCCATGCGGATCGAGGCGATGTCGATCAGGCGGCCGTCGAGGGAGACGGCGCCGCGACCGGCCTTGGCGGCCTCTTCCATCGCCTCGAGGATCCGGCGGGCCTTGGTGACCTCGGCCTCGGAGGGGGTGAAGACGTCGTTGGCGAGGTCGATCTGCGAGGGATGGATCGCCCACTTGCCCTCGAAGCCGAGCGCGGCGCAGCGCTTGGCGGCCGAGATGTAGCCGTCGGGATCGGAGAAGTCGCCGAACGGGCCGTCGATCGGGCGCAGGCCGTAGGCGCGGCAGGCGACCAGCATGCGGTTCTGGGCGAACAGCCACGGATCCTGCCAATGGGTCTGGCGGTTGCCGGCCTCGTCCTTGTCGGTCAGCACGCTGTAATCGGCGTTCACGCCGCCGATGACGGTGGAGCGGGCGCGGGTCGAGGCGGCGTAATCGGCCACGCCGAAGGACATCGCCTCAAGGCGCTTGGAGGAGGTGGCGATGGCCTCGACATTGGCCATGCCGAGCGCGGTCTCGATCAGCACCTCGAAGCCGATCTTCTTCTCGCGCTTCTTGGCCTGCTCGATCTGCGTCACCAGCACGTCGATGGCGTAGACGTCCTGCGGCACGCCGACCTTGGGGATCAGGATCATGTCGAGGCGCGGACAGGCCTCCACGATGTCGACGACGTCGCGGTACATGTAGTGGGTGTCGAGACCGTTGATGCGGATCATCATGGTCTTGTTGCCCCAATCCAGGTCGTTGAGCGCCTGGATGATGTTCTTGCGGGCCTGCTCCTTGTCGTCGGGCGCGACCGCGTCCTCGAGGTCGAGGAAGATCACGTCGGCCTTCGAGGCGGCGGACTTCTCCATGAAGGTCGGGTTCGAGCCGGGAACCGCCAGTTCCGAGCGGTGCAGGCGCGGGGTGGCCTGCTGGATCAGGGTGAAGCTCATGCTTGTTCCTCCGTTATGTAGGTTTGGGTTCCCTCGTCGCGCTGCCCCGCTGCCGCAGGATCGCACCGCGTGTCTAGAGCATCGTCCCGGACACCGATCCGGGGTGATACCCTAGCTCCTTGTTTTGCATCGCCTTTCGGGACGATGCTCTATCTCGCGTGTCCCGGCCGGCCGTCCAGCCCGGCTCGGAACACGTCGCCGAGACTGTCTGCGGAGCGTCTCTCGAAAAAACTCCCGCCGCGCCGAAGCCGCCGGAGAGGACACGGTGCGAAAACGGGCGTTCCGCGAGGCGCTCTTATCCCGTCGCGCCGAAGCCGACCGCGATGCAGTTGATCGACAGGAGCAGGGCGGATTTCACCGCCTCGCGCTTGTCCTCGTCCTCCTCGCTGCGGAAGCGGCGCAGCAATTCGACCTGTTCGCGGCTGACCTGATTGATCGTCGGCAACCGCCCCTGCAGGCGCTCACGGAATTGCGGGAAGCGCTGGGCGAGTTCGCCGTCGCCGGAGACGCGCAGCACCATCTCCCGGGTCAGGGCATATTCCTGCTCGATCATCCCGAAGATGCGGGACCGGATGCCCGCGTCCGGCACGAGGCCGGCATAGTCGCGGGCGATCTCCAGATCGACCATCATCAGCGTCTTCTCGACCTCGTCGAGGACGAGGCGGAACACGGGGCAATCCTTGAAGAGCCGCCGCAGCAGCGCCTCGCCCTGTTCGCCGCGAATGTCGATGAAGCTCTTCAGCCCCGAACCGACGCCGTACCAGCCGGTGATGACGTGGCGGTTCTGCGACCACGCGAACACCCACGGGATCGCCCGCAGATCCGAGAGCGACTTCGCGCCGAAACGGCGGGCCGGGCGCGAGCCGATGTTGAGCAGCGCGATCTCGTCGAGGGGGCTCGCGGCCTGGAAGTAGTCGACGAGGCCGTCGGCCTGGAGCAGGTTGACATAGGCGGCCCGAGAGGCGCCCGAGAGCGCCTCCAGCGCGTCGTCGAGTTCGGCCCGAGAGCCGTTGCCGCTGCCCTCCGAGAGCAGGGCGTGCTCGAAGACCGAGGCCGCCAGCAGCTCCATCTGATAGGAGGCGGTACCGCGGTTGGCATATTTGAACGAGACGACCTCGCCCTGCTCGGTGATGCGGAAGCGCCCGTTGATCGAGCCCGGCGGCTGGGCCGCGATGCCGCGATGGGTCGGCACGCCGCCCCGGCTGACGGAACCGCCGCGACCGTGGAAGAAGGCGATCGGCACGCCGAGATGCTTGCCGAGCACGGTGAGCCGCACCTGCGCCTTGTACAGCTCCCAGTTCGAGGCGATGAAGCCGCCGTCCTTGTTGGAATCGGAATAGCCGATCATCACTTCCTGGACCCCGCCCTGCCAGCGGGTGGAGCGGCGCACCACCGGAATGGCGAGCAGCTCCTTCATGATGGCCGGGGCGGCGCGCAGGTCGTCGATGGTCTCGAACAGCGGCACGATCGGCAGCGGGCAGATCTCGGTGCCGGTGGCATCGAGGAAGATGCCGGCCTCCTTGGCGAGCAGGTAGGCGCCGAGCACGTCGACGGTGGAGCGCGTCATCGACAGGATGAAGGCGCCGAAGGCCTCGCGGTCGAGGGTGTCGCGCATCTCGCCGACCAGGGCGAAGGTGGCGAGCGTCTCCCGCGCCTCGTCGGGCAGCCGGTCGGCGAAATCCTCGAACGAGGTTTCCGGGCTGCGCGGCCGGGCGAGTTCGGTGAGCAGCCACTCCTTCCAGGCGGGCGCGTCGAGCTCCGGCGGCTCGCGGTCGCCGTTGCGCAGCTTCCACAGGGCGTGCAGCGTCTTGGTGGTGCGGGTCGAGTTCTCGCGCAGGTCGAGCCGCACGGTCGAGAAGCGGAAGATCTCGACCATCCGCCGCACCGGGCGCACGATGTCGGTGGCGAGCGCGCCGCATTTGGCGTCGGCCAGCCCCTTCTCCAGGGTGCGCAGGTCGTTGATGAGCCCGTCGGCGCTCGGATAATCCGGGCCGACCGAGCGGGCGCCCTTGTTGCGGGCGATGGTCGCCTCGAGCTTGCGCAGCACGCAGGTGAGGAACTGGCGGTAGGCCTCGCCGGGATTGCGGGCGGCGATCGCCCGGGCATCGCCGGATTCCGCCAGCATGTGGGCGAGTTCGGCGCGGAAGCTCTCCGGCACCGGCAGCGAGCGCTCGGTGATCGAGAGCACGCGGCCGAGATGGGTGATGCCGTCGCGGTAGCGCCGCAGGGAGGCGAGCGCGTTGCGCTGCAGGGTCTCGCGGGTGACGCTGGCGGTGACGTAGGGGTTGCCGTCGCGGTCGCCGCCGATCCAGCTTCCGAACTGGAAGAAGGGCGGCACCTCGAAGGTCTCGTCCGGGTAATATTGGGCGAGGCTCTCCTCGAGGGAGACCATCACCTCGGGCAGCATCTCGAACAGGGTCTCGTCGAAGAAGTGCAGACCCCAGGCGACCTCGCGCTCGACGGTGGCCTTCTCCAGATGCAGCTCGCCGGTCATCCAGATCAGCTCGATCTGGTCGCGCAGCTCGTTCATCAGGCCGTTGCGCTCGCGCTCGGTCCAGCGCGGCAGCTCCAGCTCACGCAGGACGAGATAGATCCGGCGCAGCTTCTCCAGCACCGTGACGCGCTTGCCCTCGGTGGGGTGCGCGGTGATCGTCGGGCGGATGCGCAGATCCTTGAGCAGCGCGTGGATCTGCGCCGCGCCGATCCCCTTGGCGGAAGCCTCCGCCAGCACCTTGGCGAAGGAGCCGTTCAGGGCCGCGCGCCCCTTGGCGCGCTCCAGGTGGCGGCGGCGGCGCATGGCCGCGTTCTGCTCGGCGATCGAGACGAGCTGAAACCAGATGCCCTGCACCTGGAGGGCGCGGGCCAGCATCTCGGGCGAGTAGGACGAGATGTCGGCGCGCCCGTGCAGCACGTCCTCCAGCTCGGGATCGTGGCGGCGGGCCACATCGAGCAGGGCGTGAAACAGGATGTCGAGGGCGTCCTCGGTGGCCGTGCCGGTGATGACCGGCGGCGCGAAGGTCGTGTCGGTCGCGGCTGACGGCCGGGCGTGCAGCGTCTTGGTCATGGGATCCCCCCTGGCGAGGTGTTTTCGTCGGACTCCCGTGGCCAGGCCTGCGGGACGGTGGATCACGTCGATCCACGGGGCATTCTCCTCCCCCTGCGGGGAGGATGGAAGGCGGGGGTTCAGGACGAGGCGGGAGCGGCTCCGTCTGCCCCCACCCCGGACCCCTTCCCCGCAGGGGGGAGGGGAAGGGCGACGTCAGGCCGCGCGGGCGAGGAC
>NZ_NKUI01000134.1 GCF_014845115.1 Methylorubrum zatmanii | reverse complement strand
TGCGTGGGGCCTAGCACGCCGGATTTATGCATACGGTTCCCCCATGTGGTTTCCCTCCCACTAGGGTTTCGTGCCGGTCATCGACACCCGCCTCGATACGCCGCCTTCAACACACCGTCGTCACCCAATCTCCCGCATAGCTCACCCTGCTGCTGTGGCCTGCGCTCCGCGCCGCCGTAGCGGCACACCTCCTCTTGGCCCTGGAGGCGGCGGCTTCCTGGCCCTTCTCGCGGCCGAGCGTGAGCAGAAAACTAAGGGGCGCGATCATGAGTAAGGATTAGCGGTCCGAACGTCCGCCGAGGATTGAGGTCGCCCCTCGACGGGGCCTCAGGCGCTCCGAAGCGGTCCGCTACATCGGCATCGGACCGACCAAGTTCGATGGGTTGGCCCGCGAGGGCGTGATGCCGAAGCCGTGGCGCATCGACGGGTGCGTCGTCTGGGATATTCGGAAGCTCGATGCCGCTCTCGACCGTCTTGATGACAAGGAGGCGTCATCGGAGTGGGACTGAACGCGAGCGGGACCGGACGGCTCGACGCGCTTCGAACCGCCCGGCGTTGCGCACCCCGACCGCGCCGCGGCCGTGCGCCCGGAATAGCACCTGCGCTCGCAAGCTCAATCGCGAACAAGACCACAGGAAATCATGATAGCTCGATAGAAAGACTGCTAGGGTCGATTGCTATCAGAAGTTCCCATCCGCCCTGGCAGGCGGAGTAGGGAAGAGGCCGGCAGGCCGTCATCGTCCTGGCAGACGAGGCGGCGCAACCTGCCGGCCTTGCGTTTGAGGTGCGGAGGCCGCGGCATTCCCGCTAGTCGCTGGTCCCAGCGGATGGCGCTGGAGAGAGGGGCGGCGACAGGGAGCGTCCCCATGGGCTTGAAAGCTGTCCCGCAACTCCCGCCAGGGCTGCTGCCGCGGGGCCTCACTAGGGCGCAGGCAGCCGCCTATTGCGGATGCGAGACCTTAGCCGCCTTCGATTGATGGGGGCGCAAGGAGATCGTGCCGAAGGCGATGCCCGGAACGAGCCGGCGGGACCGGAAAGCCATTGATCGGGCGCTCGACCGCCGGTCCGGCCTGATCGCCGAAACAGGCGCGAACGAGTCCTATGACGAGTGGCTGGCTCGCCATACGAGCTGAGTTGACCACTGATGCCGTCACGGCTTCGTAGGGGATGTTGCGGCGAGTGCTACATTCCCTATTGACGTGCTTGTTGCATTGAGTGATACATGTATCATCCGCTGCAACAGACTGTTGTGATGATCCAGAGCTTTCACGACAGCCTGACCGAGGCGGTGGCGCGGGGCAGGCGGCCAAAGGGGTTCCCGGCCGACCTCTACAAGGCAACGCGCCGGAAGCTCACCTACCTCGACGCGGCAGCGAACCTGGATGATCTCCGCTCGCCGCCCGGAAATCGGCTTCACGCCTTGGATCGGGACCGCGCTGGACAGCACGCGATCCGGATCAACGACCAGTTCCGCCTCTGCTTCGTCTGGACCGAAGCAGGACCGGAGCGGGTCGAGTTCACCGACTACCACTAAGGGCCGTTGCCCCGTTCCCTCAGAAATTCCGCTAAGCGGGCAGGAGCCCGATGGTGACGGTGGGGAAAGAAGATGCCTGATACGCTCAACCTCGATGCCCTTCGCGCGACCTTCGATCCGACCGAATGCGCCGATGTCTCTCCCCCGGTTCATCCCGGCGAGATCCTGCGCGAGGAGTTTATGGCACCGCTCGGCCTCTCGGCCGGTCAGGTCGCCAAGGCGCTCGGCCTGCCCCGCTCACGCATCGAGCGCATCGTGAAGGAGGAAATCGGCATCTCCACCGACACCGCGTTGCGGCTGGCCCGGCTGTTCCGGACATCGCCAGATCTCTGGACGAACCTTCAAGCCCGCTTCGAGCGCGAGACGCTGCTTGCCGAAATCGGAGCGGAGTTGGACCGCATCGAGCCCGTCGCAGTTCCGGAAGCGGCCTAGCCCATGGGTGACCGGGATGCTCCGCAGCCGAGCGAGACGACGTGGAAGGAACCGCTGAGCCGAGGCGCATCCTTCGCGGAAGGGGCACCGCACTGGCCGGCTGGCGTGCGACCGATCTCCATCGACGGGCTCGGCCTGATGGGTGTCAGCGGAGAAGGGCTGCTCCATTGGGACGGCAGGCCGGTCGAGGTGCGCCGACGTCTCGACCTGAGCAAAGGCGAGCGGTTTTTCGCCATCCTCGTCGGCGCGTTCACGATTGCCGGCAGCATCGGCGCGGCGGCGCAGGGATGGGCTGCCGGACACCAGTGGATGTGTCAGGCCCAGGTCGTATCGAAATGGTGCCCACCACCATCGACAAGCCGATGAGCGCAACCTGCCCGCCTTGTCGGCCCTGATGTCCGAGTCAGCGCCCGACCAACCGCCACGCACCCGCCACGGCAAGGCGAAACGGCACCACTACGTCCCGGAGATGATCCTTCGGCGCTTCGCCGGGCCAGACCTGCACCTCTGGTCGTTCGACAAGCGGCATCCCGGCTACGGGATCGAGCGCAAACCGATCGCCCGCCTGTTTCGGGAGTGGGACCTCTACACCTCTGTCGATGCCGCTGGTGGCAGAGATCGATCGGCCGAAACGCGCCTGTCGGTCATGGAGAGCCGCGCCAGCCCTGTGCTTGATCGGATCGTGGCGGAGGCCCGACAGGGGCGGCTTGCGACGGTTTCAAACGCAGATCGCGAGGCCCTGGCTGACATCCTGGTCGCGCAGATCAGGCGGTCGCCCGACGCCTTCAACTCCATCACGGCTAAGTGGGACTTCGATGCCTTCATTGCCGATCGGCTTGCCGAGTGGGAGGCTGCCGGGCGGAGCGTGGAGGATGCCGATCGCGCTGATTTACTGAGCGGAAGGTTCGTAGCGCAGACGCGGCGCAATCTCCTAGCTCAAACCGTGGTCGAACCGCTGCTCCGGGTGTCGGCGGGTGTGCTGCGGCGCGGGTTCATCGTCGGGATGCTCACCAAGCCGAACCGGAGCTTCTTGGTGGGGAGCGCTCTGCTCGCGCGGTTCAATGGCCGTATCACGCAACGGAACGGGTTCCTCGACCCGACTATGGAAGCGTGGATGCCGATCGCACGGGACGTGGCAATCTGCTCATATGGCGAGCGTGGAAACGAGCGCATCATGGAGGTCGAAGATGCGGGTCTGCGCAAGATCAACGGGCTGCTCTCACGGCAGAGCACCGTCGTAGCTTCAGCCTCGCGCGAACTCGTTGTGGCATACACCCGTCGCCTTCATCGTGCGCCGCTCGAAGGGGCCGTATCTCCGTCAGCTTGAGCAACCTGAGCCGGTGCCACAGCGAGAGCCCTGTCGGGTGGCGCAGCTACTCGCCATGCGGATCAGAACCGCTGTGTTGCCTTCGCACAGTTGTAGATGGCGTCAGGCTTCCCTTCCTCGGTGAGCTTGCCTTCTCCGGTAAGACGGTTCGCCGTGAAGGCCCATTGGCTACTCCATCGGCTTCCTGATTTGCCATCGCCAGGGCTGAAGAAACCGCCATCGAAGTGGATGCGGGAGGCATCGGCGTTATGGCTCGTGACGCCGCCCATGTGGTCGCCGTAATCCTGCCAGCGGTCTACGATGCGGGCCAGTGACGCGCTGCCGGTCGGGCGGGAGAGGCCGTAGCCCCCGTTCGGCGCGCAGGGCGTCATATCCGCGATGAAGTCACCCGAGATGCAGCTCACGACGCGGCCCAGCTTACGCTCGGCGTTCAGCGTCATGATGATTTCTGGCTTGCCCTTCGCCGTACAGCGGATGATGCCCTTGGTGCCCCCAGCCGCGTCCGCGGACGACCTCGGCCCGGCAACAGCGGTCGATGAGACGATAAGGGCGACGGCAACGACGACGGCACGCATCACTGGCTCCAAATAAGGGATAGGGACCGCTGAACAGATCGCCGAGCGCCTGTACCGCGGGCCACCAGCCGCCGCGAGCGGGCGGGATGCCGCGAAATAGGACAGGCCGGGCGAGGGCAGGTTGATGCCGAGCTAACTCAATCCCGGCATTCTGAGCCGGAGCCGCGTTGCGTATCGGCTCTCCGTCGTGTGGACACGACATGCCCCGCCAGCCCGTGAGCAGATCGGGCGGCGGGGCTGCTCATTGATTGTTAATCATACCGCCCCCATCCCAGGGACATGCCGATCGCGATCCTGTCGCTTGATCGGACGCGGCCACGATGCCGGGATTGGGGTGACGCCGGATGTACGCGCACCTTCGTTCCGGCTCTCGTGGCCGTTCGCTTTTCCGACCACCTTAGAAGGCGGCAGCCTGCTTCACCCGATCGTCGGTAATCGGGGCCTTCCACTGGACGGCGCCGGGAAGGGCATAGCCACCCTGGCGGTGCACCGAGCCGATGTTGGTGGCGAGGCCCTGAGTCTCCAGAGTGAGGGCGCCGACCGTCTTGGTGTTGTCGATGCTGCCCGACTCGCTGGCGAAGGCGGTGGTGGTGAGGAAGGTCAGCGCCAGCCCGGCGGCGATGCGCGAGATGATCTGCTTGGACATCGTGTTCAGCCTCTTCGTCAATCTGGCGGCGGGTCCCCGTCGCTTCGTGAAGAGGAATGTGCTGGTGCAGGCATCATGAATCAAATAGGCTGATTTCATAATGCGCATCGATACCGTGCATCTTGTGCGGCTCGATCTCAGCGCGCTCATGGTCTGTGCCGCAGGTGCCCAGCCTGACCTGACCGGTATTTTGGACCGGGCCAGTTGCGAGGCTACTGCATGGTAGTGGCCATGGGTAGCCGGTAGGCCAGATCCGGGAAGCTGACAGGCGCGGGCGGCCGGTAGCCCAGCGACGAATGCGGCCGGACACGGTTGTAGGTGTTCTGCCATCGGCCAATGACGACCTGGGCTTCTCTCAGCGAGTAGAAGATCTCCTGGCGTAAGCACTCGTCACGAAGCTCTGCTCGGAGACATCCGCCTCCTTGCACGCGACGGCGATGCTCTTGCCTTGCGCCGTCTGTACCTCGATCTGGCGCAGCATCAGCACGACCTGGTCCGCGCTCGGCCTCTGTCCTCGCTTCATTCCCAACTCCTCTGATCCAGGCTGATCCTCTCAATCAGCCCGGTCCAAAGCCAGCCGGTCAGGTCATGGGGAAGCCGACTGAGCCCTACGACTTAGTTTGGGTTGAGAGTTACGAAGCAGAAAGAACTTCGGGCCTCCACGGCAAGGTTCATATCAGGCCGACCGCCGATAGCGGATACCCGGCGCATCTCCGCGTTAGGTGCTCTCACTCGCTCAAAAGAGATTATCCTGTCGGGACCAAGTTCCATCTCCGGGTGAAACTTACCGACAAAGAAGGGGGCGAAGAGTTCTTGCACTCTCCCCACACGTGGGCGCCTGTCGCCATCCTCCGTCCTGCTGACGATCAAATTTCAAACTGAGACACGACCGCCGGGCGGACCGACTTGACGGCGGACGGCGTCGCCGTCACAACCCGCGCCGGCGCCGTCCGCGCCGGGGCCGCCATCCTCACGGTCTCGACCGCGGTCCTGGCCGGCGACGCGCTCCGCCTTCCTTCAGGGGCCGACCCCTGGCGCGAGGCGGCCGCCGCCCTGCCGCTCGGGCGCAACGAGAAGGTGTTCCTGGAGATCGGGCGCGACACCGCGTTCGAGCCGGACACGCATGCCTACAGCAACCTGCACGACCCAAGGTCCGCCTCCTATTCAATCCGGCCCAACGGATGGCCGGTGATCGAGGCGTTCTTCGGCGGTGACGGCGCCCGCATCGTGGAGGAGGAGGGCCCGGCCGCCGGCTTCGCCCACGTTTCGGCCGAGTTGGTCGCCCTGTTCGGCAGCGACGTGGCGTCGGCGGTCCGATCGCTCGCGGCGACTTCCTGGATCCGGATGGCGTCCATCGGCGGCGCGTATAGCTGCGCCCTGCCGGGCCGATCCCAAGCCCGGGCACGTTTGGCCCAGCCCTTCGAGGACCGGCTCTTCTTCGCGGGCGAGGCGACGCACCCGCACGATTTCACGACGGCCCACGGGGCCCATGACAGCGGCCGGAGGGCCGCTGACGAGGCCATTGCTGCGCTTTCGGGCAGGCGGCTCCTCGGACGGCAGGGCCCGCTCGCTGCAGGAGCGCGGGCGGTCGGGTAGCGACCTCAGACGCGGTAGCGCAGCGCCTCGACCAACACGGCCAGCGCCGGCGCCGGCTCGCGGCGGCTCGGATAGTACAGGTGGTAGCCGGAATAGGGCTCGCACCAGTCCTCCAGCACCCGAACGAGCGTCCCGGCTGCTAGGTGCGCCCGTACCCCGTCCTCGGGCAGGTAGGCGATCCCGAACCCGTCCAGCGCTGCCTCCAGGATGAGGGTGATGGTGTTGAACACGAGCTGCCCTTCGACCCAGACGCGGAGCTCCCGCCCGCCCTTCTCGAACTCCCAGGCGTACAGGCCGCCGTGGGTCGGCAGGCGCAGGTTGATGCAGGTGTGGGCCGTCAGGTCGTCCGGCCGCTCCGGCTTCGATCGCGCCGCGAAGTAGGAGGGCGCGGCGACGGCGGCCATGCGCAAGTCGGGCCCGATCCGCACGGCGGTCATGTCCCTGGCCAGGGTCCCGCCCAGCCGGATGCCGGCGTCGATGCGTTCGGCGACGATGTCGGTCAGGCCGTAGTCGACGACCGTCTCGACCTTGATGTCCGGGTAGTCCGGCAGGAGGCGCCGGAGGACGGGCCACAGCACCGACTGTGCCGCGTGCTCGTCTGCGGTGATGCGCACCGTTCCCGCCGCCTTGCCCCGCATCTCGGCGAGGCCGGCGAGCCCTTCCTCGACCTCGTCGAACCGGGGGCCGACCGCGTTAAGCAGGCGCTCGCCGGCCTCGGTCGGCGCGACGCTGCGGGTGGTACGGGCGAGCAGCCGGACGCCGAGGCGGGCCTCAAGCCCCCGGACCGTCTGGCTCAGCGCTGGCTGCGAGACCCCGAGCTGCGCGGCCGCCTTGGTGAAGCTGCCCGCGCGCGCGACGGCGACGAAGGCGACCAGGTCGTTCAGGCTCTCACGCAGCATCCATAAGCTCTGCTCATGACCTCATGTCGGTTTGGGCATCTAATGCAGTCCCGGCCCACGCGCTAGGTTCCGGCCCGAACGACGACGGCACCGTCCGCCGTCACGGTTGCCAAGCACTCAAGGAACACCGCCATGGAGATCATGCGCGCCGGCTCGCGCCCCTCGGGCAAGGGCCCAGAGGACTGGTTCACCGGCACCGTCCGGGTCGACCCGCTGTTCAGCCCGACCGAGCCGGCCCGGGCGGGCGGGGCCCTGGTCACCTTCGAGCCCGGCGCCCGCACGGCCTGGCACACGCACCCGCTCGGGCAGACGCTGATCGTCACCGCGGGCTGCGGCCGGGTCCAACGCGAGGGTGGCCCCGTCGAGGAGATCCGCCCCGGCGACGTGGTCTGGTTCCCCCCGGGCGAGCGGCACTGGCACGGCGCCGGGCCGACCACCGCCATGAGCCACATCGCCATCCAGGAGGCGCTGAACGGCAGCCCGGTGACATGGATGGAGAAGGTGACCGACAGGCAGTACGGCGCCTGACGCCAGCCCCAAGGCCACGTCGTCGAGACCGGCAGGGCCGGTTCCTCGTTCGCGACGCCACATCAAACCCGAGAATTACGGAAGGGGCGGATTGCCCATGAACGCGAACGAGGTCTGTGCGGACGAAATTGCCATCGGCGCGGCGGGCAACTCGCGGGCGCAAGGGTGGGGTGCGGTGTTCGCCATGTCCCTGTGCGCCGCCACCCTCGTGGCGTCCGAGTTCATGCCCGTGAGCCTGCTCACCCCCATCGCCGCCGACCTGCATCTCACCGAAGGGCAAGCGGGTCAGGCCATCGCGGTCTCCGGCGTGTTCGCCGTGCTGACCAGCCTGTTCATCGCGCCGGCGACCCCGCGGCTGGACCGCCGGGCGCTCCTGCTCGGGCTGACCGTGCTGATGCTGGTCTCGGGCCTGGCCGTCGCCTTTGCGCCCAACGCGGCGGTGTTCCTCGGCGGCCGGGCGTTGGTCGGCATGGTGATCGGCGGGTTCTGGTCGATGTCGGCGGCGACGGTGATGCGCCTCGTGCCGGCCGAGGACGTGCCGCGTGGGCTCGCCATCCTCAACGGCGGCAACGCCCTCGCCACGACGGTCGCCGCGCCGCTGGGCAGCTTCCTCGGGCAGTACATCGGCTGGCGCGGGGCCTTCTTCTGCGTCGTGCCGGTCGCCGCCGCGACGTTCGCTTGGCTGTCCCTGACCCTGCCGGCGATGCCGAACCGGACGCGGGCCGACGCGTTCGCCACGTTCAAGGTCCTGCGCCGGCCCCGGGTGCCGCTCGGAATGGCCGCGGCCGCCCTGTTCTTTCTGGGCCAGTTCGCCCTGTTCACCTACCTGCGGCCATTCCTGGAGACCGTCACCCGCGTCGACGTCTCCACGCTATCGGCCCTGCTGCTGGTGCTTGGGGTCGCAGGCTTGGTCGGTACGTCGTTGATCGGCCGGGTGCTGCAGACCTGGTTCGACGCCGCGCTGATCCTCATGCCGCTGGCGATGGCGGTTCTGGCCGCGGGCCTCATCGCATTCGGCTCGTCGTTGCCGGTGGTGGCCGGGCTGCTGGCGCTGTGGGGGCTTATCGGCACGGCGGCGCCGGTCGGCTGGTGGACTTGGGTCAGCAAGGCGCTGCCGGACGAGGCGGAAGCCGGCGGCGGCCTGATGGTCGCGGTGGTCCAGCTCGCGATCACGGGCGGCGCTGCCTTTGGCGGCCTGCTGTTCGACCACACCGGCTACCAGGCAACCTTCACGTTCAGCGCCCTCGTTCTGGTCGGGTGCGCAGTGACGGCATTCCTGGCCGCCCGCGGCGACCGCCACCCCGCGAGGCGCCCGCAATCCTGACCCGACCGCCCGGAGCCGCCTCGCTCCTCCTAGGCGACAGGAATCCCCACAGCCTCACGTGAGGAGTTGAGATGAACCCGACCTACGACTTCAAGGGCCAGGTTGCGCTCGTCACCGGCGCGGCCATGGGCATGGGCCTGGCGACCGCCCGGATGTTCGCCGAGGCCGGCGCCACGGTCGTCCTGGCCGACTTCAACGAGGAAGCGCTCGGCAAAACCGTCGCCGACCTGGAGGCAGCGGGCCACAAGGTACTGGGCGTCCGGTGCGACGTCGCGAATGAGGGGGACGTCGCTGCCATGGTCCAGCGCACGGTCGACACCTTCGGCCGTCTGGATGCAGCCTTCAACAACGCCGGCATCCAGATCCCGGCCAACGACGTCGTCGACGTCCCCGACACCGATTACGAGCGCGTGATGGCGGTCAACCTGCGCGGTGTCTGGAACTGCATGCAGGCCGAGCTGCGCCAGATGCAGCGCCAGGGCAGCGGCGCTATCGTGAATTGCTCCTCCATCGGCGGCCTCATCGGCAATCCGGGCCTCGCCGCCTACCACGCCACCAAGTACGGCGTGATCGGCATGACCCAGAGCGCGGCCCTGGAGAACGCGCCGCGCGGCATCCGGCTCAACGCGGTCTGCCCGGGGACCATCGATACGCCGATGGTGGCCAAGATGCTCAAGGAGCAGCCCAAGGCCATGGACGTGATCATGGGCAAGCAGCCCAACAAGCGGCTCGGTCGGCCGGAGGAGGTCGCCGCCGCCGTGCTCTGGCTCTGCAGCGACGCCGCCAGCTTCGTGCTCGGCGTCGCCCTGCCGGTCGACGGCGGCTACACCGCCACCTGACGGGCCGGCCCATGCGACGCGCGGCGCTGACGGTGACGCTCCTCACGGCGGCATTCTCCGTCCTGGCAGGCCAAAGCGGGCTTCACGCCGAGGCCGGACCTGCGGCCCCCTCCTCATCACCCAAGAACCGGAAGGGACCTGCGATGGACAGCGTGCGGATCCGGCTGGCCGGCCCGAACGGCGAGAGCGTCACCGCCACCCTCGAAGACTCGGCGGCCGCCCGGACCTTCCGGGCGCTGCTGCCCCTGACGCTGAACCTGACCGACTACAACGGCACCGAGAAGATCGGCGACTTGCCCAAGCGGCTCCCCATCGAGGGCGAGCCGGCGGGCATCGACCCGGAGCCGGGCGACGTCGCCTACTACGCCCCTTGGGGCAACCTGGCGATCTTCTACCGGGACTTCGGCTACTCCCGGGGCCTGATCCGCCTGGGCAAGCTCAGCCACATCCCCGACGCGTTCCGCAAGCCCGGCTCGGTCTCCGTGACGGTCGAAGTGGTTCCCACCCGCGATTGAGGCCGCGACGATGCTTGTTCAGGAGAATGCCGGGCCGCGCCCGTTCCGTAGATGGCTCCTCGCCCTAAGCTGCCTCGCCTGCCTCGCCTCCACCGCCGTGGCACAACCGGGCGAGGCACCGCACTCGCTCGCCTACGACGCGCAGTCGCGCGGGCCGGTCCCTATCCCGCCGACGGAGCGCGGCTTGCAGACCGTCGTCGCGGAGCTGTGGTTCAAGGTGTCCGACGAAGCGTTCCCCCTGGAGGGAGCGGCCTTCGACCGCCGCGGCGACCTCCTGTTCGTGGACGCGGCCGGCGGGCGCGCCTTCCGTCTCACGCCGGACAAGCATCTCTCCATCGTCCTGCCCGGCAGCAAGCAGCAACTAGGCGGCCTGGCGGTCCACAAGGACGGCCGCATCTTCGCGGCCAGGACCGGCGAGGGCTTCCGGAACGGCTCCGTCGTCGCCATGCAGCCGGACGGCTCGGGTCTGCGGACGGTGGTGCCGGCGGACGCGGGCTACGTCGTCAACGACCTCGTGTTCGACGCCTAGGGCGGCTTCTACTTCACCGACTTCCGCGGCACCTCCACCGACCCGAAGGGCGGCGTTTACTACGTCTCGCCTGACCACAGCACGGTCACGCCGGTCCTGCCGAACCTCGCGATGGCGAACGGCGTGGCGCTGAGCCCAGACGGCAAGGTGCTCTGGGCAACAGAGTTCGCCCGGAACCTGCTGCACCGGGTCGAGCTGGCAAACCCGACCACGCCGACGCCCATCGGGACGGCGGTGCCCTACCACTTCACCGGGCCCGCGCCCGACTCGATGCGTGTCGATTCCGACGGCAACGTCTACGTCGCGGTCTACGGCCAGGGTCGTGTGCTGGCGTTCAACCGCAACGGCATCCCCATCGGGCAGGTGCTGCTGCCGGGGCGCGGCGAGGGCCACAACCTGCGCTCCACGAGCTTGGCTCTGAAGCCCGGCACCGACGAGCTCTTCATCGTCACGAACGACGGCGACGGCGGGCAAGGCTCCAACATCTTCCACACCAGGGGCTTCGCGAAGGCGCTGCCGCTCTTCTCACACCGTTGACAGTCCGGCGTTGGCGCGACGCGTCAGGGCCCGAACACACGGCCAAGGGACGAACCCCACCAGATGCTCCAAATCCAAGGAAGTCGGCCAACCGGTGCCGGAAGCCGCACCGCGGCCTGGTCCAGGCGCGGCGTCGCCGGGTTCCTCGTCGTCGTCGGCCTCGGCCTCGCGGCCGGAGGGGTGATGCTCGCCTGGTACGGCGGCTCGCCCTACTACCTGCTGACCGGCATCGCCGTCGTGGTCAGCGGCATCCTGATCTGGCGGCGCGACGGGCGCGGCGTGCTGGTCTACGTCGCGGTCCTGGCCTCCACCACCACCTGGGCGATCTGGGAGGTCGGCTTCGACGGATGGCAGTTGCTGCCCCGGCTCCTGGCGCCCTTCGTGCTCGGCCTGGCACTGCTCCCGCCTTCCGTGCGCTTGGGCGGGCGGCAATCGCCCGCCACGCGGGTGGGGGGATGGCCGGCCTTTGCGGGCGCGTTGGTCCTGGCGCTGGCCGCGGGCGCGGCCCTGCACGCGGCCGGCCCCGACGCACCGGCCGAGCCCATCCTGCGCCGCGGCGTCGCGGACCGCGCCCCCGGCAAGCTGCCGCAATCGCTGGCCCGGATCACAAGCGAGGACTGGCCGGCGTTCGGCAACGACCAAGGCGGGACCCGCTTCAGCCCGCTCGCCGACCTGACGCCGGAGAACGTCGGGCGATTGGAGAAGGTTTGGGAGGCCGAGACGGGGCCCGACACGCCCGGACCGGCGACCGCCTTGGAGGCGACACCGATTATGGTCGGCAGTGCCCTCTACCTCTGCGACGGCCACAATCGCGTCCTCGCCCTCGACGCCGAGACCGGGCGCGAGCGCCGGCGCCAGCGTGGCGGTCGCGGACGTCTCCGAGGAGGACGTGAAGGCGGCGCTCGACAGGGCCGTCGAGACCTTCGGGCGGCTCGACTTCGCCTTCAATAACGCCGGCGTCGAGCAGGCCGGGATGCCGGCCACAGACGTCGCCGCGGAGGATTTCGACCGCATCGTCGCCATCAACCTGCGCGGCGTGTTCCTGTGCATGAAGCACCAGATCCCGCTCATGCTGAAGGGCAGGGGCGGCGCCATCGTCAACACCTCGTCGGGCGCCGGCGTGAAGGGCTTCGCGGGCCAAATCGCCTATGCCGCGACGAAGTACGGTGTCATCGGGATGACGAAGAGCGCGGCCCTCGATTACGCCAAGGACGGGATTCGCATCAACGCGGTCTGCACCGGCATCATCGACACGCCGATGATGCCGCGCTTCACCGGCGGCACCCCGGAGGGCGTGGCGCGGGTGATCGCTCAGGAGCCGGTAGGACGGATGGGCAAGCCCGAGGAGATCGCGGCCTCCGTCCTCTTCATGTGCTCGGACCTCGGGGCCTTCGTCGTCGGGCACGCCATGGTCGTCGACGGCGGCCAGACGGGCGGCTGACGCCGCCCCGCTTCAGCCGCGGTGGCGCAGGGCCTCAAGCAGGACAGTGAAGGCCGGGGCCGGCTGGCGGCGGCTGGGATAGTACAGGTGGTAGCCGGGGAAGGGCTCGCACCAGTCCTTCAGCACCCGCACCAGCCGGCCCTCCGCGACGTCCGCAAGGACCTTCTCCTCGGGCAGGTAAGCCAGCCCAAGCCCGGCCAGGGCCGCATTGCGGATCACTCGCAGGCTGGTGAGCGCGAGTTGTCCCTCGACCCGGACATTGACCTCCTTGCCGGCCTTCTCGAATTCCCAGGGGAAGAGGTCGCCGCGCGACACGCGCCCCAGGTTGATACACCGGTGCCCGGTCAGGTCCTCGGGCCCCCGCGGCCTGGACCGCCCCTTGAGGTAGGCCGGCGCCCCGACCACCGCCATGCGCATGGGAGGCGCGATGCACACCGCGACCATGTCCTTCTCGACGTACTCGCCGACGCGGACGCCCGCGTCGAAGCGCTCGGCCACGATGTCGGTCCGGGCATCGGACGTGACGACCTCGACGGTGATGTCCGGGTAGTCCGGCAGCATCCTCTGCAATGCCGGCCACAGCACCGTCTCGACCGCGTGCTCGGGCGCGGTGATCCGGATGTTGCCGGCCGGCTTGTCCCGCATCCCCGTCAGGGCCGTGAGCTCGACCTCGATCTGCTCGAATTGCGGACCCACGGCGCGCAACAGGCGCTCGCCAGCCTCGGTCGTCGAGACGCTGCGCGTCGAGCGGTTCAGGAGCTGCAGCCCGAGGCGCGCCTCCAGGTTGTTCATGGCGTGGCTCAGCGCGGACTGCGTCACGCCGAGTCGCTTGGCGGCGCGGGTGAAACTCCCTTCCTTCGCCACCGTGGCGAAGGAGAGCAGGTCCGTCATGTTCTCCCGCGGCATTCACGATCCCCGCATGCGGCAAGCGTCTTCGAAGGGCGCACGGCCCAAACCAAGTCTCGCCCCGGCGACGACCTTCATCCCATCTATAAGCCCTACTCATAGGCTTATGTAGGGTGGAGCCCCTAATCTTCGCGCCCATCCACGTTACGTTGCAGCCTTGTCCAAGCTGCCGGGGTCTCCCCCAGGCAGCCCTCCCTCGTGGGCCGGCCCTGTGCCGAACGTCCCTCCCACAGGTTCGGAGAACGCGATGCGACGACCTGTTGATCTGGAACTGAACCGGAGAGACCTGATGGTGGGAGCCACTGCCACCGCGGCCCTGGCCACCGTGCCCTCAGCCGCGGGCGCAAAGCCCGGCGGCACTGACGCGCCGGTCCTGGCCAAGGTCTCCCTGACCGTGAACGGTCAGCGGCGCGACCTCGAACTCGATACCCGGACCAGCCTGCTCGACGCCGCGCACGAGCACCTGCACCTGACCGGCTCCAAGAAGGGCTGCGACCACGGCCAGTGCGGCGCCTGCACCATGATCGTCGATGGCCGGCGCATCAATTCCTGCCTGACCCTGGCCGTGATGCACCAGGGCGCCGAGATCACCACCATCGAGGGCCTCGGCCAGCCTGACAACTTGCATCCGATGCAGGCCGCCTTCGTGAAGCACGACGGCTACCAATGCGGGTACTGCACGCCGGGCCAGATCTGCTCGGCCGTGGCGGTGCTGGCCGAGATCAAGGCCGGCATTCCGAGCCACGTCACCGCCGACCTCAACGCCCCGATGCAGGTCACGGAGGCCGAAATCCGCGAGCGCATGAGCGGCAATATCTGCCGCTGCGGCGCCTATTCCAACATCGTCGAGGCGATGACCGAGGTCACCGGGAGGCCCGCATGAAGTCGTTCACCTACGAGCGCCCGGGCACCCAGGCCGAGGCGGCCGCCGCGGTCACGCGCACGCCGAACGCCAAGTTCATCGCCGGCGGCACCAACCTGCTCGACCTGATGAAGCTCCAGATCGAGACGCCGACGCACCTCGTCGACGTGAACGGCCTGATGCTGGACAAGGTCGAGCCGACGCCGGAGGGCGGCTTGCGCATCGGCGCTGGTGCGCAACACCGACCTCGCCGCCGACCCGCGGGTGCGCCGGGATTACGGGGTCTTGAGCCGGGCGCTGCTCGCCGGGGCCTCGGGGCAGTTGCGCAACAAGGCGACGACCGCCGGTAACCTGCTCCAGCGGACCCGCTGCCCGTACTTCTACGACACGGCACAGGCCTGCAATAAGCGCGCGCCCGGCTCCGGTTGCTCGGCGCTGGACGGAGTGAGCCGGTCGCTGGCCGTCATCGGATCGAGCGAGGCCTGCATCGCGACCCATCCGGGCGACATGGCGGTGGCCATGCGCGTGCTCGACGCCACCGTCGAGACCGTCGACGCCAAGGGGACCGAGCGCAAGATCCCCATCGCCGACTTCCATCGCTTGCCCGGGGACAGGCCCGAGGTCGACACGACACTGAAGCCCGGCGAGCTCATCACCGCGGTGACGCTGCCGAAGCCGGTGGCCGGCACGCACATCTACCGCAAGGTCCGCGACCGGACCTCCTACGCCTACGCCCTCGTTTCCGTGGCGGCCATCCTCGGCAAGGACGGCAGCGGCCACGTCGCCTTCGGCGGCGTCGCCCACAAGCCCTGGCGGGTCGAGGCGGCCGAGGCCGACCTGCCACGAGGCGCAAAGGCGGTGACCGACAAGGTCTTCGCCGGGGCCAAGCCGACCGAGGACAGCGCCTACAAGCTGAAGCTCGCCGAGCGCACGCTCGCGGCGGCGCTCAACCAAGCGAGGGCCTGAGCCATGAAGTTCGACACCCCCGCGGGGCAAAACCACATCGACCAGCTCAAGGTCGTGGGCCGGCCCACCGACCGCATCGACGGCAAGTACAAGACCACCGGCACCGCGCCCTACGCCTACGAGCGCCACGACGTTGCGCCCAACGCCGCCTACGGCTTCGTGCTCGGCGCCGGCATCGCCAAGGGTCGCGTGCGCTGGATCGACACCGCGGCGGCCAAGCGTGCGCCCGGCGTCCTCGCCATCGTCACGACCCTTGAGCATCCTCGGATGGAGCGCGGCATGATGAACGCCGCCTACCTGTTCGGCGGCGACCAGGTGCAGCACTACCACCAAGCCATCGCGGTGGTGGTGGCGGAGACCTTCGAACAGGCCCGGGCCGCCGCCTTCCTCGTGAAGGTCGACTACGCCTCCGAGCCTGGCAAATTCGACCTCGCGGCCGAGGCGAAGGGCGCACCGCCCGTGCCGGGCGACAGCGGCGAGGGCAGCGGCGGCAACGGCGAGGAGCGCGTCGGCGACTTCGAGGGCGCCTTCGCGCAGGCTCCGGTCCGGTTCGACGAGACCTACTCCACCGCGGACGAGAGCCACGCGATGATGGAGCCGCACGCGACCATCGCGGCGTGGGACGGCGACAAGGTCACCCTCTGGACCTCGAACCAGATGATCGCCTGGGGCCATGGCAGCCTCGCCAAGATCCTAGGCGTCCCGAAGGAGAACGTCCGCCTCGACTCTCCCTACGTGGGCGGCGGCTTCGGCGGGAAGCTGTTCGTGCGCGCCGACGCGGTGCTGGCGGCGCTCGCCGCAAAGGCGGCCAAGCGCCCGGTGAAGGTGGCGCTCACCCGCCCGCTCATCATGAACAACACCACCCACCGGCCGGCCACGATCCAGCGGGTACGCATCGGCGCGACCCGGGACGGCACGATCACGTCCATCGCGCACGAGAGCACATCCGGCAACCTGCCGGATGGCAGCCCGGAGACCGCGGTGAGCCAGACCAAGCTCCTGTACGCCGGCGCCAACCGCCTGACCGCCATGAAGCTGGCCCACCTCGACCTGCCCGAGGGCAACGCCATGCGCGCCCCCGGCGAAGCCCCGGGCCTGATGGTCCTGGAGGTCGCCATGGACGAGCTGGCGGAGAAGCTCGGGATGGACCCGGTCGAGTTCCGCATCCGCAACGACACCCAGGTCGACCCGCAGGATCCGAAGCGTTCGTTCTCGCACCGCGACCTCGTCGGTTGCCTCAGGCTGGGAGCCGAGAGGTTCGGCTGGTCGAAGCGCAACCCGAAGCCCGGGCAGGTCCGGGACGGGCAGTGGCTCGTCGGCGTCGGCATGGCCGCCGCTTTTCGAAACAACATGGTGCTGAAGTCCGGGGCCCGCGTGCGCCTCGACCAAGCCGGCACGGTCACGGTCGAGACCGACATGACCGACATCGGCACCGGCAGCTACACCATCATCGCCCAGACCGCCGCCGAGATGATGGGCGTGACCATCGACAAGGTCGTGGTTCGGCTCGGGGACTCCGCTTTCCCGGTCTCCTCGGGCTCGGGCGGGCAGTTCGGCGCGAACTCCTCGACGTCGGGCGTCTACGCGGCCTGCGTGAAGCTGCGGGACGCCGTGGCGCAGCGCCTCGGCATCAACTCGGCGGACGCCGTGTTCGCGGACGGGCAGGTGCGCTCCGGCAACCGCGCCGTGCCGCTCGGCGATGCGGCAGCAGGGGGCGCCCTGACGGCGGAAGATACCATCGAGTTCGGGGACATCTCCAAGAGCCAGCAGCAATCGACCTTCGGCGTGCACTTCGTCGAGGTCGGCGTCGATGCTTATACCGGCGAAACCCGGGTCCGGCGGATGCTTGCGGTGTGCGCGGCCGGGCGGATCCTCAACCCGAAATCGGCCCGCAGCCAAGTGATCGGCGGCATGGTCATGGGCACGGGCGCGGCCCTGATGGAGGAGTTGGCCGTCGACACCAAGCGCGGCTTCTTCGCCAACCACGATCTGGCCGGCTACGAGGTGCCGGTCCACGCCGACATCCCGCACCAGGAGGTGATCTTCCTCGACGAGGTCGACCCGATGTCCTCGCCCATGAAGGCGAAGGGCGTGGGCGAACTCGGCATCTGCGGGGTCGGCGCGGCGGTGGCGAACGCGATCTACAACGCCACCGGCATCCGCGTTCGGGACTACCCGATCACCCTCGACAAGCTCCTCGACCGCATGCCGGACGCGGCTTGAGGGGCTGAGATGCGCATTCCGGTCGGAGCATCCTCGCTCATCCTCGCCGGCCTCATGGCTTCCTGGGCGGGCCAACCTTGCACGGCCGAGCCGACCGACGCTGAGGTGACGGTTCAGCGGAGCGGCTCCCAGCCCTGAGCTATGCAGGATT
>NZ_NKUI01000133.1 GCF_014845115.1 Methylorubrum zatmanii | reverse complement strand
TCGTGGTGGTGCATCGCCGGGGCGGTCTCGACGCGCAGGGGCTCTGGCGCGGTGGCCTCGGTCAGGATGGAGCGGGGCGCCGGGGCCGGGGCGGGCTGCGGCTCGGGAGCGGCGGCGCGCTGGACGGGCTGATGGGTCGAGGCGGGGCTCAGGGCCGCGGAGGCGCGGGCCCGGGCCTCGGAGCGCAGACGCTCGGCGACCTCGGCGATGCGCTGCTCGGTCTGGGCGATCTCCGGGTTGTTCGGGGAATCGGCCGAGATCAGCGCCGGCTCGATGCCGGTGGCGACCACCGACACGCGGATGATGCCGTCGAGGCTCTCGTCGAAGGTGGCGCCGAGGATGATGTTGGCGTCCTGATCGACCTCCTCGCGGATGCGGGTGGCGGCCTCGTCCAGCTCGTAGAGGGTGAGGTCGGAGCCGCCGGTGATCGAGATCAGCAGGCCGCGGGCGCCCTTCATCGAGACGTCGTCGAGGAGCGGGTTGGCGATGGCGGCTTCCGCCGCGCGGTTGGCGCGGTTCTCGCCCGAGGCCTCGCCGGTGCCCATCATCGCCTTGCCCATGCCGCGCATGATCGCGCGCACGTCGGCGAAGTCGAGGTTGATCAGGCCTTCCTTGACCATCAGGTCGGTGATGCAGGCAACGCCCGAGTAGAGCACCTGATCGGCCATGGCGAAGGCGTCGGCGAAGGTGGTCTTCTCGTTGGCGACCCGGAACAGGTTCTGGTTCGGGATGACGATCAGGGTATCGACCGCCGCCTGAAGCTCCTGGATGCCGGCCTCCGCCGTGCGCATCCGGCGCATGCCCTCGAACTGGAACGGCTTGGTCACGACGCCGACCGTGAGGATGCCCATCTCACGCGCTGCGCGGGCGATGACGGGGGCCGCGCCGGTGCCGGTGCCACCGCCCATGCCGGCGGTGATGAAGGCCATGTGGGCGCCCGAGAGCTGGTCGCGGATCTCGTCGATGACCTCCTCGGCCGCCGCCGAGCCGACTTCCGGGTGCGAGCCGGCGCCGAGCCCCTGGGTCACGCCGATGCCCATCTGGATCACCCGCTCGGCCTTCGAGGAGGTGAGCGCCTGGGCATCGGTGTTGGCCACGACGAACTCGCAGCCGATCAGGCCGGACTCGATCATGTTGTTGACGGCATTGCCGCCGGCACCGCCGACGCCGAAGACGGTGATGCGGGGCTTGAGTTCCCGGATGTCCGGAGCCTGAAGAGAGATGGCCATGTGATCTTGCCCTTCGTGACTTTCGATTGCCTGTTGGACGTCCTTCGGACGCCTGCCCTGTTCTTGTTCCCCGCTCGCCTCGCGGCGGCGGGGCCGTTCCTCAGAAGCTTTCCCGGATCCAGCGACCGACCCGCGAAAAGTATCCGTCCGTTCCCGTGCCGGCGAAGGCGCCCTGCCCCCGCGGCTCGAAATGTTCCGCGTGCGCGACCTGCGGGTAGACCAGCAGGCCGACCGAGGCCGAGAAGGCGGGCCCCTTGGCGGCTTCCGGCAGGCCGCGGATGCCCAGCGGGCGCCCGATCCGGACCTGTCCCTGGAGGATGCGGCGAGCCACCTCGGGCAGGCCGACGAGCTGGCTGGCGCCGCCGGTGAGCACCACCCGGCGCCCGGCCTGGGCGCCGAAGCCGGCGCCACGGAGGCGGTCGCGCACGAGTTCGAGCACTTCCTCGACCCGCGGCTTGACGATGCGGACGAGCTGCGAACGCGGCACGTGGCCCGGCGCCTCGCCCTCGTCCTCGCCGACGCCGTGCACGGCGATCATGTCGCGCTCGTCGGAGGCGGTGGCGATGGCCGAGCCGTAGAGGGTCTTGAGCCGCTCGGCGACGGAGACCCGGGTCGAGAGGCCGCGGGCGATGTCCATGGTGACGTGATGGCCGCCGACCGCCACCGCGTCGCAATGGACGAGATGGCCGCCCATGAAGACGCCGACGCTGGTGGTGCCGCCGCCCATATCGACCACGGCGCAGCCGAGTTCCGCTTCGTCGTCCACCAGGGCCGACAGGCCGGCGGCGTAGGGCGTGGCGATCACCGCGTCGACGCCGAGATGGCAATGCTCGACCGCGAGCATCAGGTTGCGCGCGGCGGCCGCCTCGGCGGTCACCACGTGGAGATCGACGCCCAGGGCGTTGCCGATCATGCCCGAGGGATCGATCACCGCACCCTGCCCGTCGAGGGCGTAGCCGGTCGGCAGGGCGTGCAGCACCGCCCGGCCGGGACTGACACCGTGGGCGCTCGCGGTTTCCAGCACGCGCTCCACGTCGGCGCCGGTCACGGTGCCCGAGCGCACGTTCACCCGCGCCTCGAAATGCTGCGAGGCGATGCGACCGCCGGAGATGTTGACGATGACCGATTGGACTTCGGCCTTGGCCATCCGCTCGGCGGCGTGAACCGCCTGACGGATCGCGCCCTCGGCGGCTTCCAGATCGACGATGGCGCCGCCCTTGAGGCCGAGGGAGCGCTGATGGCCGATGCCGATGATCCGGGCGAGATGGGTGCGCCCGCGCAGGGTCGAGAGCTGTTCCGCCGGCTGCAACTCGGCGATCAGACAAACCACCTTGCTGGTGCCGATATCGAGCACCGAGAGCGTCGCGCTCCGGCGGGCGGAGAGCGGCTTCAGGCGCGGCGTGAGGCCGTGATGGGTCTGCATCGGACGCTACCGGAATACGCGGCGAGAGGGGGCGGAGACGAGGTCGGCTCGGGAGGCGCTCATGTCGCCGTCCCCTTCTTCGGCTTCTTGCGACTCTCGGCCCTCGCGGCCGCGGCCTCCTCGGTCAGGCGCACCACGACGCGGTCGGCCATGCGCAGGTCGACGGCGATGATGTCCTTTTCCAGAAGCTTGTTCTCGCGCTCCAGCCGGACCAGCCGGGCCAGCGCCGCGGCGGGATCGGTCTCGGGAAGGCGGATATCGACGCCGTCGAGCTTGAGCGTCCAGCGCCGGCCCGAGACATAGGTGCCCGCGCGGATGCGCGAGCCCAGGGGGCCGGCAGCCTCGACGAGGCGGAGATATTCCTCCAGCCGCTCGTTGGCGCCGGCGCCGACCACGAGGGGAAGGTTGAGGTAGCGTTCGTCGCGCAGGTCGTCGATCACCTTGCCGTCGGCGGCGATCACCTGAATCTCGCCGTTCTGCTGCCAGAGCGCGGCGGGTTCCCGCTCGACTTGGTTGATGACGATCTCGTTGGGGTAGAGCTTGCGCACCGAGACGCTGGCGATCAGCTTCTCCGTGAGCAGCCGCTCGCGGGTCTGATCGACATCGAGGAACGGCACGGAGGAGCGCCAGTCGATGCCGGCGGTCTGCAGCACCTCGCGCTCGTACATCCGCGAGATGCCGGTGATGGTGACCCGCTCGACGCCGAAGCCGGCCAGCCGGGCGAGGATGTCCAGCGGGCGGCCGTTCTCGGCGACGAAGCTGTCGTAGCGCCCGCTCGCGACGAAGCCGGCCATCGCGATGCCGCCGGCGAGGCCGGCGATCAGCGCCGTGCCCGCGAGCCGCGGCACGCGCGCCTCGATCGGCACCGCCGGCCGGAGGCGGCGCGCCGACGAGAACCGCCTGAGGATCCTCGGGAGCCGCAAGCCCGCGAGGAATCCGCCGCTGCCGGGGGTACCGGCGGCGTTCAGCGGTTGAGAGAAGCGTCCTCCACCATCCATCGGACGAGTTCACCGAAACTCAGGCCTGCGTGGGCCGCGATCTCCGGCACAAGGCTCGTCTGGGTCATCCCTGGCTGCGTGTTGACCTCCAGGACGACGAGGGCGCCGGTTCCACCCGGCGTGTCGTCGTAACGAAGGTCGGCACGGCTGACGCCACGGCATCCCAGTGCTTGATGCGCCGTTAACGCCAACTCTTGGACACGCTGGTAAACATTTAGTTTAAGATCCGCCGGAAGGACGTGGATCGACCCCCCTCCGGCGTACTTGGCGTCGAAGTCGTACCACTCCCCCGAGACGGGCTTGATCTCGGTCACTCCGAGGGCCCGGTCCCCCAGCACCGCGCAGGTCAGCTCGCGGCCGGCAACGTAAGTCTCTACAAGGACTTCCTCGCCATAGACCCATGCGTCGGAAGCCAGGATCTGAGGCGGATGCGAGCGCTCCTCGCGCACGATGATGACCCCCATGGAGGAGCCCTCGGCGATGGGCTTCACGACGTAGGGAGGGGTTAACGGGTGTGACTTCGCCGCATCATGACGGTTAACGACCCGGCCCTCCGGAACGCTCACGCCGGCCGCTTTCATGACCGTTTTGGCACGCTCCTTGTGCATCGCGAGCGCGGAGGCCAGCACGCCGGAATGGCTGTAGGGGATCTTCAGGATCTCCAGGAGGCCCTGGATCGTGCCGTCCTCGCCCGCCGGCCCGTGCAGGGCATTGAGGGCCGCGTCCGGCCTGAGGTCGGTCAGAACGCTCGCGATGTCGGGGCCGACATCGACCCGCGTGACGCGATACCCCTCCCCTTCCAGCGCGTCGGCGCAGGCATTGCCGGACCGCAGGGAGATCTCCCGCTCGGAGGACCAGCCGCCCATCAGGACGGCGACGTGCTTGGACATGATGGGGCTCCGTTCGGACGATCGCGATTCTCGGGCAGGTGTCGGGGCGAGGTCAGCGTTCAGCGGCGACGCCGATCCGCTTGATCTCCCAGTGCAGCTCGACGCCCGCATGCTCCCGCACCCGGCGACGCACTTCCTCGCCCAGGCCCTCGATGTCGGAGGCGGTGGCACCGCCGCGGTTGATCAGGAAGTTGCAATGCATCTCCGAGACCTGGGCGCCGCCCAGGGTCAGCCCCCGGCAGCCGGCGGCGTCGATCAGCTGCCACGCCTTCCCGCCTTCCGGGTTCTTGAAGGTCGAGCCGCCGGTGCGCTCGCGGATCGGCTGGGCCGCCTCGCGGGCGGCGGTGACCCGCTCCATCTCCGCCTCGATCTCGTCGCGGTGTCCGGGTCGGCCCCGGAACAGGGCGGAGGTGAAGATCACGTCGTCGGGGGCCGAGGAGTGGCGGTAGCGGAAGCCCATCTCGGTATGGGTGAAGGTGCGCACGGTGCCCGTCCGATCGATGCCGCGGGCTTGTATCAGCACGTCGGTGGTCTCGCCGCCATGGGCTCCGGCATTCATGCGCAGAGCTCCTCCGACCGAGCCCGGAATGCCGCGGAAGAAGGCGAGCCCGTCGAGGGAGGCTTCGGCCGCCGCCTTGGCGAGGCGCATGTCCGGCACCGCCGTGCCGGCGCGGATGGTCTCGCCGTCGATCTCGACCGAGCCGAAGGCCTTGCCGCCGAGCCGGATCGTCACGCCGGGGATGCCGCCGTCGCGCACGATCAGGTTCGAGCCGAGGCCGATCACGGTGACCGGAACGGACGGGTCGAGGGCCGCGAGGAAGGCGGCCAGATCCTCCTCGTCGGCCGGGCTGAACAGAAGCTCCGCCGGGCCGCCGACGCGAAACCATGTCAGGTCGGCGAGCGACTGGTTTTCGAGCAGCCGGCCACGGAGCTGAGGCACAGCGGCGCGGATGTCGTCGATGAGGGAGTGCGCGGTCATGCTAACCTGTCGCTCGTGTCGATCGCTTCTCGCGAGAGATCGCGGTGGGACGGAGGCTGGTGATCGCGCGTGCGGCCGCCCGTGCCTTGAGCCGGATGCCGCGCAACGCTGAGAAATCGATCCGGAGCAACTTCCGGCAACTCGCAGACGATCCGTCCGAACGCACCATCACCATCGAGGCACCGAGAGCCTGTTCGGCCGATGCTGTCTGGCATGTCTCCCCTCCTCGCGCTGAGGCGCCGAGCGTCGGCTTGGCCTCGACGCACTCCGGACCGACGATCCCGCAGAACTGGTCTTCTCGGGAAAGCGCCGCGAGGTGCTTCGAGGCTGCTGGCGCAGCATCTCAGCATGAGGGGGGCCGGATGCGTCAGCATGTGCTGGTCAAGCAGGCTCTTGAACGAGACGATCACCGTCGTCGGCGGGCCGGCGACTACCAGCGTATCGCACGGCCCCTCGCCATCGACGCCGAGGATTCGGTGCCTGAACCGGCCGGCCGGTGATGCTCGCGCATCAGGCTCACCCCTTCAGCGCCGCCAGTTCCCCCGGCAGGGCATAGGCCCATTGGGTGATCGTGCCGGCGCCGAGGCACACCACGTAGTCGCCCGGCTGGGCGCGGGTGGCGACGATGCCGGCGAGATCCTCCGGGCGATCCAGCGCCACCGCGTCGCGATGGCCGCGCGCCTTCAGGCCGGCGATGAGCGAATCGCGGTCGATCCCCTCGATCGGCGCCTCGCCCGCCGCGTAGACCGGGGCGACGATGACCGTGTCGGCATCGTTGAAGCAGGTGCAGAAATCCTCGAACAGGGATTGCAGGCGCGAGTAGCGGTGCGGCTGCACCACGGCGATGACGTTGCCGTCGGTGGAGGAGCGGGCGGCGCGCAGCACCGCCTGGATCTCGACCGGATGGTGGCCGTAATCGTCGAAGATCGCCGCGCCGTTCCACTCGCCGGTGCGGGTGAAGCGGCGCTTGACGCCGCCGAAGCCGGCCAGCGCCTTGCGGATCGTCTCCGCCGGGACGCCGAGCTCGTGGGCCACCGCCAGCGCCGCCGTGGCGTTGAGGGCGTTGTGGCGGCCCGGCATCGGCAGGACCAGATCCTCGATCTCCATGCGGAAGCCGGGGCGGCGGTCGCGGATCATCACCCGGAACCGGCTCTGGCCGCCCTTCAGGTCGATGTCGATCAGGCGCACATCGGCCTGCGGGTTCTCGCCGTAGGTGATGATGCGCCGGTCCTCAATATGGCCGACCAGATCCTGAACGATCGGATGGTCGATGCACATCACCGCGAAGCCGTAGAACGGGATGTTGTCGATGAAGCGCCGGAAGGCGTCCTTGATCGCCTCGAACGAGCCGAAATGGTCGAGATGCTCAGGGTCGATATTGGTGACGATGGCGACATCGGCCGGCAGCTTGAGGAAGGTGCCGTCGGATTCGTCGGCCTCCACCACCATCCAGTCGCCTGCGCCCATGCGGGCATTGGTGTCGTAGGCGTTGATGATGCCGCCGTTGATGACGGTCGGATCGAAGTCGCCGGCATCGAGCAGGGTGGCGACCAGCGAGGTCGTGGTGGTCTTGCCATGGGTGCCGGCCACCGCGACGCACGACTTGAAGCGCATCAGCTCCGCCAGCATCTCGGCACGGCGCACCACCGGCAGGCGGCGCTCGCGGGCGGCGATCAGCTCCGGATTGTCGCGGCGGATCGCGGTCGAGACCACCACCAGGGCCGCGTTCTCGACGTTTTCCGGCTTGTGGCCGACGAAGGTGCGGATGCCGTTCTTGGCGAGCCGGCGAACGTTGGCGTTGTCGTTCGCGTCCGAGCCCTGCACGGTGTAGCCGAGTTCGGCCATCACCTCGGCGATGCCGGACATGCCGATGCCGCCGATACCGATGAAGTGGATGGGGCCGAGCTTTTCGGGCAGCTTCATGTGACGAACCTTTGAGGCCCCCGGGCGCGCGGGGCCCGAGACGGGATCAGGCGGCTGCCGCCGTGTCCACGACGAGTGCGGCGAGGCGGTCGGCGGCGTCCAGGATGCGGGCGGTTTTGGCGGCAGCGGCCGCCTGGGTCAATTTCCGCGGTGCCTCGAACAGGTCCACCAACTCGGCGGCGAGCCGGTCGGGGGTGAAGGCGCCCTGCGGAATCGAGAGCGCGGCGCCGATCTGGGCCAGGGTCGCGGCATTGGCCGCCTGGTCCTGATCGAGGGCGCCGGGCAGCGGCACCAGGATCGCCGGGCGGCCGATGGCGGCGAGTTCCGACACGGTCGAGGCGCCCGAACGGGCCACGACGAGATGGGCGGCGGCCATCCGGCCGGGCAGGTCCTTGAAGAAGGGCGCCGCCTCGATGCCGCCGAGCCCCATGGCGAGATACCGGTTCTGCACCGCCGTCAGATCCTCGGGCCGCGCCTGCTGGACGAGGTGAAGCCGGGCGCGCAGATCGTCGGGCAGCTTCTCCAGGGCTGCCGGCACGACCTCGCTCATGACGCGGGCGCCCTGGCTGCCGCCGAAGACGAGGAGGCGCAGCGGCGACGTCTCGTCGAGGGCCGGATAGGGCGTGTCCGCCACCGCCAGCACCGCCGGCCGGATCGGATTGCCGGTATGGACCCGCCGCGCCGTCGCTGTCTCGGGGACGCCGCGCACCTCCTTGAAGCCGGTGGCGATGACCCGGGCGCCCTTGGCGAGGAAGCCGTTGGCCCGGCCCATCACCGCGTTCTGCTCGTGCAGGATGGTCGGCACCCGCAGGATCTGCGCGGCAAGCATCGGCGGCACGGTCGGGTAGCCGCCGAAGCCGACCACCGCCGCCGGGTTGAGCCGCCGCACGGCCCGGGCCGCCTGCCCGAAGCCGCGCCCGAGGGTCAGCACGGCGCCGGCCCGGCGCAGCATCGAGCGTCCCGATGGGGTGGCGGCGGCGATGGTGACGATCTCTTCCGCCGGGAAGTCGCCCGCGATCGCGTCGACCCGCGCATCGGTGGCGAGCGCCACGCGGATGCCGCGCGCCTTCAGGGCGTAGGCGAGGCTCTGCGCCGGGAACAGGTGGCCGCCGGTGCCGCCGGCACAGACGAGCATGAGGGGAGTGAAGACGGTCACTGCATCAATCCCGGAACGGCCGAGGGCGTGGTGCCCGGCGGGCGCTGGCTGATCGCCGTGGTGCGCGGGCGCTTGCGGGTGAGCGCCACGAGGAAGCCCATGCCCAAGGCCAGCGAGATCAGCGAGGAGCCACCATAGGAGACGAACGGCAGGGTCATGCCCTTGGCCGGCATCAGCTGCGTGTTCACCGCCATGTTGATGCAGGCCTGGAGGCCGAAGAGCGTGGTCAGTCCGGTGATGGCGAGCCTCGTGAAGGTGTCGTCGGTGCGCCGGGCGAGCTTCAGCCCACGGATGACGATGTAGGCGAACAGGGCGACGAGGCCCAGGCAGACCAGCACTCCGAATTCCTCGCCGGTGACGGAGAAGATGAAGTCGGTATGCGCGTCGGGCAGGTGGCGCTTGGCCACGCCCTCCCCCGGCCCGGTGCCGAACCAGCCGCCGGAATTGAACGATTCGCGCGACCAGAATTCCTGGAAGCTGTCGCCCGAATCGCGGTCCATGAAGCGGTTGATGCGCTCGCGGACGTGGTGGAGGAAGGTATAGGCCGCGAACACGCCCGTCAGGCCGAGGACGCCGAGGCCGGCCACCCAGAACCAGTGCAGGCCGGCGACGAAGAACAGGGCGCACCACACCATCGTGATCAGCATGGTCTGCCCGAAATCGGGCTGGAGGATCAGCGGCACGATGGTCATCGGCAGGAGCAGGATCGCCAGGAAGCCGCCGGGCATGTCCCGGCGCTGGGCGCCCTCCGAGAAGGCCCAGGCGGCCACCACCACGAAGGCGGGCTTCACGAATTCCGAGGGCTGGAGGCCGAAGGATCCGAACTGGATCCAGCGGTGGGCGCCCTTGATCTCCGGCCCGAACTTGCCGGCCAGGATGCAGAGCAGCACGCCGCTCGCCCAGGTGATGAGCGCGAATCGCCGGATGTGCCGGACCGAGAGGAACGACACCGCGATGATGAGCAGGATGGTCGGGGCGAGATACATCGCCTGCCGGTTCAGGAAGTAGAAGGTCGGCAGGCCGATGCGCTCGGCCACCGGCGGGCCTCCGCCCATCAGGAAGACCAGACCGGCCACCATCAGGCAGCCGAGGCCGGCGAGCAGGCCGCGATCGACCGTCCACCACCAATCGGCCAGGGGGCTGCGTTCGGCGCGCGACATCATGGCGAGGGGCTCGTCTCCAGCCGGCCGTCCCGCGACAGGACACGGGCGAACCGCTTTCATCGTGGAACGTAAGGGTTAACGGTGTGTTGCGGTGACCGATGAGATTCGACGGTTGTGAAATGCCGATCAGCCATGCACCGCAAAGAGCCCTGACAGGGGATTGACGGCTTTGCGTGCGCGCAGCGCCCATGATACTGGCCCCTGCCAACCCGATCCCGCTGGCTGGACCTTCCCGGCCCGGCGCAACACCCGTCTCCGGAGTTGGTTTCCATGGCCCGTATCAGCGCTGACTCGATCATCGAGGGCCTGACCTTCGACGATGTGCTGCTGCGCCCCGCCGCGTCCTCGGTCATGCCCACCGAGGTCGATGTCGCGACCCGCCTCACCCGCACGATCCGGCTCAACCTGCCGATCATCGCCTCCGCCATGGACACCGTGACCGAGGCGCCGATGGCGATCGCCATGGCGCAGAACGGCGGCCTCGGCGTGATCCACCGCAACCTGGAGCCGGCCGAGCAGGCCGAGCAGGTCCGCCTCGTCAAGAAGTACGAGTCGGGCATGGTGCTCAATCCGATCACCATCCATCCCGACGAGACCCTGGCCGACGCCTTCGAGGTGATGAAGAGCAACCGGATCTCCGGCATCCCGGTGGTCGAGCGCGGTCCCAACGGTTCGCGCGGCAAGCTCGTCGGCATCCTGACCAACCGCGACGTCCGCTTCGCCACCAATACCGGCCAGCCGGTCGCCGAGCTGATGACCCGCGACCGGCTCATCACCGTGCGCGAGGGCGTGACGCAGGACGAGGCCAAGCGGCTGCTGCACCAATTCCGCATCGAGAAGCTGCTGGTGGTCGACGACCATTACCGCTGCATCGGCCTCATCACGGTCAAGGATATCGAGAAGCAGGTCGCCTATCCCCACGCCGTCAAGGACGAGCAGGGCCGGCTGCGGGTCGCCGCCGCGACCACCACGGGCGATTCCGGCTTCGAGCGGGCCGAGCGCCTGATCGATGCCGGCTGCGACGTGATCGTGGTCGACACCGCCCACGGCCATTCCCGCAAGGTGCTCGACAGCGTCGCCCGGGTGAAGCAGCTCTCCAACGCCGTGCAGGTCATCGCCGGCAACATCGCCACCGCCGAGGGCGCGCGGGCGCTGATCGACGCGGGCGCGGACGCGATCAAGGTCGGCATCGGCCCGGGCTCGATCTGCACCACCCGGATCGTCGCGGGCGTCGGCGTGCCCCAGCTCACGGCGCTGATGGAGGCGGTCGAGGCGGCGCATGAGGCCGACGTGCCGGTGATCGCCGATGGCGGCATCAAGTTCTCGGGCGACCTCGCCAAGGCGATCGCGGCGGGCGCCTCGGTGGCGATGCTGGGCTCCCTGCTCGCCGGCACCGACGAGGCGCCGGGCGAGGTGTTCCTGTACCAGGGTCGCTCCTACAAGAGCTATCGCGGCATGGGCTCGGTGGGCGCCATGGCCCGCGGCTCCGCCGACCGCTATTTCCAGGCGGAAGTGAGCGACACCCACAAGCTCGTGCCGGAGGGCATCGAGGGTCAGGTTCCCTACAAGGGCCCCGTCGCCGCCGTGCTGCACCAGCTCGCCGGCGGCCTGCGCGCCGCCATGGGCTATGTCGGGGCGCCGACCATTCCGGAGTTCCAGGAGCGGGCGCAGTTCGTGCGCATCACCAATGCGGGCCTGCGCGAGAGCCACGTCCACGACGTGACGATCACCCGCGAGAGCCCGAACTACCCGAGCCGGGCCTGATCCGGTCCATCCGCGGGGTCCCGTTCCGGGGCCCCGCGCGTAGGATCGGGGCGACGCGGGTGTCAGAGCCAGATCAGGCTGACCAGCAGGATCAGGCCTTCGAAGGCGATGAGCACGCCGAGGATGGAGAGAACCCAACGGTCTCCCGAGTCCGGCGGGTCCGTCGACGGTGAGCGGAGCATCGTTGCCTCCCCTGGGAAGACATCCTTAGGACTATAAAATATTCGGGGCGTTGCGTTATTTTAAGTGCAACGTGCATTGTTCCGCCCCGGCGGAAAAGGTCTTTACAGTCTTTGGCACCGCGTCAGGGTTTCGTGACGGGCGTCACCACCTCAGGCCGACTTTGGCTGTCGATGGCGGCGGCGAGGTCATCCGGGCTCATGGCGATGAAGCGGCGCATCGCCTCCTGAAAGGCCTGCTCCTTGTCGGCGGTGGGACAGGAGAAGCCGCGGGACTTCGTGATCTCGTGGCGGATCGCGGCCTCGTAGGGGATCATCTCCGGCCGGAGCGTGGCCATCCTGGCCCTCACCGCGGCCCGGTCGCTCTCCGGTGCCGCGACGTCGCAATCCTGCAGGACCCGCTCCACGGCAAGGCCGACCGTGTACGAGGCCATCCGCGCCGGCGACGGCAGGGCCGGCTCGACCGCGACAGCGGGTGGTTTTGCGGAGGCGGCCTCACATCGCTCCAGGGCAATGTAGGCCGCCGCGATGTCTGGGATCGCGAAGCGTGACTCGCCGTCCGTGAAGCGGAGGCTCAGGGTCTTAGCCGCCAGCAGGTCCGGCAGGCTCGATGCCGCCAGGACCGCGCGCAGCACTTGGCCGTCGCCGGTCCAGATCGGGTTCGTGCCGAGCGGTGTCCCGTCCAGGATGAGCGGCACGGACAGGCGCTCGTCACCGGCAAAGTCCCAATCCCGGTCGGCCAGCAGCAGCGAGACACCTGGCCCGTCATGCGAGACGATCACCGCATGGACGGTCGCGCCCTGCGCGTCCTGTGTCGTTCGGGTCATCCGGCAGGACGGTGCGGGCTTGTCCACCCGCCGCTCGACCGCCCAGCCGCGGACGGTCTCGAACGGCTCGCGGGCCGGGGCCGCCACAGCCGAGGCTTCGCTGAAGGAAGCGACGAGCGTCCACGCCAGCGTCGTCGCGAAGACCGATGGCAGGCGCACGCGACAGCTCCGCGACGATGACGACCGGCCCGCAACTCGCGGAATGCGAGAGGTTCGACCGACCGGCAAAGCTTAGCCCGCAAGCGCCAGCGCAACCAGCGTGAAGGCGCTATGCCGCACAGCGTTTTATGGTGAAGCGGATGAGCGCATCCGAGGGATGGCGCCCTTCCGCTTGCCGCGGACATCGGTCGACGGCCGAGCAGAGGGTTGAGCCTCTTCTCACCGGCCCGGATCGAGCGCCGCCTCAGAGCTTGGAATCGGGCGCGGCCGGGGCGGTCGGGGGGCTGGCCGGCGCCTTCTCAAGGTCCGCCACCAACTCGTCCGGGCCGAGGTCGATCATCTTGCGCATCGCCGCCTGAAACTCCGCCTGCTTGTCGGGGCCGGGGCAATGCGTGCCGTTCTTCTGGATCTCGCTCTTCAGCTGCGCTTCGATCGGAGCCATTTCCGGCTGCAGGGCGGCCATGCGGGCATCGACCCCCGCTCGATCCTTGCCCGTCGAGGGGATGTCGCATTCGCGCAGCACGCGCTGCACGGACAATCCGATGACATAGGCCGCGATGCGTCGCTGGGACGGCATGCCGGCCGGCGCCGGTGTGGCCGTGGGCTGCGCCGGGGCTGGTTGCGTCGTCGCCTGCGGTGCCGCGGCGGGCTTCACCGGCGTGGCATCGCAGCGCCGCAGGGCCTCGTAACCCGCCGCGAAGTTGGGGATCCTGAAATCCGCGTCGCTGTCCTCGAAGCGCAGAATCACGGTCTTGGCCGCCAGTAGGTCGGGCACCACGCTGTCGGGCAGCTGGGTGCGGAGCGTCTTCCCGTCGCCGATCCACGTGGTCTTCACCTTGATCGGCTTCTTGTCGAGAAAGAGCGGGACTTTGACCTGCTCCTCCTTCTCGAAGTCCCAGCCTTGGTAGACCAGAACCAGCACCGCCGACGAGCCCTGCAGCGCGAACACCACGGCATTGGCGGCGTTGTTGTCCTCCTTGTCTTCGTAGGCGTAGGTCATCAGGCAAGGATTGGCGCTGGTATCGCCGATCGTTCGCTCGACTTCCCACTCCTTCACGACTTCAAACGGCTGGCGTTCCGCAGCAAAGGTCGTCTGCGAGACCAATCCCGGAAGAAATCCGGCGGTTAGAGCGGCGAGAGCAGGAAGGGTGCGCATCACGGTGTCCGCGAAAGCCAGCAATCGCCGGTGCGGGGTGCAGGCGCGGTCTGGTCGAGCCAAGCTTAGCCGTTGTCCGGATCAGACTCCAGGGCGGCCGGGGCGGACTTGTTCCGTTATGAGTGCTGATTCCGCGCGGCACACCGCGACGGGGTGCGGGGCGCGAGGCTTCGCGGTATGGAGGTCGGAACAACGAAGGGGAGGACGATGCGTATTCTCGTGGTCGGGGCCGGCGCGACCGGCGGCTATTTCGGAGCGCGGCTGGCCGAGGCCGGGCGGGACGTGACCTTTCTGGTGCGTCCGGCAAGGGCCGAGGCGCTGGCGGCCAGGGGGTTGCGGGTGCTCAGCCCGGTCGGTGACCTGACGATCGACGCTCCCCAGACCGTGACCGCCGACCGGCTCGCGGCAGCCGGGCCGTTCGATCTCGTGCTGTTGTCGGCCAAGGCCTACGACCTCGACGGGGCGCTGGCCGATGTCGCCCCGGCGGTCGGCCCCGGCACGGCGGTCCTGCCGATCCTCAACGGCATGCGCCATCTCGACCGGCTCGATGCCGCCTTCGGGGCCGACAAGGTGCTCGGGGGCACTTGCTCCATCGTCGCGACGCTGACCACGGCCGGCGAGATCCGCCAGATGACCGAGCTTCACACCCTGACCTACGGGGAGCGCGACGGCTCTCGGTCCGAGCGGGTGGCCGCCATCGAGGCCCAGATGGACGGCGTGCGCTTCCAGGCCCGCGCCAGCGACAAGGTTCTTCTGGAGATGTGGGAGAAGTGGGTCTTCCTCGCGACGCTTGCGGGGGCGACCACGCTGATGCGCGGAGCCATCGGCGACATCGCCGCCGCCCCCGGCGGCAAGGCCTTCATCGAGGGGCTGCTCGACGAGTGCCAGGCGGTGGCGGTCGCCAACGGATACGGTTCGCGCGAGAAGGTTTTGGCCGGCGCCCGCAAGATCCTGACGACGGAAGGGTCGGCGATGACCGCCTCGATGCTGCGCGACATCGAGGGCAGCGCCCGCATCGAGGCCGACCACATCGTCGGCGACCTGATCGAGCGCGGGCGCGCCGAGGGCGTGGAGACGCCGCTGCTCGCGCGCGTCCTCACGCATCTCAAGACCTACGAGAACCGGCGGGCGCGCGAGGCGGCCTGAACCGCCCCGCTCCCGCCGCCTGTCAGTACCGGCCGGGCGGCGGCGGGGGCGGGTTGCCGTATTCGAGTTGCGTCTTGGCATCGGGCCGGCGGGCCGGCGGCGGCACCGGATCGAGGGCCGGGGCGGCCGGCGCGGTGGAGCAGGCGGCAAGCATCAGCGCCAGCAGGCCGGCGCTGACGACGGGCTTCAGAAGCGGCATCCGGGGTCCTTTCCTCACATGTCCTTGACGGACGGGGCCATCGTGCCGTTCTGAGCGCTCAAAGAGCCGGAAGCTCGGCCGTATCGTGTCGGACCTCCGGTCGAAGCGTGGCCGCAAAGCGGCAGATTGAACGAAACCTTTCCGGAGCCGACCCTGACCCCCTCCGCCCGCATCTCCGCCGCCATCGAGATCCTCGACGACATCGCCGCGCGCCGCAGGCCCGCCGCCGACGCCCTGAAGGATTGGGGCCTCGCCCATCGCTATGCCGGCTCCGGCGACCGGGCGGCGATCGCCAGCCTCGTCTATGACGGCCTCCGCCGCCGGGCCTCGGCCGCCTGGGTGATGGGTGAGGAGACCGGGCGCGCCATTCTCATCGGCATGCTGCGCCTGCAGCGGGGCTTGGCCGAGGCCAGCATCGCCTCGCTGTTCGACGGCGCGCGCTTCGCCCCCCCTCCCCTCACCGAGGGGGAGCGGCGGCGGCTTCAGGAGGGGAGCCTCGCGGACGCGCCGCCGGAAGTGGCGGGCGACGCGCCGGCCTTCGTCCTGTCCTCGCTCACCGAATTGTTCGGCGACGCGCTCCTGCACGAATTGCGGGCGCTCGGCCGCCGGGCTCCGCTCGACATCCGGGCCAATACGCTGAAGCAGAGCCGCGAGGCGGTGGCCGACGTGCTGGCCGATCTCTCCCCCGAGCCGACGCCGCTCTCCGCCCTCGGCCTGCGGCTCCCGCTCGGCGAGGACGGGCGCGGCCCGGCGCTCCACGTCGATCCGGTCTTCCTCGACGGCGGCTTCGAGATTCAGGACGAGGGCTCGCAGATCGCGAGCCTGCTCGCCGGGGCGAAGGCGGGCGAGACCATCGTCGATCTCTGCGCCGGGGGCGGCGGCAAGTCGCTGGCGCTGGCGGCGCTGACCGGCAACGAAGCCCGGATCGTCGCCACCGATGCCGATCCGCGCCGTCTCGCCCCGATCCACGAACGCCTGCGCCGCTCCGGCGCGACGGTGGAGGTGCGCACCCCGCGCGGCGGCAAGGCGCGGACCGACGTGCTGGCCGACCTGGACGGGACGGTGGACCGCGTGCTGGTCGATGCCCCCTGCACCGGCACGGGCACGTGGCGGCGCAACCCCGACGCCAAGTGGCGCCTGCGGCCGGGCAGCCTCTCGGGCCGGATCGCCGAGCAAGCGGAGGTGTTGGACCGGGCCGCGCGGCTGCTGCGCCCCGGCGGCACCCTGGTCTACGTCACCTGCTCGCTCCTGCCCGAGGAGAACGACGCCGCCGTGGACGGCCTGCTCCGGCGCAGCCAGGGAGCGATCCAGGCGGTCGCGACCGATCTCGGCTCCGTGCCGGGCTTGGCCGACAAGGTGCGCCGGACATCGCGCGGCATCCAGATGAGCCCGGCCCTGACCGGCACCGATGGGTTCTATGTCGCGACGCTCACGAGCAAATCCGCTTGAACCCTGGATCGGGACGCCGCTTGGCTGGTTGAAACGGGGATCACAACCGTCGCCCCGGACCCATCCCGCGCGACGTCGCGGCGGGAGTTTCGATGAGGCCGAGACCATGACGCTGCACCGGCGGGCCCTGCTCGCGGGGACGGCGGCGATGCTGACCGGGGGCGAGACGGCGCGGGCGCAGCAGGCTCCGCTCCGGCTTCCGGTCCGCCCGCAGACCGGCGAGGTCGTCCAGCCCCTGCCGAAATCCGCGCCGGGCTCGGAACTCGAAATCATCGACCTGTGGCCGGATCTGCCTCCGGGCGGTGGCGGTCCCTACCGCTCCGAATACCGCTTCGACGAGACCCTGACCGGCGTCATCACCGGCGTCGTGCGGCCCTGCCTGCTGGTGATCCGCCCGGAGCGACCCAACGGGGCGGGCATCCTCATCGCTGCCGGCGGCGGCTATCTGCGCATCGATATCGGCAATGAGGGCCTGCCCGTCGGCCAATGGCTGGCGCGGGGTGGCATCACCGCCTTCGTGCTGGTGTACCGCCTGCCGAGCGAGGAATGGCGCGACGGTCCCGACGCCCCCCGGCAGGACGCCCAGCGCGCCATGCGCCTCGTGCGCTGGAGGGCGGAGGAATACGGCCTCGATCCCGACCGGATCGGCGTGCTCGGCTTCTCGGCGGGCGGCCATCTGATGGGCGTCACCGCCACCGATGCGGAACAGGATCTCTACGACGACGTCGACGAGGCCGACGGGTTGAGCGCCCATCCGTCCTTCGCCGGGCTGATCTACCCGATCATCACGATGAAGGCGCCGTTCGACCGGACCATGACGAGCCGCCGGGTGCTCGTCGGCGACGACCCGCCCGATGCGCGGCGCCGGGCCTATTCGGTGGAGGTGCAGGTCAACGAGCGCACGCCGCCGGTCTTCATGGTCCAGGCCTCCGACGACCGGATCGCGGTGACCGACCACCCGCTGCTGATGTACGCGGCGCTGAGGGCGGCGCGGGTGCCGGCGGAGATGCACCTGTTCGAGCGCGGCGGCCACGGCTTCGGCCTCGGCGTTCCGGGAAGCCCTGCGGCGGCATGGCCTGCCCTGTTCATGGCCTGGATGCGCGGCCACGGATTGCTGAAATCTTAAAAAAGAACGGCCCCCGAAGCCGGGGGCCGCTGTCGTCCTTTTCCGAAGGGCCGGATCAGAAGCAGCGACGCTCGCGCGTCACCACCACCCGGCCGAACCGGCCGCGGTGCTTGGTGACGATGGTCCGGCAGCGGGGGCCGCGCACGATGCGGCGGTGATACTGCGCCTGCTGGAAAAGTCCTTCCGACATCGGCGCCGCGCCCGGCATGGGGAGGGCCTGGGCCGGTGCGGTGGCACCGAGACCTGCGATCGTGACGGCGATTCCGAAGAGGGCTGCTCTCATGGTCGGATGACTCCTGTCCGTTTCGAGGGGCGTGCCGTGTCGCAGCGGTTCGGTGAACGTCAGGTTAATGGTGCGGATCTCAAGCATGCTGCATGTGTCCTCGGACACCGCGCGCGTTGCGCCGTTTCGAGGCGTCGTCTAACGCGTATCGAAGAGGCCCGAGGCAGCATGACCATCGATACGTCCCATCACGACAAGATCCTGATCGTCGATTTCGGCTCCCAGGTGACGCAGCTCATCGCCCGCCGCGTGCGCGAAGAGGGCGTCTATTGCGAGATCGTGCCGTTCACCAAGGCCGAGGCCGCTTTCGACGAGCACCGGCCGAAGGGCGTGATCCTGTCCGGCGGTCCCGAATCGGTGACGACCGACCTGTCGCCCCGCGCGCCGCAGAAGATCTTCGAATCCGGCGTGCCGGTCTTCGGCATCTGCTACGGCCAGCAGACCATGGCGGCCCAGCTCGGCGGCCAAGTCGAGGGCGGCCATCATGCCGAGTTCGGCCGGGCCGAGGTCGAGATCCTGTCCGATTCCCCGCTCTTCAAGGGCGTGTGGCATGTCGGTGAGAAATATCCGGTCTGGATGAGCCACGGCGACCGGGTGACCAAGCTGCCCGATGGCTTCACCACCATCGCCCTCTCCCGCAACGCTCCCTTCGCGGCGGTGGCCGACGAGGCCCGGCATTACTACGCGGTGCAGTTCCACCCGGAGGTGCATCACACGCCTCACGGCGCCCTGCTGATCCGCAACTTCGTGCGCGACATCGCCGGCTGCTCCGGCGACTGGACCATGGGCACCTATCGCGAGGAGGCCATCGCCAAGATCCGCGAGCAGGTCGGCTCCGAGAAGGTGATCTGCGGCCTGTCCGGCGGCGTCGATTCCTCGGTCGCGGCGGTGCTGATCCACGAGGCGATCGGCGACCAGCTCACCTGTGTCTTCGTCGATCACGGCCTGATGCGGCTCGGCGAGGGCGACGAGGTGGTGCGGCTGTTCCGCGACCACTACAACATCCCCCTCGTGCATGTTGAGGCGCAGGATCTGTTCATCGGCGCGCTCGAAGGGGTCGACGACCCGGAGATCAAGCGCAAGACCATCGGCCGGCTGTTCATCGACGTGTTCGAGGCCGAGGCGAAGAAGATCGGCGGCGCGGCCTTCCTCGCCCAGGGCACGCTCTATCCGGACGTGATCGAGAGCGTCTCGTTCTCCGGCGGCCCCTCGGTGACGATCAAGAGCCACCACAATGTCGGCGGCCTGCCCGAGCGCATGAACATGAAGCTCGTCGAGCCCCTGCGCGAGCTGTTCAAGGACGAGGTGCGCCTGCTGGGGCGTGAGCTCGGCCTGCCGGACGCCTTCGTCGGCCGCCACCCCTTCCCCGGCCCCGGTCTCGCCATCCGCTGCCCCGGTGTCATCACGCGGGAGAAGCTGGAAGCCCTGCGCAAGGCCGATGCGATCTATCTCGACGAGATCCGCCAGGCCGGCCTCTACGACACCATCTGGCAGGCCTTCGCGGTGATCCTGCCGGTGAAGACGGTGGGCGTGATGGGCGATGGCCGCACCTACGACCATGTCTGCGCGCTCCGCGCCGTCACCTCCGTCGACGGCATGACCGCCGATTTCTACCCCTTCGACATGGCCTTCCTCGGCCGGGTCGCGACCCGGATCATCAATGAGGTGAAGGGCATCAACCGGGTGACTTACGACATCACCTCGAAGCCGCCGGGCACCATCGAGTGGGAGTGATTGTCTTATTCTACTTCCGGTTGAAGGCTTCGGCTTCGCCTCGCGATGACGGCGTGTGGCAAATCCCGAGGCGATCGACCGGAAACAGGATCAGGTCGGCAACTGCGCCGGGACACCGAGCATCGGCCCCGCCTCGGCAAGCCTGCGGTCAAGCGTGACCAGCGTCGCGCCTTGCTCCGAGGCGATCGCGAGCTGGAGGGCGTCGCCGGCTCGAAGCCCAAGCGCATGTTGATCGGTAAATCTCGCTGCCGCCCGAAATTGTCCACCCGTGACGCCGACCACCATGAGGCTCTCGGCGATGAGCTTGTTGAACAGGGCGAGGGGATTGCGGCACGCTGATCGAGATCGATCTGTCCGGTCCGCAGCTTGATCGCCACGGCAGAGGACATCTCGGTGATGGTCCCGTCGCTGATCAGGAGCTGTTCCGGATCTTGCTCCGACAGCCAAGCCTGAATGCACGGTGTCATGGCTTCGCGGGCGAGTGCTGCCACGATCAGAGACGTATCGAGGTAGAGCATCAGTAGCGATCGCCGTCCCGCATCGATCGAAGCAGTTCGGCGGCGCTCTGCGACTGGGGTGGCATTGTTGCCGTGAGCGACTGAAGCAGCGCGCCATCGATCGGCTTGCGGGGTCTGGCCACGGCACCGCTTTGCCACGGCAAGTGATATCAATCGAATCGCCTGCTTCGACCCGATCAATCAATTCACTCAGATGGGTCTTGGCCTCCGCCAGAGGAATGGCGTCTATGCTTCGATCCTGACCAGCTAGATGATCATATAACGAGGTTCGCTCAAAAAACCTAGTACTTTCTGGCTAAACTACCACTTATTATCCGGTATTATAATAAACGAAACCGTCCGTAGGCTACAACAATTTAAAATTCGACAGGCAAATCCAGACATCTCGCTTGCAAGGCGCACGCGAGCCGTCCGGAGGATTAGCATGATGCTCGAACAGAATTCCTATCATACCAGGAATACAAGCAGTTGGACGAACGACGGCACACCGATTCCGGAATGGGTGCGAATACAAATGTCCGGCGACATGGCAGTCAATGGTACGTTTCTCATCATTACACCGTTTGGTACGGCACGAGTGCATCGGGGTGACATTGTGATCAAGCATAAAGGCCAGCTCTGGTCTCGCCACCCGGAAGAAGTCTCGCACCTCATCGAAGGATTTGAGGCGGAGGCGGCACTGCCGATCACTGCTATCGGCCCAGGCAAGGATGCTCAATTCGGAACAAAGAGCAAAGTCGGACAGCGAAGAGGGCGTGTCGGCGAGCGCAAAACTCAATACCGGGAGCCCACCGGAAAAATGCCAAGCATCGAATGGGTGCATACGACAGAACTGGCTGTCGATCAGTCCTATCAGAGGTCGATCGACAATGAGGGCTCTCGCCGCTTGATCGCGAGCATTGCTGCCAATTTCGATTGGCGCCTCTGTGCTCCGCTCGTCGTTTCGCGGCGTCTTGATGGATCGAAAATCATCATAGATGGACAACATCGCTGGGCAGCGGCACGCCGAAGAGGTGATGTATTACAATTGCCATGTTGCCTCTTCAATTATGATAGTCCAGAGGATGAAGCGCGCATGTTTATCGTTGCGAACAGAGCGCGTAAACCGATGAACCGCTTGGATGATTTTCATGCGGCTTTGGCTGCGGCAGATGAGGACGCAGTCGAGATTCAGCGTTTGGTGACTGAGGCGGGCTTGAGAGTATCCCGCAGTACATCGTCGAACACGTGGAAGGCGGGAGAAATCGCTTTTACATCTTCGATCGCAGCAGCTTTGCGGCGACACGGTTCGGCGATCGTATCTGCTGCTCTCACGAGCATCGCCGAGGCCTACGAGGGCCGCGCTCTCAGTTACGGATCGTCTATATTTGGAGCTCTAGTAAAGATATTTTCAAATCCACCAGAAAATTTCGATCCAGATGATTTGGTTCCCACGCTGAAAAACGTCGATTTGGTGTCTCTGGGTGAAACCGTGCGTCGCCTCAACGGAGGTGATTCGCGCGCCCTCGCCGTCCATTCTGCCATGCTCGTAGGTCTTGGTTTGACAGCGAAATCAGGTGCCGAAATACACGGGTGATTGAAAAAGTAATGTATCGCGCTTGGAGTTTCCCGAGCGCGATATCTCATATCGTTGTGTCAAATTTGCAGATTGTTTCAATTTATAAATTTACATCGTTTCTTCGTGGCTTGGGTGCGATCCTTATCCGTGCTGGTTTTAATTTTATATTTTCAATATTTAAAATAATAAATATGATATCGGTCATTATTTCAAGTTATTCCTATCTCATGTGTTGAACAAGGGTCGTCGGGCCAGGGGCGCGTCAGGGGCGTCTGCTGCAGCGTTGACGCAACGCCGAATCTCCCGCACATCCTGGAAGTGACGGTTCCCTTCGGGGATCAAAAGGGAACGCGGTGAGGACTTTCGGGTCCGATGCCGCGGCTGCCCCCGCAACTGTAAGCGGCGAGCCTTTTCACCACCGATGTCACTGGATGAGCCTCATCCGGGAAGACGGTGAGACGGCGACGACCCGCGAGCCAGGAGACCTGCCGTCAGCCGTGGTCACACGCGAAACGCGTCGGGCGGGGTGTCCTGACGGGTGTCGAAGCGCCCTGCCTCCGATGGCGGCGGGTGTCCGAGGCCTCGTTCGCGGTGACGTGCCACTGCCGTTGCCCGAGGCTTCCCCGCCGTGTCCCCTCCTTTCCGCTTCACCTTGGCCTGTGCCGGGTCCGCCCTCGTCATGCCGTGTGCCGTCTCGGCCCAGGAGGTGGCGGCGCCCTTCGCCGATGCGCCGCCGGCCGCCGCGACCGTGCTGTCGGAGATCTCCGTCTCGGCCACGGGCGTTCCGATTCCGGTGGCCGAGACCGGCTCCAGCGTCACCGTCCTCACCGCCGACAGGCTTCAAGCGCAGCAGCGCCGCACCGTGCCGGAGGCCTTGCAGCAGGTGCCCGGCCTCACCGTGGTGCAGACCGGCGGGGCCGGCGGCCAGACCTCGGTCTTCATCCGCGGCGCGAACTCGAACCATGTGAAGGTCCAGATCGACGGCATCGACGTCAACGATCCCTCGACCCCGAACCGGTCGTTCGATTTCAGCCAGCTCCTGACCGAGGATCTCTCCCGCATCGAGGTACTGCGGGGCCCGCAGAGCGGCCTCTACGGCGCCGATGCCATCGGCGGCGTCATCTCGTTCGTGACGCGGCGGGGCGAGGGCCCGGCCAAGGCCACCGCCTTCGTCGAGGGCGGCTCCTTCGGCAGCGTCAACCAGGGCGGCCGCATCGCCGGCTCGGAGGGGATTTTCGACTATTCGGTCAGCGTCCAGCATGTCCGGCAGGCAGCGCTGCCGGTGACGCCGCTCGAACTCCTGCCGGCCGGGGTGCCGCTGCGGACGGCTTTCACCGACATCAAGACCGTTTCGACCAAGCTCGGGGCGCAGCTCAGCGACAGTTTCCGGCTGAACTACGTTCTGCGCTTCTCCGACAGTGCCTATCTCGATCAGGCCGATGCCGGTTTCCCCTATCTGCCCACGCCCTACCGCAACCTCAACGACCAGCGGCAGCTTCTGATGCGCGGCGAGGCGGAGTGGGCGCCGATCGCCGGTTTCCGCAACGTGTTCGGCGCCAATTACGCCACCTTCGACAGGGTCTTCGCCGGTCCCCTCGACCCGCTTACGGCCCCGACGCCGACGACCACGTTCGGTGAGCGCACACGCTTCGATTATCGCGGCGAGATGGATCTCGCGCCCGGCCATCTCCTGTTGTTCGGCGCCCAACGGGAGGACGAGCGCATCGAGGCGACGAACCTGAATCGCGGCAACGGCAACAGCGCGGGCTTTGCCGAGATCCACTCTGCCTTCTCGGAGCGGGTCTTCCTCGTCGCCAATCTCCGCTACGACGCGAACGACCAGTTCGGCGGCGCCACCACCTTCCGCGTCGCACCGAGCACCATCCTGCCCGGCACGGAGACCCGACTGAAGGGCAGCGTCGGCACCGGCTTCAAGCCACCGACCCTGAGCCAGCTCTATCAGGATTATCCAGGCTTCCGCTTCTTCGGAAATCCGAACCTGCGCCCCGAGGAGAGCTTCGGCTTCGATGCCGGCTTCGAGCAGCCCCTGGGCGAGCGCGTGCTCGTCGGCGCGACCTATTTCGACACCGATTTCCGCAACCTGATCCAGACCGCCTATTTCCCGACTTACGCGACCAACGTGAATGTCGGGCGGGCGGTGGCCTATGGTGCGGAGAGCTTCGTCTCGGTGCGCTTCACCGACGGCTTCAGCGCTCGCGTCGACTACACCAACACAGTCACCAAGGATGAGGTCGCCGGCCAGGAATTGCTGCGCCGGCCGCGCCACAAGGTGAGTCTCACCGGGATCTGGAACCCGCTGCCGGACCTCAGCCTGACCGGAACGCTGATTTCGGTCGGCAGCTTCGTCGATGGCAACCGGGATTTCTCCGTCTCTCGCTTGAAGAATCCCGGCTTCCTCATCGTCAATCTCTCGGCCAACTATGCCTGGAACGAGACGACGACGCTGTTTGCCCGCATCGATAACCTGTTCGACGAGCGCTACCAGAATCCCACCGGCTTCCTCGGGCCGGGGCTTGCCGTCTATGGCGGCGTGCGCCTGACCTCGTTCTGATCCTGTCTCCGGTTGATGAGACCGGAGGCAGGATCAGGGAGCCCGCGCGGCGTCTGAGCGGAGCCCCAATCCGCCATCCCGAAGGGGGCAACCGGATTTGGTATGAAAACCATGCTGCGCCGCGCTCTCGCCCTGACCGTCCTGACGGTTTGCCTGCCGGCTCCGGCCCGTGCCGCCGGCGCCGGGCCGGAGCGCGTCGTCTCGATGAACCTGTGCTCGGACGAACTGGTGCTGCGGCTGGCTGATCGCACTCAGGTGGCGGCGGTCACCTATTTCGCCCGTGACCCGCGCGGTTCCACGGTGGCGGCCGAGGCCGCCGGCCTGCCCGTCACCCGCGGCCTCTCGGAAGAGATCGTGGCGCTCCGGCCCGGCCTCGTCATCGCGGGGGCCTTCACCACCCGCGTGACGGTGGATCTGCTCAAGCGCACCGGGTTTCCGCTGCTCGAACTCGGTGTTCCGGCGGATCTCGACGGCGTGCGCGCGCAGATCCGCCAGGTGGCGGCAGCCCTGGGACAGGGGGAGCGGGGCGAGGCGATGGTCGCCGCCCTCGATGCGCGGCTCGGCCGTATCCAGCCTTCGGAGAAACCCCTGCGTGCCCTGGTGATGCGGCCCAATGCCTTCACCGTGGCACCCGGCAGCCTCGGCGATGCGCTGATCCGGGCCGCCGGGCTCGTCAACATCTCCGCCGAGATCGGCCGCGACCGGTTCGGGCAGGTGCCCTTGGAAGCCGCCGCCTTCGCGGGGGCCGACCTCATCGTCCTCGACGAGGACGAGCCCGGCCGGCCCTCCTTGGCTGACAGCCTCTTGCAACATCCGGTGCTCGCCGCCTTCCGCCGTCAGGGACGCATCGTATCGATTCCGAACCGGCTCTGGACCTGCCCCGGACCGCAGGTGGCGGAGGTCGTCGCCCGCCTCGCCGAGGCCGCGCGACGGATGGAGGGCCGGCCGTGAACGCCCCCCTCCCCCGCGACCGGGCTTCGGCACGGCGCCTCCGGCTGCCAGCACTCGGACGGGCGACCCTCGCCCTCGGTCTCGCGAGCCTCGTTCTCACCCTCGCCTCGGTGGCGGCCGGCTACGCCTCCTTCGACGTGATCGCGGCGGCGGGCGATCTCGTCGCCGGCCGCGAGTCTCTGCCGGCCCTGGTGCTGTCGGAACTGCGGATTCCCCGTGCCCTGCTCGGCGGCCTCGTCGGCTTCAGCCTCGGGCTGACGGGAGCGGCGATGCAGGGCTTTCTGCGCAACCCGCTGGCCGATCCCGGCATCCTCGGCATCTCGTCGGCGGCGGCGCTGGGCGCGGTGATCGTGTTCTACGGCGGGTTCGCCGCTTCGCTCAGCCTCGCTTTGCCGCTCGGCGGCATCGCCGGAGCCGCCCTGGCGGCGTTGCTCCTGATCGGGCTCGCGGCGCGCGGCAGCGGAACCCTCGGCCTGATCCTGGCCGGCGTCGGACTGTCGAGCCTCGCGGGCGCGCTGACGGCGTTGGCTCTCAACCTGTCGCCGAACCCCTATGCCGCCCTCGAGATCGTGTTCTGGCTGATGGGGTCCCTCGCCGACCGCAGCATGGACCATGTCCTGCTCTGCCTGCCGCTGATGGCGCTCGGCTGGGCCCTGATGCTCTCCACCTCCGCCGCCCTCGATGCCCTGGCGCTCGGCGAGGACACCGCCGCCAGCCTCGGCTTCAACCTCGTCTCCGTGCGGATGCGCCTCATCGCCGGGGCGGCGCTCGCCGTCGGCAGCGGCGTCGCCGTGAGCGGGGCCATCGGCTTCGTCGGGTTGGTGGTGCCGCATCTGGTGCGGCCCCTCGTCGGGGCCCGGCCGGGAGCGAGCCTTCTGCCGAGCGGCTTTGCCGGGGCGGTGCTGGTGCTGGCGGCCGATCTCGGCGTGCGGCTGCTCGCGACACGGCCCGAATTGAAGCTCGGCGTGGTGACCGCCCTCGTTGGCGCGCCGTTCCTGATCGTGCTGCTCCTGCGCAACCGGGGGCGGGCATGATCCTGTCCGCCGCCGGCATCGGGCTCGACCGCGACGGCCGCGCCCTCCTCTCGGATGTGAGCCTCGGCCTCGAACGGGGCCGGCTGGTCGGCCTCGTCGGACCCAATGGGGCCGGCAAGACCACGCTGCTGCGGGTGCTGGCCGGCCTCCTCCCGCCGAGACGGGGCGAGGTCGCTCTCGATGGCGTACCCCTCGCCCGCCTGCCGCGCGAGGCCCGCGCCCGCCGGATCGCGGCCCTGTTCCAGGGCGCGGGCGTCGGCTGGCCGCTGCGCGTGCGCGAGATCGTGGCCCTGGGCCGCCTGCCCCATCGCCGCGCCTTCTCCGGTCTCTCGCCGGCTGACGCGGCGGCCATCGCCCGCGCCATGGCGGCGACCGGGGTGACCGCCCTGGCCGAGCGCGGCGAGCCGACCCTGTCCTCCGGTGAGCGGATGCGGGTCCTGCTCGCCCGTGCCCTGGCGGTCGAGGCCGAGTGGCTGCTCGCCGACGAGCCCATCACCGCCCTCGACCCGGCCCACCAGCTCGATGCCATGACCCTGCTGCGGGCGACGGCCCGCAAGGGGACCGGAATCGTCGCCGTGCTGCACGATCTCACCCTCGCCGCCCGCTTCTGCGACCGGATCGTCGTGATGGAAGCCGGGCGGATCGTTGCCGACGGCCCGCCGGACCGGGCGCTCACCGATGCGCGGCTCGCCGCGACCTTCGGCGTGAGCGTGTGCCGCGGCCGGGCGGCGGACGGAACCGCCTATCTCCTGCCCTGGGACCGCGCCACCACTGAGGACGAGACAGATGCAGCCAGCCTCTACCGGACGAGCCCCCGCCCCTTCTGAGGTCGAGACGTTGCTGCGCGGCGCGCTTGCCGATGCCGGCACCGCCTGGAGCCTCGGCAGTTTCGGCGCCATCGCCGAGTTCATGCGCGACGACGACGAGCCCGTGCGCGCGCTGCCCGACACGCGGATGGGCCTCGCCACCGCGCGCGGTGCCATCGCCCTGGCGCCGGGGCCGGATCTGCGGCCCGTGGCCTATGAGACCGGCTTCTCCGGCGGCTACAACCACGCCGTGGCTCTGTGCCTGCCCGAGGGGGCCTGTGCCATGGCGCAGCGCATGGTCGTGACCGAACTCGGCCCCGACCGCGAGGCGGCGCGGGAGGAGGATCGGGAGGCGGTTCTGTTCGATCTCGGCCTCGGCCTGCGCGCCGTCGATGCCTGTGTGCGGACCGCCGATCCCGAGGCCGTCGCCTGCCTTCGGGCCGGCGCCGGCAAGCCGCTCTTCGCCATGGACAACCCGATCGGGCCGCGCCTCGTCGCGATGAGCCCCCACCGGGTGTTCTGTGCCCGCATCGGCCGGATCGAGGTCTATGCTCCGATCCCCGGACCCGGCGAGATGAGCCCGGAGGGACCGCACACCCATGTCCTGCCCAAGCTCCTGCGGGCGGGGCGCACCCATGCGGCGACGACACCGATTCCGGATGGCTTCGTGCCCTGCGCCGGGATGCACCCGCCGCATCCGTACAAGGATGGGATGGGGCGCCGCATCGCCTTCGATCCCGCTCGGCACGCCGCCTTCCAGACTCTGCTGGAACGCTGGGGCGATCCCGATCTCCTCGCGATCAAACGGGGGGAGACGGAGACGCTGCCGGCGACCGTCTCCCCCAAACACGCGCAATCCGCGCGCCGCGTCGCCGAGCTCCAGGCCCGCTTCCTGCGCGGCGAGGCCGTGGAGCCGGTGGCAGGCGACGAGGACGGCGACGAACAAGCCTGACCGCTCAGAACGACAGCTTCATCCCCGCCACGAAGGTGCGCGGCGGGCCGGCGAAGATCGAGCCTGTCGTGTTCGCCAGCACGGCGCGGCCGTTCTGTGCACCGGTCGCGGTATTGAGCGTGTTCGCCAGCGGATTGGCCGAGCTGACATAGGCCGTGTCGAGCACGTTGCGGACCTCACCGTAGAGGTCGATGCGCTTGGCGTAGCCGTTCGGCAGCAGGGCCGAATAGTGGACGTTCAGATTAAGGATCGCGAAGCCCGGCACCTTCAGGAAGTTGGCGTTGTCGACATAGTAGCCGTCCTGCGCCACCACCTCGGCGAAGCCGCCGAGGCCGGCGAGCGGACCTGCCGGCACGTCGTAGCCCACGCGCGCCAGCACTTGGTGAGTGGGCACGCCGGGGATACGGTTGCCGGCCCGGTCGAAGCGTGCGGTGAGGCTGCCGGCACTGATCTGCTCGACGTAATCGGTGTAGACCTGATCGTCGAAGGTATAGGCAAGCACCCCCTGCCAGCCCGGCGCGAACATCCAATTGGCCCCGACTTCGATGCCGCGATGCTCCGAGGCCGGCGCGTTGAAGGTGTAGTTGAGCAGGCCCGCCCCCGGCGATTGCGTGACGAGCTCGTTGCGGAAGAACTCGTAGAAGCCGGTGACGCTGAGCTTCAGGCCCTCGAACGGGATGACGTCTGCGCCGAGATCGAATCCCAGATTCTCCTGGGTCTTCAGGTCGCCGTTATTGCCGGGAAGGCCGGCCGGGGTCACGAACATGCTGGAGAAGGACGGCGTCGAGTAGCCGGTGGCGACGCGGCCGCGCAGGGCCCAGTCCGGATCCGGCCGGTAGATGAGGGCGAGTTCGGGCGCGACGTTGAAGAAGCTGCGGTCGGCCCGCGCCAGCGTCGAGGTCGTGCCGGCGGCGTTCGTGTCAAAGGTGCGGTTGCGCCCGACGATGCCGGTTTCCTCGGCACTGAGACCGGCCACCGCGGTCCATTGCGGCGCGAGTTCGAGTTCGAGCCGTGCCCGCCCGCCGAGGTTGGATTGCAGGGCGTCCTGCAGCCCGCTGAGCGCGCCGAGCCGGGCGCCGCCATAGGGCGCGCGGTTGAAGACCGAGGCGGTGATGTCGACCACGTTGTAGGCGAGGGCGGCGTAGCCGACCGCCGGCAGGCCGAACAGTTCTCCACGCCGGGTCAGGTCGGTCTGGACGTTATAGGACGGCAGGCTGCCCCGGCCCGAGGTGTTGTAGAACGGCTGATTGTAGTTGCGCTCGTCGAAGCCCACCTGCACGCGCCATGTCGTCTGCGCGTCGATGTCATGCTCCCAACGCCCTCCGATGATGGTGCGCAGATCGTTGCGGCGGAAATCGCCCTCCGTCGCCGTCACCGGCACCCGCGTGCCGAAGGCGCCGTTCACCAACAGATTGAAGGTGGTGCAACCAGGCGCTGCCGTCGCCGCCGCAGCGCAGCCGCGCTGGTACGGGTTGATGCGGAACTGATCGAGTGACGCGCGGGCGGGGATGTTCGCGGTGACCTGATTGTGGATCACTTTGAGCGTGAAGCGATTGTCCGGCGTCGGCGTGTAGCTCGCCAGCAGGTTGACGGTCTGCGTGTCGTAGGAGGAATGGTCCTGATAGCCGTTGGCGCGCACGTCGCTGGCGAACAGGCTCAGCTCGAACGGACCGCTCGCGCCGCCCACGCTGTAGTAGTGGCTGAGATAGCCGAAGCTGCCGGCATCGACCCCGATCTCGTAGCCGTCGATCTCCCGGCCGGTGCGCGTGCGGAAGGCCAGCGCGCCGCCCGTGGCGTAGTTGCCGAACAGGGCCGATTGCGGCCCCCGGAACACGTCGATGCGGGAATAGGCGCGCGGATCGACCAGATCGAAGCGCGAGGCGCCGTCGGGCTGGGTGACGGAGAAGCCGTCCTCCAGCACCACCATGTTGCGGGTCACGCCGGTGGCGCGGGCGTTGTTGCCGCGAATCGAGATCACGACGTCGCGCCCACCATTGCCCTGGCGGAGCGTCACGCCGGGACTGTCGAGCAGCACCGTGCCGATGCTGGTGGCGGGGCGGTTGGCGATGGTGCCCTCGCGCCCGACCGCCGTGGCGACCTCACCCCTCGGGTGCTCGATCACCAGCGGTGCCGAGCCGGGCGGTGCGGCGACGCCGAAGCCCGGCGTGCCGGAGGTCGCCGGGGACTGGTTTCGGCCGTTGGCCGCGCCGGTCACGGCGAGTTCTTCCAGGGTCACGCTCTCGCTGGCGGACCGGGCTGGATCGGGCACGGACAGGACGAGAGGAGGAACGGCGACGAGCCAAGCGGCGGCGCGACGTGCGGCGCGGGCCGGGACGGGGGATGACATGGAGGCAAGGTCCGCATGTGAGGGATCGAGGGGATCGGCTCACGTTGCGGGCGGACCTCGGGGGCTGATGCCCTGATCGGGCGGCGCGCGGGCATTGCCTGTCCCCGCTTCGCGGCGGGTAAGGGGGGTGGTTCGTGGCGGCCAGATCGCCGGCAGGAAGCCGTCGGCATCCGGAGCCGGCAGGGCCACGGCCTGGACCTGCGTGCAGCAGGCATGGTGGCAATCGAGGTGCCGGTCGTTGTCGGAGGGGGCCGGAGCCTCGTGCTCCGCGCAGATCACGCCGCCCTCGAAGCGCGGCATCGTCGGTGCCACGACCGTCAGGAAAGCCTGGAGCACGAGCGCGTAGAGCGCGATCACCCCGATGATCGCGCGGCCGGGCACGGATCGGTGCGGGCGCTCGCGCATGGTCAAGCTCATACGGAGCGTCCGAGCACCGGGTCAACGCAGATGCTGACTTCGGTCGATATTTCGGATCGCGCGGGCCGGGCTCAGGCCGGCAGGCCGGCCGGCTCGAACAGGAAGTCGTCCACCGTCGGAATGGTGACCGAGAGGCCGGCGCCGTAGCTCGCCTTGGACAGGCGCCACGGCCGCTCGGAGCGGGCGCGGATCGCCTCCGATGGGCGCAGGCGGCGCAGGGTGCCGTCCTCGTCCATCTCCTCGATGGTGAGGAAGCCATAGACCTGAAGCCGCGAGGCGATCAGCTTGGTCTCGCGATCGCCGGCCGCGACGGGAATCGACCCGGTGGCATAGACGGCATCCATCAGGCTGCGCTGGTCCGCCCGGGACCGGCTGCGGCCGCCATCGCGGGTGAGGGTCGGGGTCGGGGCGGGCCGGCGGAAAGGAATGACGTTGTCCGCAACGCTACGCATACGCAAACTGCCTCTCGTGTCGTCTCGGTCCCGCTGCTGCGGGTCGGTCTGCGACGTCCCTCGCAGCCGATGCCGAAATTTCGACGAGTCGGCTTAACGCCTGCTTAGTGCAGCTCAGAAAACTCCCGAGCCCGGGTGTGCGCCTCTATTTCTGCCGGTGCAGAGGGACTTTCATGGGAGACGCGGCGGGCATCGAAGCCGGAAGCGATGCCCGTATCGCCGCCCTCGTCATCGCAAGCATCGGCGAAGCGATCCAACGGCGCGCCATTTCCGGAGAGAGCGGCGCCCTGGATTGCTTTGCCGCGCCATGCCATGACGCGAGAGGGGCCGGATCAGGTCTGGTTCGGCTTCAGTTGGTAGAAGATGTGCCGGCCGATCATGTCCTTGCGCTTCAGCCGGCGCGACCAGCCGGGGCGCACGTAATCGGCGTGGTAGTGGGTCGCACCGCCGACCTCGCTGACATAGGTGCGGCCCTCGATCACCGCGCTGGCGACGCGGGTGGCGCTGCGCCAGGATTCCGCGTCGGTGATGCGCAGCGACTTGCCCTCGCAGGCGAAGGAGAACTGGCAGCCCATGAAGCGGTGACGGTTCTGGTAGACGACACCGCAGACGGACGAGGGGTACAAACCGCTCTTGACGCGGTTGAGCACCACCTGCGCGACCGCCGCCTGGCCCTCTTCCGGCTCACTGCGCGCCTCGAAATAGACGGCCTCGGCGAGGCAGCGCTGCTCGCGGTCCATCGCCTCCGGATTGATCAGGTCGGCGTAGTGGGACTTGGCCTCGGGCGTGGACATCTGCGGGTCCAGCACGGAGGGCGCCCGGTCGAGGCGGGCGGAGAAGCCCGGCAAGACGAGGTTCGCGGCGGCGACCTCGACGGGGGTCGCGTCCGCCGGGGCCGGGGTCACCGAGGAGAGGGCGACGGCGCGGGGCGTCGCGGGCGTGGCACCGTCCGAATCGGCCAGCGACGGAAGCCCGTCCTCCCCCGCCTCGACCTCGTGCGCCGAGCCCGGCACCGCCACGAAGCCGGCATCGATCACGTCCGGGTTCCAACCGGTGGACGAAACGAGCGCTCCGGTGGTGGCGACATCCCGCTGCGACAGCAATTCGGGCCGCAGAGTCGCGTCCGTTCCCGCCGTTGCCGTGAAGGAAACCAGCAGGCCGCTGGCCAGCATCCACGGTACGACCGCCGAGACGATCCAGCGGGGGCCGAGCCCTAAGCCTCGAACGCGTCTCGCACGCAACGCCGACACCCCATGCTCACGAGCGGCCGGGAGCCCCAAGCCTAGCGGATCGCAAGGGGACCGTGCCTCATAAGACGGAGTTTAATCGCGAACGTGGTTGCCGGACGGTTAAGGCGTCGGGCGGCCGTGCCGCTGCGCCAAGCCGTTGACCAGGATTGCCGCATAGGCGGCGTTGCCCTGAGAGGCGACGATCATCCGGCCCGCTTCGCGCTCGTTGCGGTTGGATTCGAGGTAGACCAACCCGACGATGCCGGCCGCCGCGGCCATCGCCGAGAGGATCCAGAAATAGGCGACTTGCATCGCCCGATGGCCGGAAATGACGGCGCGATGATCGAGGATGGCGGTCGGGGAGTCGGGATTCGACATGGCTGGACGTCCCGCGGCTGCCCTGGGCGAAGGACCGATGGCGCGCGCCGCGTATCGGTCCTCCGCTAGCAGGTAACGTGCCCGCGTGACACGGGTTCAGCCCCACATCCGCAAATTTATTGCGACGCTTCGCAGCCCTCCCGCAGGTCTATACCCGCGAGAGGGTTTTCGAGCTTTCAGGCGTCCTTGCCCAGGGCCGCCTGCGCCGCGGCGAGGCGGGCGATTGGCACCCGGAAGGGCGAGCAGGACACGTAGTCGAGGCCGACCTCCTGGCAGAAGCCGATGGAGGCCGGGTCGCCGCCATGCTCGCCGCAGATGCCGAGCTTGAGTTTCTCGCGGGTCTTGCGGCCGCGCTCGGCGCCGATCTTCACCAATTCGCCCACGCCTTCCTGATCGATCGACACGAAGGGATCGACCGGCAGGATGCCCTTCTGGGTGTAGGGCCCGAGGAAGGTCGCGGCATCGTCGCGGGAGATGCCGAGCGCGGTCTGGGTCAGGTCGTTGGTGCCGAAGGAGAAGAACTCCGCCGTCTCCGCGATCTCGCCGGCCTTCAGTGCCGCCCGCGGCAGCTCGATCATCGTGCCGACCTGATAGTCGATCTGCGCGCCGGTCTCCTCCGACACGGCCTTGGCCATGGCGTCGATCCGGGCCTTGACGATGTCGAACTCCATCCGCGTGAACACCAGCGGCACCATCACCTCCGGCGTGACCGGGGCGTTGGTGTCCTTGGCCGCCTGCACGGCCGCCTCGAAGATCGCGCGGGCCTGCATCTCGGCGATCTCGGGGAAGGCGATGGCGAGGCGGCAGCCGCGGAAGCCGAGCATCGGGTTGTGCTCGGAGAGTTCGCGGATGCGGTTGCGGATCTTGTCCTCGGCGATCCCGGTCGCCTCCATGACCTCGCGGATCTCCTCGTCCGTGTGCGGCAGGAATTCGTGCAGCGGCGGGTCGAGCAGCCGGATCGTGACAGGCAGGCCCGACATGATCGTGAACAGCTCCAGGAAGTCCTGGCGCTGATAGGGCAGGATCTTGGCGAGCGCCGCCCGGCGGCCTTCCGTGTCGTCGGCGAGGATCATCTCGCGCACCGCCACGATCCGGTCGCCGTCGAAGAACATGTGCTCGGTGCGGCACAGGCCGATGCCCTCGGCGCCGAACTTGCGGGCGGCGCGGGCATCCGCCGGGGTGTCGGCGTTGGTGCGCACCTTCATGGTCCGCACCGCGTCCGCCCACTCCATCAGGGCGGCGAAGTCGCCCGACAGCTCCGGCTGGAGCATCTTGACCTCGCCCTGGATCACCTGACCGGTCGAGCCGTCGATGGTGATGACGTCGCCCGCCTTCAGGGTCACGCCGCCGACGGTCAGCGTCTGCGCCTTGTAGTCGATCCGGATCGAGCCGACGCCGGAGACGCAGGGCTTGCCCATGCCGCGGGCAACCACCGCCGCGTGGCTGGTCATGCCGCCGCGCGTCGTGAGGATGCCCTCGGCGGCGTGCATGCCGTGGATGTCCTCCGGCGAGGTCTCGATGCGCACGAGGATGCAGCGGCGCTCGGCCTTCCGGGCGGCTTCCGCCGCCTCGGAGTTGAACACGATCTCGCCGACGGCCGCGCCCGGCGAGGCCGGCAGGCCAGTGGCGATGACCTTGCGCTCGGCATTCGGGTCGATGGTCGGGTGCAGGAGCTGGTCGAGGGCGCCGGGCTCGATGCGCTTGATCGCCTCTTCCTTCGAGATCAGGCCCTCGCCCGCAAGCTCGACGGCGATGCGCAGGGCCGCCTTGGCGGTGCGCTTGCCGTTGCGGGTCTGGAGCATCCAGAGCTTCCCGCGCTCGATGGTGAACTCCATGTCCTGCATGTCGCGGTAATGCTTTTCGAGGATCCCGTAGATCCGCGTCAGCTCGGCGAAGCTCTCCGGCATCGCCTTCTCCATCGACGGCTTGTCGGACTTCGCCTCGATGCGGGCCTTCTCGGTGATGTCCTGCGGCGTGCGGATGCCCGCCACCACGTCCTCGCCCTGGGCGTTGATCAGGAACTCGCCGTAGAGCGCGCTCTCACCGGTGGAGGGATTGCGGGTGAAGGCGACGCCGGTGGCCGAGGTGTCGCCCATATTGCCGAACACCATGGCCTGAACGTTGACGGCCGTGCCCCAGCTCTCGGGGATGTTGTTCAGCTCACGGTACTTCTTGGCCCGCGGGATCATCCAGGAATCGAACACCGCGCCGATGGCACCCCAGAGCTGGTCCTCCGGCTTCTGCGGGAAGTCGGAGCCGTGCTCGTCGCGCACGATCTTCTTGTAGACGCCGATCAGGTGCTTCCAGTCGTCGGCCTTCAGCTCGGTGTCGAGGTTGAGGCCCTTCTGTTCCTTGTAGTGCTCCAGAGCCTCCTCGAAGGCGTGGTGCTCCACGCCGAGCACGACGTTCGAGTACATCGTGATGAAGCGGCGGTAGGAATCGTAGGCGAAGCGCTCGTCGTCGGCATCCTTCGCCAGGGCCTCGACCGTGGTGTCGTTGAGGCCGAGGTTCAGCACGGTGTCCATCATGCCCGGCATCGAAGCGCGGGCGCCGGAGCGGACCGAGACGAGCAGCGGCTTCTCCGCATCGCCGAAGCGGCGGCCGGTGAGTTTGCCGACCGTGTCGAGCGCCGCGTTCACGGCGTCCTTCAACTCGGCCGGATAGGTCTCGCCGTGCTCGTAGTAGTAGGTGCAGACTTCCGTGGTGATGGTGAAGCCGGGGGGGACCGGAAGGCCGAGGTTCGACATCTCGGCGAGGTTCGCCCCCTTGCCGCCGAGGAGGTTGCGCATCGACGCCTCGCCCTCGGCCTTGCCGTCACCGAAGGAATAGACCCATTTCGTCATCAGTCTCTCCGCTGGACGGATATGGCGACCTGAGCGCCGTTCCCCGCGGGCGTGGCGCATCTCATGTCGCAGTGCAAGGAAAGCTTCGCATCACTCCACCGCGAGGAGTGACGATGTAGCTGCTCTGTCAGAGGCTGGGGCGAGCCCTGTGAAAGGGAAGGGATATGTCCCGTCGATACTCGCCGAAGGGCGAATCGTACCGTTCATGGCGACGTCCACAGGGCGCCCCGCGCACGTCGCCCGGCCTCGCCTGCCGCCTTCCCCAACCTTTGGCTGCGCTCCGAGCGTCTCAAGACAGATGGCGCAGGAGGCCCAGACCGATCAATCCGACCACGATGAGATAGATCGCCACGATGTAGTTGAGCAGCCGTGGCGCGATCAGGATCAGGACACCAGCCAGGATTGCGATGATCGGCTGGAGGTTCGACACGGTGATGGTCATCGGCGCGCTTGTATGACGGAGTTCCCGCGGCCAAGCTTGGTCGCGGGACAGGGACGCTCCAAGGGGGTGAAAGGTTCCGGGACGTGGTGCGGGTTCACGCGCGATAGGCGCCGCTGCGCTTCACGATCACCCGCGTACCCACCGGTACGCGCTCGTAGAGATCGACGATATCCTCGTTGAGCATGCGCACGCAGCCCGACGACATCTGTTCGCCGATGCTCCAGGGCTCGTTGGTGCCGTGGATGCGGAACAGGGTGTCGCGGTTGCCCTGGTAGAGATAGAGGGCGCGGGCGCCGAGTGGGTTGTCGATCCCGCCCTTGCGCGAGCGCTCGATGCCGGGGTTAAGCGAGACCATCGTCGTGGTGGGGCTCCAATCCGGCCACACGCCCTTGCGGGCGATCCGGGCGTCCCCCTTCCACGAGAAGCCGGCCTTGCCGACGCCGACGCCGTACCGGATCGCGGTGCCTCCCTCCTGCACCAGGGCGAGCTGGCGCTTGTCGATATCCACCACGATGGTGCCGGGGGCCTCGGGGCCGGTATAGGCGACCTCCTGGCGGCGGTATTTCGGGTCGATGCGCGACTTGTCGACGAGAGGCACGTCGAAGGGCTTGTCGGGCATGGTGCCGATATACCAAGCCGCATCGTCGTCCGCCCCCGCCATCAGGCCGGGCTTCGAGGATTTGCAGGCCGCCAGGGGCACGAGACAGAGTGCCGCGAGCATCAGGCGGCGGGTCGTCGTGCTGGCGGTCTTGCGGGCTGCCATGGAGGCTCCTGTCGTCGCTCGCGGGAGCGGGTTCGAGTTGCGCATTGGCCCATGACTACCCCCCCTGACACCGATCGGGTGTGACTTCGAGGCCGCATCGAGCGAGGAACGTCGCCGCGTCGCATCCGCCCAAGCCGTGGCGGCGAGCCCGCGCGGCGCTTGCGCGACGGCGCCTCCCGCCCTCTCAGGGGCCGAGCGGATGGCGTATCCCTCGCCCGGCTTGCGGAGCGCGTTATCTGAGCCGTCGCAGCCCCGGAAATGGAGAGCCTGGATGCCCGAGACCGAGACCCAGCTCCTCGCGGATGCCGGTGCGGAGGCGGCGCTCCTGTCTCCGGCGATCCACCTCGATCACTGCGTCATCCATGTTTCCGACTGGGAGCGCTCGACGGCCTTCTACCGGGACGTCCTGCGGGCCGAAGTGATTCCGGTCGGGAAAGGAGTGGCGTTCCGGTTCGGCGGAGTGCAGCTCAACGTTCATGGCCCGGGCCAGATCGGTACGCCGCAGGCTCGGGAGCCGGTGATGCCGGGCGGTAGTGACCTCTGCTTCCGCTGGTCCGGCCCGATCGAGCAGGCGATTGCCCATCTCGAAGCCCACGGCGTGGCGGTCGAACTCGGCCCGGTCGAGCGCAATGGCGCCGCCGGGTCGGGCGTCAGCGTCTACTTCCGGGATCCGGACGGTTCGCTCCTTGAATTCATCACCTATCCGACCGCCTGAATCGGCGGCCCCGAACGGGCGATCCCCCCTGCAACCCGTGACCGGCGCAGGCCGTTGAGGTTGAGCGTCACGCAGTCACGGAGACCTGACATGGAGCGCAGGACGATCGGAAGGGCCGCCGCGATTGCCGCCTTGCTGCTGTCGGCCGTGCCCGCCTGGGCTATCGGCAGCGGCGCCGGGTCGTCCGGCGAGGGCGACGGCGATCTGCGCCAGCAATTGCAGAATCCGGGCTATATCGAGCCGAGCCCCTATGCCTATCGCCAGGGCTACCGCCGTAACGATCCGGGGGCCGAGTACGAGGCGCGCCGGCGTGGCTATCCGATCTACGGTGAATGGGGTTGGAAATACCGCTGAAGGGTCGGCCTTCAGGCGTTTCCGGTGCGCTCGGCGAGCCGCTGGTTCGTCTGCTCCAGACGCAGGGCGAGATCGCGCATCACGGCGATGCCGATCTGCGGAAACTGCGCCAGCAATTCGAGGAAGACGTCGCGGTCGATCCGGAGAGCGGTGGTCGCGGTCTCGGCGGCCACGGTGGCCGAGCGCGGCTGATCGGCGAGAATGCCCATCTCCCCGACGAGCGCGTTCGGCCCGAGCAAGGCGAGACGGACCGGACCGAAGGGTCCGTCGATCGAGACGACGGCGGCCCCTTCGAGGATGAGGTAAGCCGCATCCGCCGCCTCTCCGCGAGCGAAGAACACTTGGCCCGCCTCGAAATGTACCCGCTCGCTGGTGAAAGCGAGCAGCTTGAGGCGCGACGGCTCCACTTCGCGGAACAACGGCACCTGCCGTAAGGACATCACCTCGGTATCGAGGGTCATGAATTCACTCCGATGCCTCTTCCGGAGACGCGGCATAAGACTCGCGGGTAGGACAGGCCGACCGCCCCTGTCAAAACGGCAAGGTTTCCAAGCCTGAGGGCCTTCCCATCTGGCCACCGGAAAAGGGATGGTGTCCGGCTCTGTCTATGGCATCATAGTACTTATCATGAGCTATGCAGGATTTTAG